>CAIYUC010000144.1 GCA_903929315.1 uncultured Bacteroidales bacterium
TTTTTCTCGCAGATTTCCGCAGATTAATCGCAGATTTTCGCAGAATATTGAAAACAAGAGTTTTAACTTTGCGTGACTCTGCGTTTAACTCAGCGAAACTCAGCGAGAAACATTAACTTTCCAACTTATTAGACAACCCCAAACCGAAGGCGGGGGTGAGTTCATTAAAAGCTGGATGTAATCGTTAATGTTGCTCCACTGGCAGCAGGAACATATCTGCAAACGCCACCTACACAAAGAAGACCTGCCCGTTGACGTCCATAAGAAAGCGAGATCCTCGAAGTGTTATAAATAAATCCGGCATTGACAAGGAAATAATGGATCCTCTGATTGGAATCGGAATTACCATAATTCCATTGGTCCTGAATGGAAAAGAACCATTGAGGAGAAATGGTAAATTCCAACAGCCCTGCCATCCAGTTTCCTTTGTCCTGTTTAGTCCATAAACCCTCCAGTTCTCCCCGTAGTGAATATTTTCTGGTTATGTTGTATGTCACATCAGCAACACCAATATTCGCATATACATCCCCATATTCATTCAGATGTCCTTCGATAATATCTTTATTATACGTCTGATTGAGATAGGAAAATATTCCTTTCCATTTTTTGGAAATTTTCTTTGTGACTTCGACATTAAAATCCTGATAGTAAATAGTATTTCCCATCTTGAATAAATGTACCTTATGTCCCAGGGTACCCGAGGCATCAAGAGGTGTTGTATCATTAACCGGGTAGCTATCATTAGAATTAACCTGGGAATAATTAACATCTATAGTCCATCCTGTTTTTCCGCCAATGGCAGTGCTTTTCGGAATATTATAAATGACTGTTCCCTGAAATCCGAATTCACCATTAGGTTGTGTGGCATATGGATACATGGCTGAAAGGCTATAAGCATGTTCCCTTGTCAATGTAGGAAGGTAATTGATGCTAAGCTGGTTTGAAGTGACGCTCCGGTTGGATTTAAAGCTCATGTTGTCGATCATCTTAACGGATAGTGAAGCTCCAAAACCTTTTTGAGAATAGGATAAATTGCTGAACAGCCCATTTCCATCTTTATATATATATTTGTTCATTGCTGACGGATCATTGATCTTGTGAGCATATTCAGTATAGAAGGTGACCTTCCCGATGTTGAGATTGATCCGGCCATCGTATGCACCAACATTTTCGGGAAGTTTCACATCATATATTTTTGTGTTATATATAATCGTCTGTGTTTTCCCCCGGATATAGTCGCTTACAAAACTCCCGCCGAGTGTTAGCTTTGTTCTGGAATTAGCCAGGCTTGGAAAAATATCATTCAGGTAGAAATCAGCATCCGCTCCTTTGACCATCCCCCTGCTGTTATCGTTATATGTATCCCAGTAATTCCGTTGTATACCCCAAACTCCCTTCAGCGTGATACCATTTATCGGCATAAACTTCACTTTAAGACCCCGCAACGAGTTGTCAAATCCCAATGTCCATTCTTCGTATGACCTAAGGATCATGCCATTTCCAAATTGTTCATAAAAATTTCCCGCCGTGATATCCAGTTTATCATTTTTATAATTTGCATACCAGTATGGGATACCGGCTCCCTGGTTTTGCACGTCATAGCCGATCAATGGCGGAAGATAAGCTTCGAATCGGAGACCGGCGGAGAAATTTCCATATGAATAGATGACATTGGTAAAAGCGTTCATCCTTAGAATTTTCCCATCAATGGAAGAATCAGTGACACCCATTTTTGAATCGGGTAGATAATATTGACCATCGACCTGGAAATTGCCATGAATTTCGGCACTTTTCAAAAATTCCTGTGCATTTGTTATAACCGGAGACAGGAAAAGAGCAAAAAGAAGTCTTAAAGAAAGGAGGTAAAACTTTTTCAAAGCCAAAAGATTTTTGGGGGATTAGGATTCCAAAAAAAGTATAAAGACTGAATTATTTAATTTCCTCTCCGTTATTAATCTTCCTCACGAGATTGATCAGATCAAGCTCACCGCCTTCGGCGAAGGAAGTATGCTGCCATACGATCTCGCCTTTTCCGTTGATCAGGAAAGTATGAGGTATTGGGCCAACATTCATGGCTCTTTTGAAATCACCGTTTGGATCAAGCAGAACTGTATAATCCCAGTTTTTTCCATTTACAAGAGGTTTTACCTGAGTGGAGGAACGGGCATCATCGATGGATACCGCGTAAATCTTCACACCTGTTTCTTCCTGCCATTCGCTATACACATCGGCCATAGCTGTTAATTCCTTAATACAGGGCTTGCACCAGGTGGCCCAGAAGCTGATGATGATTGGTTTACCATCATTTTGGATCGTTGAAGTATTGTAAGGATTTCCGCTAACGTCTTTGATTTCAATGGCGGGTAACATCTTTTTTTTTGTAACATTCGGAGATTGTGATAAAACCACTGTTGTAATCAGGAGAAAAGAAATTAATACGAAAATATTTTTCATGGAATTGTGCTTTTAGGATAGCAAAAATAATAAAAATTATGGTATGTACACTTCGAGGATCTTACACTCAGGATTGGCCTTGATTATGATCTTTTCCATGACTGCAGGAATTAACACTGTTTCTCCCGATCTAACCCAATCTTGAGCAGAATCCCATTGAATGATCGCTGACCCTTTAATAATTATATAAATAACGAAGGAATCGAGGGCGGAGTAATCTTTCTCGATGGTTTGATTGAGATCAAGAAGATTTGTCACAAAATAAGGACAATCAATGAGGTTGGATGTCTTGTTTTGTTTCTTTTGATAATTCGTCCTGTAAGAATCATAGACCTTAAAATCGATGGCTTCAAGAGCAGATTCTATATGTAATTCACGCGATTTACCCTGTTCGTCTATCCTGTCCCAATCATAAATCCGGTAAGTGATATCAGAAGTCTGCTGGATTTCCGCCAGCAATATTCCCGGGCCAAGTGCATGAATACGTCCTGAAGGAATATAGAAGACGTCATCATTCCTGACTTTCTCAATGTTCAGGATTTCTTTTAACCGTTTATCATGGAGGTATTTCAAATACGTTTTCTGGTCCACTTGCCTTGAAAAACCACTGATAAGTTCTGCATTTTGCTCTGCTTCGACGATATACCACATTTCGGTTTTTCCGTTCCCTGATTTCCTTTTTGCTGCAAGCGTATCATCAGGATGAACCTGTACCGACAGCCAATCATTAGCGTCGATGAATTTTACGAGGATCGGAAATTCATCCGGATTTTTTTCAAATGATTTTTCTCCTAGCAGATCATCCATAAACACTTCGACCAGTTCATTCAGATTATTTCCTTTTAAAAAACCATTGGATACTCTTGTTTCAGAGCCCGGGACACCTGATATTATCCATGCTTCCCCACAATTGTCAAGGGGGGAGAAATCCAAGCCAAGTGTGGATTGGATCTTTTTTCCGCCCCAGATTTTTTCTTTGAATATGGGTTTGAATTTTAATGGATAGAGTGTGTTCATCAGAATATTCCCGGTTTGTTTGGGTTAATCTGCTTATTTTTGAATTTTATTTCAAGACAAAGGTAAGGATTTATCATGATCATCATCGGTCTCACAGGAACGCTCGGCGCAGGTAAAGGTACCATCGTTGAATACCTTGTTAACCAAAAAGGGTTCGAACATTTTTCAGTTCGGGCCTGTTTGCTGGAGGAGATCAGGAAAAGAGGATGGCCCGAGAACCGCGACAGCATGTTCAATCTTGCAAATGAACTCAGGTCTCTTCATACCGCTTCATTCGTCACGGATCAATTATACAATAAAGCTGTCAGATCCGGGAAGAATTGCGTAATTGAAAGTATCCGGACACCGGGTGAGATTGATTCTCTCCGGAAAAACGAGAATTTTTTCCTTTTTGCCGTCGATGCGGATCCGCATTTGCGTTACCAGCGAATACAACACCGACATTCCGAAACTGACAATATTTCCTTCAACGTTTTTCGTGATAACGAAAAAAGGGAAATGAATGCTTCTGATCCGAATAAGCAAAACCTTAAAAAATGTATTGCTTTAGCAGATGCTCTTCTGTATAACAATTCCACAAAAGAAGAATTATTCCTTCAATTGGAAAATATCCTGAAAAGGATAAAAACAATTTCAGGTTAGAAAGGCAAGAAGAGTTTATTGACGGTGTTGGCGTTGTTGAGATCTTAACAAAATAAATATACTTTTCCGGAACGTGAATAAATCCTTCTATTTAAGTAATTTTACGATTGAATTCTTTCAGGGACAATAATGAAAAAAGAAAGATATACGCGTCCCACATGGGATGCATATTTCATGGAAATCGCCGGAACCGTTTCGAAAAGGGCAACCTGTGATCGTGGCCGGAGTGGTTGTGTAATAGCCCGCGATAAACAAATCCTCGTTACCGGATATGTAGGATCACCCAGAGGTCTGCCTCATTGCGATGAGATAGGACATTTAATGAAAAAAGTGCTGCATGAGGATGGACGGATATCCCAGCATTGCATGCGGACTGTGCATGCAGAGCAAAATGCCATCTGCCAGGCAGCACGTTTGGGCATTTCTTTGGAAGGCGCTACCCTCTATTGCCGTATGACCCCTTGTCGCACCTGCGCTATGCTGATCATAAATTGCGGAATAAAACGTGTCGTTTGCGAACGGAAATACCATGATGGAAAAGAATCCGAAGAAATGTTTCTTAAGGCTGGTATACCCATCGAATATGTAATTGATGAAGTACAGGATTACAAGGATCAATAAGCATACTAAGCCCGCCATCTAACGAAATACCTCATCCCCTGCAGGGGTTGTCTAATAAGTTGGAAAGTTAATGTTTCTCGCTGAGTTTCGCTGAGTTAAACGCAGAGTCACGCAAAGTTAAAACTCTTGTTTTCAATATTCTGCGAAAATCTGCGATTAATCTGCGGAAATCTGCGAGAAAAA
>CAIYUC010000145.1 GCA_903929315.1 uncultured Bacteroidales bacterium
TCCAGCATCCAGCATCCAGCATCCAGCATCCAGCATCCAGCATCCAGCATCCAGCATCCAGCATCCAGCATCCAGCATCCAGCATCCAGCATCCAGCATCCAGCATCCAGCATCCGTATAGGAATAACCGGAGTTCCTGGCGCCGGGAAAAGCACCTTCATTGAAGTTTTAGGGAAAGAGCTGACCTCTTCCGGGCACAAGCTGGCTGTCCTTGCCATTGATCCGAGCAGTACAAGATCAAAAGGAAGTATACTCGGGGATAAGACAAGGATGGAGGAGCTTTCGGTGGATCCTTCTGCTTTCATCCGACCGTCGCCTGCGGCGGGTTCACTGGGAGGGGTAGCACGTAAAACAAGAGAAACCATCATTCTTTGCGAAGCGGCAGGGTTCGACGTAATTTTCGTTGAAACGGTGGGTGTCGGACAATCGGAAATTGCCGTGCATTCAATGGTCGATTTTTTCCTGCTTCTGATGCTTGCAGGCGCCGGGGATGAATTGCAGGGAATCAAGAGAGGGATCATTGAAATGGCCGATACCGTTATCATCAACAAGGCGGATGGTGACAATCTCAACCGGGCAAAGATTGCTAAGGCACAGTTCTCAGAAGCACTTCACCTGTACCCTCCTTCTGTCTCAGGATGGAAGCCCACGATAGATATTTGTTCCTGTAAAACAAAAGAAGGAATCCGTAACGTCTGGGATATCATCACCAATTATCAATCTTTTACAAAGCAATCGGGGTATTTCTATAAAAAACGGTCGGAACAGAACCGGCAGGTAATGTTTGAAACCATTGAAGAAGCCCTGAAAGCAAATTTCTACTCCCGGAAAGATATCCATCAGATGATAAAGAAAATGGAAGCCGATATCGTTTCACACAAGATCAATCCGTATATGGCGGCGAATCAGCTAATACAAAAATATTTCAGTAAAAGCAAATAAGTGGTAATTTACCAGAGAATTAGGTTGGGGGAAATATAAAAATGAAAAATGTGTCACGCGTTAGAAACGCGCGCCAAAGAAATATAAAAATGAAAAATGTGTCACGCGTTAAAAACGCGCGCCAAATATAGATTTTGTCACTCTGTTACTTTGTCACTTTGTGACTCTGTGACTTTGTGCCTTTCCCCTCCCTTTCCGGGAAGATCAACGACAGCAAAATAAAGAACGCCAGGATCCCGACAATTATCCCAAAAGACCCCTTCGTAGATATAGGCAGATGTACAAGCATTTTTACCCCTACATATGAAAGAAGAATGGCAAGCCCGAGTTTCAGGAACCGGAAATAATCCATCACATTCATCACAAGAAAGAAAAGCGAGCGTAATCCCAGTATGGCAAAGATATTCGAAAAGAATACGATATACGGATCACGGGTGACAGAGAAAACTGCAGGAACCGAATCAACGGCGAAAAGGACATCGGAAAATTCAATGACAACCAGAACGATGAACAGGGGCGTGATAAAGAACCTGCCCTTCTCAATGATCCAGAAACGGCTTCCGTGGTTTTCGCCTGATACCGAAAAAAATCCAGAGACCAGTTTAACAACCGGATGCTTTTGAGTATCAATCTTATCATCCTGCTTTCCCGAAAAAAACCCCCACCCCATTTTGATCCCAAGGAATATCAGCAAGACTCCAAATAGATAAAGAAACCAGGCAAACCTCTGAATTAACACACTGGCAGCAAAGATGAAAATGAATCGCATGACGATGGCTCCCAGAATGCCCCAGAAAAGAACTTTCTTGAAATATTTTGATTGAATATTGAACGATAAAAATATCAGGATAATAACGAAAATATTATCGACGGAAAGAGAATATTCAATGAGATAGCCACTAAGATATTCCAGGGACAGGTTCCGGTCATAAAGTTGAGTGGCATCCTTCAGGGTCAGGTTACCAATTCTGATGGCGTGATGATATTTATCGATATTCCCCTGGATCTTTGCTAAACTATCCAATCCATGCAATTCATGGCCAAAAAAACGGATCACCAGGTAAAACAGGACGGATATGCCTACCCAAATGGTCGTCCAAAGTAATGCTTCACGGAAAGGAAGAGCATGGCTCCTTTTATTAAATATCCCCAGGTCAATGCCAAGCATCAGGAAGATAAAGAGGAGAAAACAGGAAAAGATGATGATTTCATTCTGACCAATCTGCATAGCTATAACCTAACTTAAAGAGTTCCCGTCAAAATTAAGAAAATTTATTAATTTTGTGCTCGTCTGATTTGAATGGAGATGAATCATATCAATATGAAGGAAACATTAGATTTAAACCCCAATCCATTAGTCCGATTTCTTGAAAAACCCACACAAGATTTTACCAGGAACGATCTTATAAGATTCATTGAAGCCAAAGGAATTGAAATGATAAACTTCCGTTATGCCGGGGCAGACGGTCGTTTGAAAACTTTAAATTTTATTATCAACAGTAAGCAACACCTGGATAATATCTTAAGTGCCGGTGAAAGGGTTGACGGATCCAGTTTGTTTCCTCATTATGTGGAAGCAGGTTCCAGTGATTTGTATGTTGTACCACGCTATCGCACTGCATTTGTAAATCCATTTTCAGAAATTCCGGCCGTTGACATCCTCTGTTCTTATTACGACAAAGATGGAAGACCCTATACTATTTCCCCCGAGTATATTCTCAGGAAATCCCATGAAGTATTGAAGGAACGAACGGGATATACATTCGAGGTCATGGGGGAACTCGAGTATTACATCATCCACGAGGGAAATTCTCTCTTCAGAGCTGATGAACAGAAGGGTTATCATGAGTCGTCGCCATTCTGCAATTGGGAAAAACTTCGAACAGAAGCCATGCTGACCATTACAAGATGCGGTGGTAATATCAAGTATGGTCACTCGGAAGTTGGAAATTTTATTGAAGGAGGGATCGCTTTTGAACAGAATGAGATAGAATTTATTCCCACGAACGTGGAAAACGCAGGCGATCAATTGATGATCGCAAAATGGATCCTTCGTAATCTTGCCTATAAGTATGGAGCAACGGTTACCTTTGCCCCTAAGATCACGACCGGGAAAGCCGGAAGCGGCCTGCATATTCATACGCGTTTATTACAGGACCGGAAAAATATAATGGTAAAAAATGGCCATCTTTCTGATATTGCAAAAAAAGTCATCAGCGGGTACCTGGATCTGGCACAGTCGTTAACGGCCTTTGGGAATACAATACCCACCTCCTATTTCAGGTTAGTGCCAAACCAGGAAGCGCCTACGAATATCTGCTGGGGAGATCAAAACCGTTCAGTCCTGGTCAGGGTGCCTCTGGCCTGGAATTCAAAAAGCAATATGCTTTCGGATGCCAACCCGAACGAGAAAGAACCGGAGAAAGACTTCAATCAACGCCAGACAATTGAATTCCGTTGTCCTGACGGGTCTGCCGATATATATCTTTTGCTGGCAGGCCTTACAATGGCAGCAATCCATGGCCTTGAGATGAAAGATGCACTTACATTCGCTGACAAAAGATATGTAGATATCAATATTTTTGAGAAAAAACACAAGGGCAGGGCCAGCCAGCTTGACCGGCTACCTGATTCCTGCTGGCATTCGGCTGACTGTCTCGAAAAGCAAAGATCCGCATACGAAAAATATAATGTTTTTCCACATCAGATCATCGACGGTATCATTAAAAAACTGAGAAGCTACAACGACGAAAATCTCAGGGCTGCGATAAAAGAAAATGAAAAAGAGATTCTAAAGCTGGTACACACTTACCTGCATTGTGGATAAGGAAGGACCAGACATTTTTTAAAATTATCAACAATAATTCAACAGAAAATTTATGGAAAATATCCGTTTCAGAGCTCTTGAAGTTTCCATTCAAAGGCAGAGAAAGTCCGTTTTGTTCCCGGAGGGTAAAGCCTCGGATTTTTTTGGCGAACTGACCTTTAACGATTCAGCTATGAAGGAGTACCTCCCTGCTCAGACCTATCAGCAGGTTATCCGTTCCATTGAGAAAGGAGAAAAGATCGACAGGAAAATAGCAGATAAGGTGGCTGCCGGGATGAAAACCTGGGCCTTATCGAAAGGAGCCACCAATTATACCCACTGGTTTTTCCCGCTATCCGGTCTGACCGCAGAAAAACACGATTCTTTCCTGGAACCCGTGGAGGAAGGAAAAAGCATTGAACTTTTCAACGGAAACCATTTATCCCAGCAAGAGCCGGATGCATCGAGCTTTCCGAGCGGCGGGATTCGCAGCACATTTGAGGCCAGGGGATATACGGCATGGGATCCTACATCCCCTGCATTTATTGTCGACAAAACGCTTTGTATCCCTACGCTTTTTGTTTCCTATACCGGCGAATCGCTGGACTATAAAACACCCTTGTTAAAGGTCTTATCTGTTATTAACAAGGCAGCTGTAAACGTTTGCCAGTACTTTGATAAAAATGTAACAAAAGTTTCTGCCACCCTGGGCTGGGAACAGGAATATTTTCTTGTGGACAGCGCACTTTATTCAGTACGGCCTGATCTGGTGCTCACAGGAAGAACATTGTTTGGAAATGCTTCTGCGAAAGATCAGCAACTGGAGGATCATTACCTTGGAACCATTCCGCAAAGGGTAATTTCTTTCATGCAGGAACTCGAATTGGAGGCTCATCGTTTGGGCATACCTGTTAAAACCAGGCATAATGAAGTTGCTCCCGGTCAGTATGAATGCGCTCCCGTTTTTGAAGAGGCCAATATTTCTGTTGATCATAACCAATTGATCATGCATTTGATGGATATCATTGCTAAACGTCATAATTTCACGGTTCTTTTTCATGAAAAACCTTACAGTGGTATCAATGGTTCGGGAAAACACAACAATTGGTCGCTTGCCACCAATACAAAGGAAAACCTTCTTTCCCCCGGCAAGACCCGTGAGAAGAATCTCAGGTTCCTCACTTTCATGATAAATATCCTCAAGGCAGTGAATGATTATGCAGATCTGATCAGGGCTATCGTTGCAACCCCCGGCAACGATCACCGCCTTGGTGCAAACGAAGCTCCACCTGCTATCATTTCTGTTTTCCTTGGTACCCAGCTTACTAAAATGCTGGAAATTATCGAGAAAAATGATAAAATGATCGAAATTACTGCCGGGACAGGAAATTCGAAATT
Organism: uncultured Bacteroidales bacterium; assembly: GCA_903929315.1. Classification (GTDB taxonomy): domain Bacteria; phylum Bacteroidota; class Bacteroidia; order Bacteroidales; family FEN-979; genus CAIYUC01. Next base: position 5,147 of record CAIYUC010000145.1, read on the forward strand.
ATTTAAAAATCTTCCCCGTATCCCTGAAATACTGGTGGATGAGACGGACCGTAACCGCACTTCCCCTTTTGCATTTACAGGAAATAAATTTGAATTCCGTGCTGTTGGCTCTTCTCAAACCTGTGCACCTGCCATGATTGTACTGAATCTTATCCTGGCCGAGCAATTACAGATTTTCAAAAAAGATGTGGATAAACTTCTCTCAACAAAAGTCCCTCAGGAGGAAGCTATTTTCCAGGTGTTGAAGAAATATATCCTTGAATCAAAAAAAATCTGTTTTGAAGGCAATAATTACAGTAAGGAATGGATAGAAGAGGCAGCCAGAAGAGGACTTTCCAATTTCGGCACTACACCAATGGCATTAAAAACACTGGTAACCAAAAAGACCAAACATTTATTTGAACGGAATCATGTCCTGAATGAACGTGAATTGGAAGCCCGTCATGAGATTTACCTTGAAGAATATACAAAAAAACTCCAGATCGAATCGAGGGTTCTTGGGGATTTAACCACAAATCATATTATCCCGGGTGCAATAAAATACCTGAACACCTTATGCGATTGTGTCAAAAACCTGAAAGAGGTTCTTGACCTTAGTACTTATTCGCGGGTTTCAGCAAACCAGGTTGAGACTATCGCTGAGATTGCCGAACACATACACCAGGTAAAAACCCTGACAAACAAAATGGTTGAAGCCCGGAAAGTTGTCAATAAAATAAAGGATGCTGAGGAGAAATCCTTTGCATATTGTGAAAAGGTTTTCCCCTTCTTCGACAAGATCAGATATCATACGAATAAACTTGAATTGCTCATTGACGATGAGATCTGGCCATTGCCCAAATACAGGGAGCTATTGTTCACACAATAGAAATTTCATTATAATCTGTAAGTTAGATAATTACATAGACATGTTGTCATGCAAATAATTTTTTAACCTGCCGATTTGGCATTAATTATAACTGAAAAAGTACTGGTATAGAAATTGTCCTTTTTGGAAAAAATTAAACATCAAATCAATTAATGGAGGACAAAATTATGGCACTAATAAGATGGAATAACCGGCTACCTTTAGCAGATATGTTTTCGAATTTCTTTGATTCTGATTTCATTGATTATTTTAACAAGAGAGGATATGATCCAGCAGCCAATATCATTGAACATCCGGAATCATTCGAACTTAATCTCGCTGCTCCCGGCCTGAAAAAAGAGGATTTCAAAATAAATCTCGATAACAATATTCTGACCATTTCATCCGAATTGGAAAATGAAAAACATGAAGAAAGAAAAAACTTCACCAGGAAAGAGTTTTTTTATGGCTCGTTCAGCCGCTCATTCACACTGCCGAAAACTATCAATATCGATAAGATCAAGGCTGAATATGAGAATGGTATCCTGACTGTGATGCTTCCAAAAAAGGATGAAGCAAAGGTAGATATTAAAAAAGAGATCAAGATCGCCTGATGAACCGGTCAGTTAAGGCCCACCTTTCGTTAGTTACTATCACTCTTATTTTCGGACTGCATTACTCCATTGCAAAAGGGTTGATGCCGGGCTACTTATATCCGCTACAATTGCTATTTTTACGATCCATCGGGGGATTGATCCTTTTTTGGCTTTTTCACAGGCTTTTCATCCGCGAGAAAGTTGAGAAGAAAGATCTGGTCGTTTTGGCGCTCTGTGGGTTGACCGGTTTTGCACTTAACCAGGCATTTTTTTATGTAGGTTTGAATCTGACTACGCCTGTCGATGCTTCATTGATACATGTGCTGAATCCGATATTGGTGATGATATTTGCAAGTATTATTATCAGGGAAAAAATTACCTGGATCAAGATCACCGGTATTGCGCTTGGAGGAGGCGGTGCGTTAGTTCTTATATTATATGGGAGGACCGTTAATATGAGTACCAATTCATTTGCCGGGAATATTTTTGTGTTTCTGAACATGGTGTTTTATGCATTATACCTTGTTCTCCTCAAACCGATGGCTGTAAAATACCATCCGGGAACGATAATGATGTGGGTTTCATTTTTTGGTTTCATCATTATCCTGCCTTTTTGTATGAAAGGTATTACGGAATTGCATGTTCAGGATCTCCCGACACATGCCTGGCTGGCCATCGGGTATATTATTGTTTTCAATACATTCCTGGCTTATTTATTGATCAACGTTGCTATGAAAGTCCTTAATGCCAGCGCAGTTAGCTATTATTCTTACCTTCAACCCGTTATTGCTTCTGTCGCATCCATTTCCCTTGGGAATGAAATCATTACAATTCCTAAATTATTCGCCGCTCTCCTGATCTTTGCAGGAGTCTATTTGGTAAACAGGAAAAAGAAGAGTGAGAACCTGCTGCCAGAGTGAATTTAGTGTAAATATGGACAGATGATTTATACACCTCACCCCCCTGGGGTTTTCTAAAAAGTCTTTGTGATCATAGTGTAAAACATTGTGACCTTTGTGGTTAATTTATAAAGAGCTGAACCACAATGAGCACCAGGAAGGCACAAAGTACACTATGAAAGAAAAATATCAAATTATAACCTTTTTAGTCAACCCCTTCAGTGGTGGAACCGATCAGAGTAGATGCCTGAACGGTACGAGGGTAGCTTCGAATATTTTTTCAATCAAAGGTCTTTTTATCCAAATTTCGTAATTAAAATTCTCTGAATTCCGGATTGTTTCGTTGACATGATCCTTTAATTGCACAAGTACTTCAGGGTCGGAACCGATCAGTGCGATCTCATACTGGTAACGGAAACTCCTGTAATCGAAATTCGCGGAGGAGATGGAAAAAATCCGGTTATCGATCATCATGAGTTTTGCATGCAGGTTATGAGGACTATAAAACAACAGGTTGACATTATTTTTATAAAGCATTCCAAGGTATCTGTTGCGTAAAATATCGATCATCCTCACATCCGAATGCTTGGGAAGGATGATTTTCACATCGACTCCTCTTTTACTTGCGTCCATCAATGCTTTTCGCAATAAAAACCCGGGAAGGAAATAGGGGGTTTCGATGATCACCTGTTTCCGGGCATTTTTTATCAATTGGATATACCTCTTTTTCAGACGCTGTAAAGGTAAAGACGGAACATCACGTACCAATTCCCAATCGCCGAACCGGATCGTTTTGGTGTAGGTAAGTTTATTGGTAATGAAGTATGGGTTGAAGGCTTCAAAATTTTGTTTAAATACCTTTTTAAATATGGCCGCCATTTCCTGTCCGACGGTGCGAAGTGCCAATTCACGCCAGTTGATATTATAACCGGTAATGTTCATGGAACCCATGTAACTGATATCATTGTCAATGACAAGTATTTTCCGGTGATCTCTCCGGTGACCGCGTGTGAATATATCAGTGCTCAGCTTGATTTTTTCAAAGAACTTAACATCCCCCCCAAACTTAATTAAATCTTCAAAAAATGAATCAGAGATCGGTCCTTTTCCCCATGAATCGATAAGCACTTTAACCTCCAGCCCTTCATATGCCTTCCTGGTAAGTGCATCACGGAATCTTATCCCAATGTGATCATTCGCAAACTTGTAGGTCTCAAGATAGATACAACTCTTTGCACGTGAGATATCATTGAGCATAAGGTTGTAAAACTTAAGGGGATCATCGAGAACCTGGAATTCCATGAGGTAAAATTAGAATAAAATTATGTAAGTTTGCAAAAAAGGGTGTATGATATCTTCTATGACCGGTTATGGGAAAGCTATTATTGAGCTGCCCGGAAAGAGTCTAACCGTTGAAATTAAATCATTAAACAGCAAACAGCTTGATATTTCATTGAAACTCCCCGGTGCATTCAGGGAAAAAGAACCGGAAATCCGTAATTATATCGCACAAAAACTGGAACGGGGAAAAATCGATTTTTATTTAAGCACAGAGATAACCGGTGATGTATTGAATTATTCCATTAATAAAACGCTGGCAAAGAAATATTACCAGGAAATCAAAGAATTATCCGAAGAGATAAATGAAAAAGAGCAAGGAAGTTTGCTTCGTGTTCTTTTAAACATGCCGGATATACTGCATGCCGGTAAGGAGGAATTAAAAGATCCGGAATGGGTGAAATTGAAGGAAGCGATTGAAACTACCCTTTCCCAGGTTAATGAATTCCGGTTACAGGAAGGGTTGATACTTGAAAACGATATCAGGCCAAGAGTAAGTCAAATCCTGAACCTGCTTACCTCAATTGAACCTTATGAACGAAGCCGGATAACAGATCTCAGGGAGCGACTTAAAAAGGGATTCCAGGATCTACACAGCGCTGAATCGTACCCAGGGGTGCCTGATCCCAACAGGTTTGAGCAGGAAATGATCTATTACATAGAACGTCTTGATATCACGGAAGAAAAAGTCCGCCTGGAAAAGCACTGTGATTATTTTCTTGAAACTTTGCAGGAACCTGTTTCCCAAGGTAAAAAATTAGGTTTTATAGCACAGGAAATGGGAAGGGAGATCAATACGATAGGTTCCAAAGCCAACCATGCCGAAATTCAGAAGATCGTTATCAGGATGAAGGATGAACTGGAGAAAATCAAGGAACAGTTGTTAAATATATTGTGACCCCACCCCCGTTGGGGCTGTCTAATAAGTATGGCAGATGATAATTTTTCCTTCTTTGTGTGTTTTGTGCAATCTTGGTGTTCATTGTGGTTCAGTGCTTTAAGAATTAACCACAAAGGCCACAACGTTTTTCACAATGGTCACAAAGACTTTTTAGACAGCCCCGTGCAGGGGAGGGGTACAAAAACCCATGACCGAAAAAGCTATTATCATTTCAGCACCTTCAGGTGCAGGAAAGACAACCATTGTGAAACACCTGCTGGAAGCTTTCCCTCAGCTTGCTTTTTCTGTTTCTGCTTGCAGCCGGTTAAAAAGAGAGAATGAAACGGATGGTGTGGATTACTATTTTATTACTCCTGATGAATTCAGGGAAAAGATCTGTCTGGATGAATTCGTGGAATGGCAGGAGGTCTATCCGGGAAATTATTATGGTACCCTGAAATCAAAGCTGGCCAGGATCCGGATTAATGGAAAGATCCCCATTTTCGATGTTGATGTGATCGGGGGATTGAACCTGAAAAAGTATTTCGGAGAAGGTGCGTTGGCGATATTTGTTCAACCACCTTCGATTGAGGCGCTCGAAAACAGATTACATAACAGGAAAACCGACAGTGAGGCAAGCTTAAAGAAAAGGATTGCCAAAGCGGAAAAAGAATTATCCCTTGCTAATCAATTCGACAGGATCATTATAAATGATGACCTGGAAACTGCTTTTAATAAAGCCGTTTATGAAGTAAATAATTTTTTTATTAACCGCAGAGACGCAGAGGCGCGAAATAAATAGCGAAGTAGCGAAAATGTGAAATAGCGAAATTAATAATTCTTTGCACCTTTGCGTCTTGGCAGTGATTTTTGTCTTTTGAGGCAGGCCCAATGTGCTGAAAAATATTAAATTACCGTGTCAAACAAAAACAAAACCGGTCTTTTCTTTGGTTCCTTCAACCCGATCCATAACGGTCATCTGATGATCTCCGGGTACATGGTGGAATATTCGGATCTGAAGGAGGTCTGGTTCATTGTCTCACCACAAAATCCGTTAAAAGAAAAATCCACCCTGCTGGAGGATCATCAACGGCTGATGATGGCGAATATCGCCGTAGAAGATGATCCGAGGCTGAGGGCTTCCAATATCGAGTTTCATCTTCCGAAACCATCCTATACCATAGATACCCTCACTTACCTCCGGGAAAAATATCCGCAAAAGGAATTCATCCTGATCGCGGGTTCCGATACGCTTCCGACACTGTATAAATGGAAAAATTATAAGGAGCTGCTGAACCAGTATGAATTTCTTATCTATCCCCGTCCATTTGCTGAGAAGAGTCCATATGACGATCATCCTCATGTCCATTTTGTACCCGCACCGCTTATCGAAATCTCTTCAAGTTTTATCCGTAAAGGTATTTCCGAAGGGAAGAACATGAATTATTTTCTGCCGGATAAAGTTTGGAAGTATATTGAGGAGATGCACTTCTATTCATAATTACGAATTACGGATGACGAATTACGAATTGCCATTGGGCAGGGAGATTGGATTCGTATGTGTATATCCTAAGCCTTCCCTAAACGTCAATTTCGCCGGTCAGATAAGTGATTGCTTTTCCGCCAATCTCAACACGATCGCCAAGGTATTTGCAGTTCAGATATCCCCTCCTGGAAGAAAGCTGTATGGCTGACATTTCGGTTTTCCCCAGTGTTTTTGCCCAATAGGGAATCAGGGACGTATGAGCAGAACCAGTGACGGGATCTTCATCGACACCTACAGCCGGCGCGAAAAAACGGGAAACAAAATCCGATTCTTTTCCCGGCGCTGTGACCATGATCCCACGGGCATTGGTTTGTTTCAGTTTCCGGAAATCGGGCTGGATCTTTTCAATTTGTGCCTGGTCCTGATAGATCAGCATATAATCGGTTCTCCCTTTATAGGCCCCGACAGGGTGAAGTCCTATGGCTTCCGCGATAGTTGAAGGTATTTCAATTTCATGAATAATATCTGTGGGGAAATTCAGAATAAGAACCTTTCCCTCTTTCCTGACCTTCAATTCGCCACTCTTTGATTGAAAAATAATCTCTTCTTTTTTCTCATTCAGATGATTGAAGATCACATGTCCGGAAGCGAGCGTAGCATGTCCACATAAAGCTACTTCCGCCTTGGGAGTGAACCAGCGGATATGATAGTTTTCTTGCTCTTTCACAACAAAGGCTGTTTCTGCAAGGTTATTTTCCATTGCAATATTCTGCATAAAGTCTTCCGGAAGCCATTTATCCAGAATACAAACTGCCGCCGGATTGCCCGAAAACAGCTTTCCGGTGAAAGCATCAACTTGATACATCTTGATTTTCATAGCAGCCCTTCCCCTAGGGGTTGTCTAATAAGTTGGAAAGTTAATGTTTCTCGCTGAGTTTCGCTGAGTTAAACGCAGAGTCACGCAAAGTTAAAACTCTTGTTTTCAATATTCTGCGAAAATCTGCGATTAATCTGCGGAAATCTGCGAGAAAAA
>CAIYUC010000146.1 GCA_903929315.1 uncultured Bacteroidales bacterium
AAGGATTATTTCTCGCTGAGTTTCGCTGAGTTTTACGCAGAGTCACGCAAAGTTAAAACTCATGTTATCAACCTTCTGCGAAAATCTGCGATTAATCTGCGGAAATCTGCGAGAAAAAAAAGAAACTTATTAGACAACCCCTGAAGGGGGTGAGGTGCTTGGGTAAATTCACCTGGGTTTGTCTACGAATCCTTGTAATACTTATGATTGGTTAGAATGAAATGCTTTTTGTTTAAACAAAAAGTATTAATTTTGCGATCTTGTTTGCGGGAGAAGACATTTGAAATCGTTACCTGTCCGACATTGTTAAACCATACCAGGTCAAATTCATTGGTAAAGAGAAACAAAAATATCATCATGATACATTCTGATTCATTATCTCCAAAGCTGCTGGTCGCTTTTACTATGGTCATCTTCCTAATCACTTCCTGTATTTCGCAAAAAAAAGTCCTCTATCTTCAGATAAAAGCGAAAAGTGATACTGCCCGTGAATATACAAATAAGCTTGATCTGCAGTATAAGGTTCAGCCCAGGGATAATCTTTTTATTAAAATAAACAGCCTTGATGACAAAACCTACCAGTTCTTCAATAAGCAAGGAGGCACTTCCGGTTATATGAACGATTTTAACAGCGATGCATCCATTTTTCTCAATAGTTACAGCATCAATGAAGAGGGCAATATTGATTTACCCATCCTGGGGAAGATTTATGTTAAAGACCTCACGATCACTGAAGTGAAAAATACGATCCAGAAACTTATTGACGAATATCTGAAAGAGACAACGGTGACAGTCAAACTTGTTAATTTCAATGTGACTGTTATGGGAGAAGTGACCCGTCCCGGCGAGTATAAGATCTACCAGGATAGAATTAACCTGTTCGAGGCCATTTCCCTGGCCAGTGATATGACAGAATATGCAAACAGGATGCAGGTTCAGTTGGTCCGTCGAACCAAGTCGGGATCGAAGATCCATTACCTTGATTTAACCAGTGATAAAATTCTGTCATCAGAGTATTTTTACCTGATGCCGAACGATATTGTTTATGTTTCCCCCCTTGGCTTAAAACGTTATGGATTTACCCAATTTCCCTATAACACTATTTTAACCGCTCTTACAGCCCTGACATCATTAATTTTAGTCATATATACAATAAAAAAACTATAACACCGTGAACGAGAATTTTAAGGATTTAAATCAGCAGGCTGTAGATTACAAGGTAATATTCTTTAAATTATTCAGGTACTGGTATCTTTTCGTGTTAACGATCTTTGTTGCATTGATTATTTCGTTTTTGTTCAATAAATACACCAAACCTGTTTACGAAGTTAAGACTACCGTATTGATCAAGGATAAATCGGAGAACAGGCTTAATCCACAGGACATTATCGGTTTGAAATTGATGAACAACATGCAGAATCTCCAAAACGAGATCGGTGTGTTGTCTTCCTTTTCTTTGAGTTACAGGACGGTGACAAAGATCGGTTTTGAGGTAGCGTATTTCAGTGAGGAAAACCTTGTTTCCTTGGAAACATATAAAGAATCACCTTTTCTTGTTGTTCTGGATACTTCTGTATTGCAGCCTTTTAGCCTGCGTTTCAACCTCACCATCTTGTCGAAGGATCAATATCGTCTCGAGATCAAAGACGAAAATGTCACCTACTATGACTATTCAAAACGGAAAAAGATTGAGGGCAGAAAAGATAAAATCATTTTTGATGAAACTTTATCATTTGGCAAAGATGTAATTAACCGGTCATTCAAATTTAGAGTTCTCCTCAGCCCGGAGTTTGATCCGAAGAAAGACATAAACAAGAAGTTTTATTTTGTATTGAAGGATTATGAAGGACTGGTTGCAGAGTTCAAATCATTTAAGATCGAACCCATAAACAAGGAAGCTTCTATTGTCGAGATTACTTCAAAAGGCGGGAATGTCCAGAAGCTGGTAGATTTCCTTAATCAATTGACCCAGGAATACCTGCAGAAGGATCTTGAAAAAAAGAACCTTGTTGCTACGAAGACCATTACTTTTATTGATTCTGAACTTAAAGGGATCGCGGATTCACTGTATGTATCGGAAAAAGCACTGGAGCTGTTCCGGACCAACAATTCGGTTATGAACCTTGATGATGAGTCCAAGCAGGTATTTGACAAGATGATGACCTTGCAGGATGAAAATGCCAGGCTTATTGTGCAATCAAGGTATCTGAATAACCTGAAAGAATACCTGGAGAAGAATAAAAGCCTGGATGAGCTGGTTGTGCCTTCTTCGATGGGAGTGGAGAATCCTTTACTTGATCAGCTCACCATACAGCTTACAAAGCTTTATAATGATAAAACACAGATGGAACAGTTCTCGAAAGAGAAAAATCCTTCTCTCAGAGCCATTGATCTGCAGATCAACTCCACAAAAGATGCACTTTATGAAAATATTAAAAGCGCTATCAAGACCACTAATATTGCATCGAAAGAGATCAATGACCGCATGAAATTGTTTTCCGATAAAATAAACCAGCTACCTGAAACCCAAAGGATACTTTTCGGGATTGAAAGAAAATTCAAGTTAACTGATGCCATCTATACTTACCTTTTACAAAAAAGATCAGAAGCCCAGATAACGCAGGCATCCAACCTTGCCGATAATGAAGTGGTTGATCAAGCCAGGGTCGGAGGGAGTGAAGAACCTGTCTTCCCGAAAAAAAGCCTGAACTATATTCTTGGCGTTGTTTTAGGGATTGTCCTTCCCATTATCTACATTTTCGGGAAAGATTATTTAAATGATAAGATCGTGACAAGGGAGGATGTAGAAAAACTCACCAGTCTGCCAATTATCGGGCATATCATTCATAGCGAAAAACACTCCAAAGTCATTGTTGCTGAGTCTCCCAAATCTTCTATTGCAGAATCTTTCCGTTCGGTAAGAACGAATGTGCAATATTTGCTTCAGGGCAAGGAAAAACAAGTCATTTTAATCACTTCAGATGCGGTAGGTGTCGGAAAGACTTATTGTTCTATTAACCTTGCTGCAATTTATGCACTTTATGGCAAGAAGACTTTATTAATGGGATTTGACCTTCGTAAACCAAGGATTTACCAGGAATTTGACCTTAACAATTTAGAAGGCATCAGTTCTTTCCTGATCAATAAAAGTCCCCTCGAAAAGGTAATTCAGAAGTCGGGGATTGATAATCTTGATATAATCAGTGCCGGCCCTGTTCCCCCGAATCCGGCCGAACTCATCGCTTCAGACAAAACCAGGGAATTCTTTGCCAGGCTTAAGGAAATCTATGATTTTATCATCATTGACACTCCACCTTTAGGATTGGTCACCGATGCATTTCTCCTGATGAAATACACTGACGCCAACCTGATCATTATAAGACAAAATTATACCCATAAGAAAATCTTCGGTACGATTATTAATGACCTGGAAACAAGAAAGCTTCCCAATTTAGCCATATTGATCAATGACGTGAGGCTTACCAGGAGTTCATACGGTTATGGCTATGGTTATGGCTATGGTTACGGCTATGGTTACGGATACGGATACGGTTATGGGTACGGGTATGGTTACGGGTATTATTCAGATGACAAAATGGCCGCGAAAAAATCTGTGTTAAAAAGAATTTTTGGACAATCCTAGTGTTCCGGTTAAACCATTTACGAGATTTAGAATCTGAGTCCATTTATGTGATCAGGGAAGTGGCTGCCCAGTTTGAGCGGCCTGTATTATTATTCTCCGGGGGGAAAGATTCGATCGTCCTTGTTCATCTGTCGCGGAAAGCCTTCTGGCCTGCGAGATTTCCTTATCCTCTCCTTCATATTGATACAGGGCACAATTTCAAAGAAACCATCCGGTTCCGTGATGAATTGGTAAAAGAATTCTCAGCCCGTTTGATCGTGGGTTATGTTCAGGATTCGATTGACGCAGGGAGGGCACTGGAAGAACACGGTTATAATGCCAGCAGGAATGTTCTTCAAACTGTTACTTTGCTCGATACCATTGAAAAATATAAGTTCGATGCAGCTATTGGCGGAGGAAGAAGAGATGAAGAAAAAGCAAGGGCCAAAGAAAGGTTTTTCTCACATCGGGATGAATTCGGGCAATGGGATCCAAAAAACCAACGGCCGGAGCTTTGGAACGTCTTTAACGGCAGGAAAAAACCCGGTGAACATTTCAGGGTCTTTCCCATCAGCAACTGGACTGAAATGGATATCTGGCAATATATCCTGATGGAAAAAATCAAGCTTCCCGATATTTATTTTACCCATGAACGGGAAGTATTTTACAGGGATGGTGTCTGGCTGGGATACGCACCCTTCATGAAGCTTAAAAAAAATGAAAAGCCCGAGGTAAAAAGAGTTCGGTGCCGGACAGTTGGGGATATGACTTGTACGGGTTTGATAATGTCTGCTGCAGATACTGTGGAAGAGATCATCCAGGAAATTGCAGCAACGCGAATTACGGAAAGAGGCGGCCGCTATGATGATAAACGTTCGGATGCTGCCATGGAAGAGAGAAAAACCGAAGGATATTTTTAATCTGCCTCACCCCCTTCTGGGGTTGTCTAAAAAGTATGAAAAGGATTATTTCTCGCTGAGTTTCGCTGAGTTTTACGCAGAGTCACGCAAAGTTAAAACTCATGTTATCAACCTTCTGCGAAAATCTGCGATTAATCTGCGGAAATCTGCGAGAAAAA
>CAIYUC010000147.1 GCA_903929315.1 uncultured Bacteroidales bacterium
GACAATATAATCAGTGGGTGTATCTGCAGAACATCCGTTGGCATCCGTATAATTGACATAGACATGCTGAGTTCCGGCAGCATTCCAGGTAACCGTTACCGTATTATCCGTGGTTGTACCCCCTGATGTGATCACTCCTCCTGCTGAAAGGCTCCACAGGTAGTTTGTTTTTCCCGGTGCTGTTGTATAGACCTTTCCGGTTCCCGCACAGGTTATATTTGGACCATTAATAACAGGTACAGGGCTTTGCTGAACAGTGACATAAAGAGACGCAGGATACCCGAAATACCCGCACTTGTTTACCCCATTTACTGAGATCGTACCGGAACTGGCGGAAGTGCTGATATCCACAAAAATGCTTTGAGTTCCAGTCCCGGAAGATATTGTAAAACCAGAAGGTAGAGTCCAGATATAATTTACAGAATGGGCAAGTGGTGGAATTGAATAATTCACACCGGTTGAAGGTTCACATCCAATGACTGGTCCTATTATGGGGCCGGCAGTATCGATTGGCCAGCAATCAAGAAACTTTATTAACATATCATCCCAGCCTCCTCCATAAACTTCCTGCCATGCTCCCGTACTCGCTATATTATCTGTCGAATTTGTCTGTCCGGCAAGGTAGAGAGTGTCATCCACAACATAACTGCAAAAACCGAATCCGTCATTAAGACCATTACCTCCATAATAGGTACCCCATTGACGTTGTCCGGCAGCATTGAATTTTACAAGGAGTCCATCAGAAGGAACATCTAAACCCTGTTGATAAGAACCAGGGGTTGAGATATTAGTAGCCGATGAAGTCCAACCTACCAGGAAAATATCACCATTCCATCCGAATGCACAACCTTCACCCACGTCATAATTAGTGCCACCATAGTAGGTACCCCATTGCCGCTGACCCAGGCTATCGAATTTTACGATAAATGCATCTTGAGGTCCTCCTCCATATGTTGTCTGGTATGCACCCGGACTTGCTATTCCGTTGAGAGAACTCGTTGCTCCAACTAAACATACATTTCCGGCACTGTCAGCAGTACATCCATAACCCCGATCCTCAAGGGAACCCCCGTAGTAAGTTGCCCATACTCTTTGGCCCCCTGCAGTGAATTTTACAAGAAATGCATCTGTGATACCTCCTCCATATGTTGTCTGGTATGCTCCCGGACTTGCAATATTGGTGAGCGATGAAGTAGTACCGCTAAAGTACACATTTCCTAACCTATCAGTTGTACATCCGTCATTATCGTCATTCAATTCTCCACCATAATAAGTACCCCATTGCCGGACACCGTTGCTATCAAATTTTGCAATAAATGCATCTGAGCTGGTGTTATATCGATTTGGTTGATAGGATCCCAGTGTAGCAATGCCAGTATCAGAAGTGGTTTCTCCCGTAAGAAATATATTCCCATTTTTATCGGTAGTGACGAATCCTAATTGATCGAGACCTGATCCACCATAATAGGTTCCCCAGAGTCTGTCACCGGCCTGGTTGAACTTTTCAATATAACAATCAGATGAACCTCCTCCATACACTGTCTGATGTGCCCCGGTAGAGGCAATGCCGGAAGTTGACTGAGTACTACCTGTAAAATAAATATGTCCGCTTTTATCGACAACACACGATAGCACTTCATCAAATCCTGCTCCTCCAAAGTAAGTTCCCCATAAACGCTGTCCAGTTGCGTTGAACTTTGCCAGGAAGCCATCATCGTTACCAGCATAGGTATCCTGGTATGATCCGGCGGAGGCAATATTATTGAGTGATTCAGTTGTTCCTGAAAGAAAAGCATTCCCTACTTTATCTACTGAGCAACCGTTTCCACCCTCCCAACCCGATCCACCATAGTAAGTACCCCAAAGCCGCATTGCTGTGGGGTCTATTACGAGTACTGAATTCTCCGGAATTGGTTTGTCAACAGAAAATCCATAAACTTCATCATTTATCCTTTTAAATCGTGTCTGGACATCAACTCTCGAGTCATTAACTATGTAATAGCTTTCCGGAATCAATTCCTCAAGGTCTCCAAATCTTGTCCTGAATTTCATGGTATCCTGAATTAAAGAAATATAATCAGGCCCGCCAATTGTCAACCATATATTATGGATATTGGCTCCCGGATGGATTACAAAATTATATTTGTATCCATGTTCATCATTTGTAAAAAAATAAAGATCAATATCCGGGTAAATGTTTTTATAAGTTATTTTACTGAATTGCCTGACATTTTTGATTCCGCCATCAGGAACATTGGCAGTAAAATAGTTGAAGTAATCGGGAGAAGGATCAGAAGCTTCAATAACCGGATCAGGGTTGGCATTCAGAAGGTCGAAGTCAATCCTATGATACTCGATACTCGATGCTCGATGCGCGATTGTATCACGTGACGCGTGACGCGTAACGCGTGACGGGGAAAATTCCGACTTCAAAAATCGTTGATCGATATTCGATATTCGATATAAATCATAGCTAAACCCACCCCTCCTTAATTGCACATTAAACCCCGGTGTATTGAGCAAATACAAAACTGATGGATTTGGTTTGTAATTCTGATCAATGATCTGGCCTTTGTTTTCTATGAAACCGGAGGCTGTTGAAGTCTTAAATTCAGGTTTATTGGCAGAATACAGGTAGCAGGGTGCTAAAAAATAAAGGAATAATAAAAGTGTAAGGTAACGATGTACCATAACAATTAAAAATGATATGTAAAATTAATAATATTCTACCACATTTTATAATATTCTTCTTATAAGACAACACTTTGTCAAAATAGTTTACCATATTAACAATGAAAAACCCATTGCCGGTATTCTGGCCTTGAGATTAAACCCTTTCAGGGTTTCTGTTTTCAGGGGGTGCTTCATCAACCACCGGTGATACCGGCGGTTATTTAGATTAAAGCCCTTCAGGCTTGAGAACCTTCATAAAAAATATTTTATGAGGTAATGTAATAACCAACAATGTCTCCAGCAAAAAAATGATACCAGTCGCCAATCATCTAACATCCGGCATCTGGTATCTGACTTATAACCATGCACGCGCTGCAAGCGCGCGCGAGCATAGGATCACCAATCAACTAACATCTGGCATCCGGCATCTGCCTTCACATCATCTTCTGATATACCATCCACCACCTGTCGGGAATATCATTATTACAAGCCATCTGGTAATCCTGGTAGGAACAGGGAACTAAATAATGACGTTGATATTTTATTCTTTTTTCCGATTGCATGGGGATCTCCATCCACCAGCGGTCGGTCTTTTTACTTTTAAAAAAGGTAAGCTCTTCTTTATGATCCTTAATTGTGACCCGGTATTTCATATAATCATCCTCATTGCGGAATGGGAAATCATGAGCCCTGTTATAAAACCCGTCGATGAAATACCAGATCATCTGGGCAACGAGATGGGACGTTTGACCATTGATGTCCAGTTTCGGATTCACTTCATAGAACCCTATTGAGGTGAGTTTATCGCTTAATCCTGCATATCTTACGATCTGGCAGATCTCTTCTCCGTAAAAACCGTTTGGTGTGGCATTACCATTTCCGGGAGCATCCGAAAATCTTACAGAAGAGATATCAACGCTTACAATATCGGCATTTCGTATCACGGGTTCGGCTTCTTCGAGGTTGTGCCTGACAATACCGAGGCGGTATGTATCAAACATCAGGCTTTTCATCAGGCGGAGAGCATCCTGGTCGGTGAAATAGGTTTGGTAACCTATATTAGCATAATTGAAAAGATAATTCGGTTGGTGAAGAATGATGTTGCTCAGGTAGGACTGGGAATTCACTTCATCTTCTGATTTTCCGATATCAAACATAGAATCGATTGCCACGATGTTAATGATCTGTCCGAGATTCCTGTAGGCCTGGTAATTGGCAAAAGTAAGGTCATGGCTACCTCCGATCAGCACCGGGATGATATTTTCTTGCAACAGCTCGGTAATTACACTGCTGACTGCAAAAAAAGTATCCTGAACGCTGAATCCTTGTCTGATATTTCCCAGGTCTGCTATTTTAACCTCATAGGCGCCGGGGAAAAGATTATATAAATATTTCCGGATATAATCCGGGGCGAGGGCACAACCACTATTATTGACTGCGTTGCGGTCTTCCTTAATACCAAGGATGGCAATATTCGCTGAAAGATGATCAGGAAAATCGCCGGGATCGAGGTAACACCTGATCAGGTCACCCATTCTCGGCCGGCCGGAGGTTTCACTTTTAAATTGAACATCAATCAGATCAATGGGTTCAAAGAATTCGGAAATATCCATAAAACGCATTTTAGGGTTTTGTCAACCTTTTATACCTCAGAGAACCTGCTTTGCGAAATATGGCAAATTGTTCCTTTCGGCATCACTGCATCTAAAAGAAAAATGATTCTCGTTTTTATTAAGATGCAGTATCATTTATTCCTTTTTACGTTTTTATTTTTAGAAGGTTCCGTTTCTTTGATAATCTTCCTGCAATCTTCAAGGGTAAGTCCGGCAGGGTCACTGCCTTTTGGTATCTTATAATTCCTTCTATTATAAGAAATATAGGGACCATACCGGCCATTCAGAATTTTTATCAATTCATCCCCGGTAAATGTTTTTATGGTTTTTTGATGTTCTTTATTTCTTTTTTCCTCGATGATTTCAATCGCTCTTTCTAGTGTAACTGTAAGAGGATCGTCATCTTTGGCCAATGAATAGAATCCCGACAGATGTTTTACATAGGGGCCGAACCTTCCGGTTGAGACCATCACGTCGGCTGATTCATAGGAACCTACGCTCCGGGGTAATTTGAAAAGGTCAAGGGCGGTCTCCAGGGTGATCGTCTCAATGCTCTGTCCTTTCAGGAGACTTGCATACCTGGGTTTGACGGCTGATTCGCTGTTCCCGATCTGAGCCATCGGACCGTACCTCCCGATCCTGACATAAACATTCTCTCCTGTTTTGGGATCCTGACCAAGTAATTTCTCCCCACTGACTTTTTTGGAATTTTCAAGGGTTTTTTCAATTTGGGCATGAAACGGATAATAAAATTCCCTGATCATAGCATTCCAGACAAGATTGCCCCCGGCTATCTCATCGAATTCTTCCTCGACAGTTGCAGTGAAATTATAGTCAAGGATATTTTCAAAATACTGAATTAAAAAGCTATTCACCAGGGAACCAATATCAGTGGGGAAGAGTTTTCCTTTTTCGTATCCTGTATTTTCGCTTTTCACTTCTTCCGTAATCTTTCCCCCTTTCAGACGGATCAGATCATAATCCCTGGAGAATCCCGGACGGTCTTCTTTTATGACATATCCTCTTTTCTGTATGGTGGAAATAGTCGGTGCATAGGTTGAAGGGCGGCCGATACCTAATTCTTCCAGCTTTTTTACCAGGCTTGCTTCTGTATACCGGGCTGGTTGCTGGGTGAATTTCTGCTGGCCTGCCATTTCCTCAAGGGTTAGTTTTTCACCCGGTACAAGTGGCGGAAGCATACCTTCCTTGTCTTCATTATCTTCCTCATCCTTCGATTCCATATAGACTTTCAGGAAACCGTCAAATTTTATTACTTCCCCTTTTGCAACAAACTTTTCCCTGGCATTTGAGATGCCGATGGTAATATTGGTTTTTTCAAGAACTGCGTCACTCATTTGAGAAGCAATAGTCCTTTTCCAGATCAGGTCATACAGCCGTTTCTGTGAATTATCCTTTTCCACAGAGTGTTGATTCATGTATGTCGGGCGGATCGCTTCATGGGCTTCCTGGGCGCCTTTTGTCCGGGTCGTGTATTGCCGTATTTTTACATAGTCCTGTCCGAATGATTTAATGATTTCTTCTTTTGTCATGGATAAGGCAAGTTTGGACAGGGTCACGGAATCCGTTCTCATGTATGTGATCTTCCCGGATTCATATAACTGTTGTGCAATACGCATCGTGTTGGCAACGGAAAAGCCTAATTTCCGGCTGGCTTCCTGCTGAAGTGTTGAGGTAGTGAATGGAGGAGCAGGCGATTTTCTTGCCGGTTTGGTTTCCACATCTTCGACAACAAACCGGGCGGTCTTGCAACTTTCAAGGAAAGCAAGGGCTTCCCGCTTTGTATTAAAACGTTTGTTCAATTCTGCAGAAACCGTAGCCTGTTTCTGATTGACCATGATAAGAAAGTCAGCCTGGATCCGGTATGAAGAAACCGATTTAAATGCTTTTATTTCCTCTTCCTTTTCAACAATAAGCCTGACGGCAACAGATTGAACCCTGCCTGCAGATAATGAAGGTTTTATCTTTCTCCATAACAGGGGAGAGAGTTCGAAACCCACCAACCTGTCTAAAACCCGCCGTGCCTGCTGGGCATTAACCAGGTTTCTGTCAATCTTCCGGGGATTCTCTATTGCTTCAGTGATCGCAGGTTTTGTAATTTCATGAAAAACGATTCGTTTTATCTGATCTTCTTTTAAGTCAAGGGCTTGCAAAAGATGCCATGCAATGGCTTCTCCTTCCCTGTCCTCATCTGATGCAAGCCAGATGGTTTCGGAATCTTTTGCGATCTTTTTCAGCTCAGTCACAACTTTTTTCTTGTCCGGAGAAATTATATAGTTGGGTGTAAACCCGTTTTCAATATCAACACCAAGATCTTTCTTAGCCAGATCCATGACATGACCAAAACAAGATCTTACAGTATAATCCTTACCTAAGAACCCTTCAATTGTTTTGGCTTTAGCAGGCGATTCAACGATTACAAGATTTTTTGTCATTTACCGGGATTAATAAATTGTGAAAAAACGGCACAAAATTAAAACAATTAATGATTCATCGGTTAATTATTAGCGGTACCCCGGCCTGACCGGGGCTGCAATAACGTTTTCTCACTACCTTTGCGAACTAATCAGCCTCACCCCCCGTGGGGTTGTCTAATAAGTTGGAAAGTTAATGTTTCTCGCTGAGTTAAACGCAGAGTCACGCAAAGTTAAAACTCTTGTTTTCAATATTCTGCGAAAATCTGCGATTAATCTGCGGAAATCTGCGAGAAAAAAAAGAAACTTATTGGACACCCCCTGAAGGGGGTAAGGTGCTTAGATAAATTCCCCAGGGCTTGCCTTGAGATTTATACCAAGTTATTTAATATATTAATCGGCTTATTTTAAAAAGGTAATACAAATAAGGAGTGAAAATTAAAAAAGTTTTTATCGAAACCTACGGTTGTCAAATGAATTTTTCTGACAGTGAGATAGTTGCATCCATAATGTCAAGAAATGGATATAAAACCATCACAAATTCGGAAGAAGCCGATGTAATTTTTCTAAATACCTGTTCCATCAGGGATAAAGCAGAACAAAGGATCAGGAAACGTTTACAGGCATTACGGTCGGTTAAAAAGAAAAACCCCGGGGTCGTTATCGGGTTGCTGGGATGCATGGCCGAACGGTTAAAAACCCAATTACTGGAAGAAGAACAGGTATTGGATATTATTGCTGGTCCTGATGCTTACCGGGACTTGCCCCGGCTGCTGGAAGAGGTTGAATCCGGCCAAAAAGCCATTAATATTATACTTTCTGCTGATGAGACATATGCTGATATCACACCAGTAAGACCTGGAAATAAAGGTGTTTCAGCGTTTATATCCATCATGAGGGGTTGCGGGAATTATTGCGCCTACTGTATTGTTCCATATGTAAGAGGAAAGGAACGAAGCAGGGATATAGATTCAATTGTTCATGAAGCCACCGGGTTATTTGAAAACGGATACCGTGAAGTCACGCTGCTGGGTCAAAATGTCAATTCCTACCAATGGTCCACGCATGTCGAAACCATCAATTTTACCAGGCTCCTTAATAAAATAGCAGAGATTGATCCGCTGCTGAGAGTTCGTTTCGCTACTTCTCACCCGAAAGATATTTCCGACGAATTGCTGCATACCATTGCTGCTTATCAAAATATCTGCCGCTCCATTCATTTACCCGTGCAATCAGGAAGTAATAAAATCCTGAAACTGATGAACCGCGGGTACACCCGTGAACAATATATGGAGCGCATTGAAGCAATACACAGGATCATTCCTGATTGTACCATCTCTACAGATATTATTGCAGGTTTTTGTGATGAAACAGAATCAGACCATCGGAAAACTCTTTCTCTTATGGAATGGGCAGCTTTTGATTATGCATATATGTTTAAATACTCCGAACGTCCCAACACCATGGCAGCAATAAAGTATCTCGATAATATCCCGGCGGGGATCAAAGAACGACGGTTGAATGAAGTAATTGAAATTCAACAGCAATTATCCTTTCAGAGCAACAAAAGAGATCTCCATAAAACTTTTGAAGTGCTTGTCGAAGGAGCTTCCAAACGCTCATCCGGACAATATGCAGGAAGAACTTCACAGAATAAAGTCGTGGTATTTCCAAAACAGAATCATCAACCGGGGAATTATCTTTCTGTCCGAATAACCAGTTTCACTTCTGCAACACTAATCGGTGAACCGGTTTCATCAGCCTCACCCCCCGTGGGGTTGTCTAAAAAGTATGAAAAGGATTATTTCTCGCTGAGTTTCGCTGAGTTTTACGCAGAGTCACGCAAAGTTAAAACTCATGTTATCAACCTTCTGCGAAAATCTGCGATTAATCTGCGGAAATCTGCGAGAAAAA
>CAIYUC010000148.1 GCA_903929315.1 uncultured Bacteroidales bacterium
CTAACGTTTGGTGTGCAGCTGCAGGCCCGCTCTTGCGGGATTGTAGCTGAACACATGTTAGCGGGTGTTTTGTTAATTTCCATATTTCAGAAGTCCCAAAATTCTTTTGTTATAATAGATCCTGTGGCTTGTTTTAAACCATTCATTAAGTAATACTTGTGCAAGTTTCCAGTAAGTATAACGATACGCTTATAATCATTTGCAAAATACAGAATATTTTTTATCATTGTATCATTCCTTTTTATCCAAAAGTTCTTCTGAAGATGAGCAAATTCAGTGTATTTCTTCAAAGAATCTGTAGTCTCAACTATCTCAATAGGTTTATCTAAGTAGATGGTTTCCTGTATTTCAAGTAGGTTGGTGAACATTTCGGAATTTAACTCTTTGAGGCTAGATATTTTTATTGAGTTCACATTTTCCAGACTTTTGACCCACAGATTAAAATCTGATTGATTTCTTTCATTAAGCAGGCCTTTAATACTATGACTATAAATGTCTTTGATCATTTCATTCTGTCTGTTGAAGAAATCATTATCCCTGTAGAATTTATTTCTTCCGGTTATATCAAAAGGTCTTATGTCAACTTTATGTGATTTCTGGTAATTAATCGAAGCGATATCCGCAGGAGAGGACTCTGAACTGTGAAGAATACTTGGATAATTCACAGTATCATACCGTAAATCGGAAGTAAAAAACGAGGAATCCAGCTCTTCGAGAATCAAATCTGGTTTGATCAGATTCAAGACTGAATCAAGCGTTTGGACATTGCAGAATATAGTGTTATTGTGGGAAGTCCCAATGACACAAATAATTGAAGTATTTATATTTTGACAAAGGACAAAGTGGCTAGAAAATCCTAATAGGAAAAACAATAATTTCCTCATTTGATTTGGTTTGATTATTCGTTCTCAGATTAATAAAATACCCGCTAACGGCCCGCCGGCAGCCGCAGTGCGGGTTTTACTTGTTGTTACTTTTGCTTTCCACTATCGTTTGCAGGTTTGGTGAATGCCAGCCTCCGGAGACCGCCAGCATTGCTCGGCTGCCGGCTCGTTAGCGGTATGTTGCATTTGTATTATCATTTTTATCGTCTGTAAATGTCTGTTTATATTATTATTTTTTCAATATTTGAGTGTAATAAATTGTTCGCATTACTTTTTTATATATTTCTCAACTCCTGCACCTTGCTTTTTTAATGCCTTTGTGTTAGCTTTCAATATGTCATAAGCTGATTTATTAATCTTCTCAATACTTAATTTTTTCCATTTACTAATATCCATTTCAAATTCAACTTTAAAAAGAACTTTCGACAGATCCCTTATCACGCAATAATCAGCAACCGAGTGTCCATTATCGCTTTCGTAATTGGCATTATCTATAAAATTGTCAATTACTTCGTAGAGTGTTTCTTTGAGCAGGCTTAATTCAGTGAGCTTTGCCCTGTATTCCAAATCAGCACTTGTAAGTTTCGGAAATAATTTGTAATCCATAAAATGGCGACCTTCGTGACATAAATAATCAATAAGAAAATCCTCACTATTTAAATCATAGGCTTTCCTTACGCAATACAGGGCTTCCTTAGTAGTCCATCCTCCTGGATAGAATCGCCCTAATGAAGCATATTCTTCCCATCCTATTGTTATAAAATCATCCATGAAAATTACAAGAGTATTTATCTGTTCATCACATATGGAGAATTTGTAAACAGTATCTTTTTCACTTTTCCATACTAATAAATCCGAATATTTTCCGGTTTTTCCAAAGCCGGTTGTATGAAACTTAAAGGACGAAATGTATGTTTTCAGGTAAACATCTATCGTATCTTCTTGTAAAATATCTTTATTGTCTAAAGGTAATTTATACATAGAGGAAAAAAAAACAGAAAGGTTTCTCATTAGCAAACTGTCATAACTTTTTGAATTGTCAAGCAATGATAACCTCCAATAATCTCTATAAATTTTCAGTAGTTCATTAATTGGTGATTTTCTGTCTTCCAAAAAATCACTTTTGTCCTCTGTATATTTAAAACGATTTTCAAATTCTGTTTTAAATTTCAAATCTTTCGAAGAAAGCTTTTGGGAATCATAAAGTTCTAAAGTATTTAAAGCTGGAGTAATATTTCCGTCCAAACAGTAAGCATATATTTTTTTGTAGTCAATTTTCACTCTATCGTTTTGTATGATTTGAGCAAAAGAGTTTAAACCGAAAAGAAAACTTGAAAAAATTAATAATAATTTTTTAATATTTTTTGTCTTCATTTTGTTGTTTTTAAAATTTATTCATGTGTCTATAACAGTCCTATTTTAATGATAATCCAGTTGTACGGAAGTTTTTGCAATTACCGCTAACGCCCCGCCGGCAGCCGCAGTGCGGGTTTTACTTGTTGTTACTTTTCATTACCTTCATCACTTGTAGGTCTGGTGAATGCCAACCTCCGGAAACAGCCCGCATTGTCGGCTGACGGCTCGTTAGCCCCAGACCATTTATATCTTTCCTTTAAACTGGTACTGTCTTGTGTCAAAAATTGAATGTAGAACAATAAATTCTTCCTCGATGGCATAGGATATTATTAGATACTTTGTAAAACGCATTGATGAATTATCTTTTACAGCCCCCACCCGGTCTCACGCATATGTGGGAAAGGGAAGGAATTAACCCATATAATTCTTAGTTGCACTGTCAATATATTCATTTTTTTTGGCTCATATAATCATTGTAAATATTGATAATCTCTTCTGCGTCCCTATCCGATAATTGATACTTCTTTATAATCTTATCCACAAGATCCTTATCTTCCGACAAATAATGGGTGGCAGACCGTTGGAGCAACTGGCTGATACGATCCGGACCGAAAGTAGATGTATAGGCAAAATAGTACGCAACTTTATCATTTTGTTTCTTGATCATGTAATAAATCTCCGACCCAAAGCTCCCTACGCTGTATGTCACCGCATAGGCTTTCCCTTTCCCCGTGATAACATAAGCATCGGAAAGCATATACAAGGAAGCATAGCCCTTGACCACAGTAAAAAACCACTGCGGATTCTTGATCTTTCCACCTTCTTTCATCGACCATGACAGATTCTCGAAACAATAGGTAGTTCCCTGGGGGGTTGTAAAGGAAATGGAATCGAGCAATTCGCTTGGAATCTTTTCACTCTTTGCTGTATTCGTGGCCCGGATGAAGATTGCGTTTTGGCCGGGTTTCTTAGGTGCGGAAACATATGCAGATTTTACTTGTCCATTTTTGTAATGCAGAGTCCCCGGAAAGAATCCTTCTTTGGGCAAAATGGTTTGTGCTGACAAATATCCTGCAGTCAGCAGGAAGATCAGGAACAGGGTTAATTTTACTTTCATTGGTTTGGGTGTGTTAAATACTATTAGTCTTCAGTGATGGTTAGGTTTGGGGCTAACGTTGGGCCGGTTGCCGCAGTGCGGGGGTTGCTTGTTGCTGGTTTTACCGTCCACGGGCGCCTGCCGGTATAGTGAGGGCTAGCGTTCGTGGGTCACCCGCATTGCGGCAACCGGTTTCGTTAGAGCGCGTTAAGTATTCTTCTCCTTAATTTTTGAAGAATTTATTAACAAAATTTGATTCATCTGTTTTCAATTTGATAAAATAACCACCTTGCTGATAGTTCTCAATATTTATTATAATCTGGTTTTGAATTGTTTTTGTTTCGAAAATCTTTTCCCCTCTGACTGTGAAAATTTCAATGAATTTACTGGTAGTATTGCTATTGGTAATATCAATTATTATCTTAGTTGTTGCCGGGTTTGGATACAATGTTAAACCTGGGTTAATGTTTTTATTCAACCCGGTTATGTTGCAATATAAATGGTTGGATGTATCAGATGGACATCCGTTTAGAGTTACCTGTACCCAGTAATAACCGGGTAGATAGGGGCTGACATTATAAAACTGGTTTGTGTCGTTTACCAGCAGGATACTATTATAAAACCATTGGTTGCCAAAAGGTGCGGTACTGAAAAGGGTATTGCCGTTCTCAATGATTGTTGGGGTGGGTGGAATGGGATTAACTGTTACGAAGAAAGGGGGTGAAGTTTCGCCGTTACCGCAAAGATTGTTTGCATATACTGTGATGTTTCCCGAGGAGGCATTATCGGCAAACATGACGATGATGGCATTTGTTCCTCCTCCGGATGTGATTGTGGCTCCGGAGGGTAGCGCCCAGACATAAGTAGCCGCATTGGTGACAGGAACGACGGAATACATGATATCATTTGATCCTGCACAAACAACGGGTGAACCGCTTATTGTCCCAGAAGGATCAGGGAAGGGATTTACCAGCACCGGGAATTGCGTTGGATTTAGTGCTGTACAACCCGAAGTATTTGTGTATGTGACAGCAACCCACTGGCTGCCCGGCTGGTTCCATATGACCTGAACGGAACTGGTACCCTGTCCTGTAATGATTGCCCCTCCCGGTGATATGCTCCATTGATAACCTGTCATCCCGGTTTCGGTGGAATAGTTATAATACCCCGAATTCACACAAAGCTCTCCCGTGCCGGCAATGGTCGGTACCGGCGGTGTATTGCAGGACTCATACTTCATCGCGGAAGCCTTGCCAAAATATCCATCCCCATAGGCCACATAAGGCTGACCTGTGGAGTTGAAGGCGAGGCTTACACTTTGGGTAAAACCAGCTGAAAACCCTGCATTTCCAACATACATCCAATTAGTTCCGTCAAATGTCATGACAGAAGCTTTAAAAGAATTCGAAGTGTCCTCATAGGCTACATAGGGCTGTCCATTGGAGGGATTGAAAGCAAGTCCTTCAGAAGTAATATATCCACCTGATTTTGAAAGGCCCCTTACCCCGACATATACCCAGTTGGTCCCGTTGTATTTCATTACGGATACTTTTGAAGAATCCGACCAGTCAATGAAAGAAACATAGGGTTCACCTGAAGGACTGAATGCAAGGCTTTCATGCGAGGTCTTATCGTCTGAGAAACCTGGATTTCCAACAATTACCCAGGCTGACCCGTTAAATTTCATGACCGAAGCTTTCCGTGGCGGGATACTGGTATTATCTGCAAATGCAACATAGAGTTGACCGGACTGACTGAATGCAAGGCTTTCACATTCGGCTTCTCCGGTAGTAAAACCCACATTCCCCACATTCACCCAATTGGTCCCGTTAAAGGTCTTTACTGTCGCCTTTAATGAATTCGCGTAATCTGTATAAGCTACATAGGGTTGACCGGAGGAATTGAAAGCGAGGCTTTGCCAGTTTGCTACTCCTGCAGAGAATCCTGCATTGCCAACAGGAACCCAGCTGGTCCCATTAAACTTCATCACAGTAGTTTTGCTTGCATGAGCATCATCACGGAATGCCAGCCAGGGTTGTCCGTCAACAGGATTGAAAACAAGACATTCCCACTGTGCAACACCATCTGAGAAACCTGGATTTCCAACGTTCGTCCAGTTGGTTCCGTCAAATTTCATCACAGTGGCTTTACCCGAGTTTCCCTCATCCAAATAGGCTACATAAGGTTGGTCGGAAGGACTTATGGCAAGGCTAGTATAAATTGCCTCTCCGGCAGAAAAATGAGTATTTCCAACATTCTGCCAACCGTTACTTGAGGGGAGAGAAGGAGCGGGGTCCTGCTGGGCGTTGCAAAGAAACGGGATCAATCCAACCAAAATGTAAATAATTTTTTTCATATGAAATGGAGGTTAAATCTCATATTAATGCGCTCTAACGCCCCGCCGGCAGCCGCAGTGTGGGATTAAGCAGGTTCTGTATATGCTTACTGTAATCATGTTTGTTAACTCCAACCAGCTTTCCTGACTGACTTGCCCCGCATTGCGGTGCTGCCGGCTTTGTTAGCGGTGGGTGGCATTATTCTTTTTTGGTTAAAGATATTTCATTTTCCGCTGAAATATAAAATCTTGAATCATTTTTCAATGATTCTACCAGGTCAGCTTCTGAAAATCCCAAATAAATAAAATATTTCCCGGCAAGATGCCCCATTAATACATCAATATTTGTGGTACCGTTTTTTCTAAGACACTTATAACATTCATTGAGCAGTTCATTATCAATCTTTTTAATTTTTGGCATTTCAATCCATTTAAAATCCATTTCATTCCTACCGGAGAGGTACAATGAATCAAGGATGACAAATTGTATATCCTCATAATCAGGATTCTCAAAATAAAAAGGCGTAAGATAGTCTATGGCCTCTTTATACATTTTATTATAAACAAGTGCTTGACCGTAATAATACTGGGCATAGAGATCATTGGGATTTTTAATTGCTTTTGATTTTCGCAATTTCAATAATTCTTCATATTTCTCCTCTTGAAGTAATTCATAGTCTCCTTCCCATCCTTCAAACCATTCATCAATCTTATCGAAATCTGACTCTTTCATGTACTTTGGTTTCTATTGCCACTCACCGTTAACGTGTTGCCGGCAGCCACAGTGCGGGTTTTAGCAATTTTTATATTTGAGTTTAATAATCATGTTCAGTAGCCCTACTTCCTTTCTTTACCGACTTACCCCGCATTGCTCGGCTGACGGCTTGTTAGGGGGCGGTTTTATATTTCGATTGACTTAAAATATCCAAGTTCTTTTAGTTTGATAAAGCATTTTGCAGTTAATGTCGTATCAATTTGTGCATCGTGTGATTGTTCTAGCTTAATTTTATAAAAACGACTAAAAAAACACTTATGAAATAATTCTTCTAGTTTGGGATATTTATATCCACTTCCATAGGCCTTTGGAATTTCACAATATTTTGTACCCGCTTTCATTGTACAAAGTTTCTTTACACCTCTGAATGGTTTTTTTAATCCATATCTAATGAATTCAGATTCAATTATTGGAGCATCAAAATCAATATTATGAGCAACGATAAAACTAGTCCTTTTTATGTCAGTCAAAAATTTTTCAAAGATTATCTTCGGGTCTTCGCCTTTCTCTTCGATAATTTTATCATCAATTTTATGAATCATAGTTGCCTCAATTGGAATACCTGCATCTTGTTTCAGATAATGTGTCTCTGAATTCACTTCTTTAAATGCCGAATCTAATAGTAACCAACTTATTTGTACAACTCTAGGCCAATTATTTAGATCTTCTGATTTAGCACCTTTTACCTTTGGAAGACCCGTAGTTTCTATGTCAAAAACTAAAAATGTCCCAAAGTTGCTTGTAGATTTCTCGAATGATATTTCGATCCTTGTTTCACCCGTTTCAGGATTTTTCTTTACAAAATCGGGTAATGGAATTTCTGCCTTTTTGTTAACTGGTTTACTTTCTACCTTAACTTTTTTGGTAAAAAGGAAAATTATTCCAAGTACAAAAACGATTATTATTATGATTAAAATAGTTCCCATAATATTTGTTATAAAACTGCCCCCTAACGTTTGGCCTGTAGAAACAGCGCAGTAAAAACATTCATTAAGCCGAAAACCGCTGGCATCGTTGGTTTTACAGGCATGTTATGTGGGATTATTTTGTTTATTTGTGAAATAGGATCCTATTTCATTCTGTTTTTGACATCCATTCTCTGGTGAAGGATCCTGATAATTTCAATAGCCGCGTTGGTGATTATTTTGTAGAAGACCAAATGTGACTTGACTTTCGATACTCTATATCCCTCTTTAATGTAATCCATAGATCTTCCTGAAAGAGGATTTGATGATAGAAATTCTATTTCATCTATTATCAAGTTATAGTATCTGTCTGCTTGCTCAACAGACCAATTTTGGTATGTGTAAATCCAAATTTCTTCCAGGTCTTTTACAGCCTCATTTGTCAATTTGTATCTGGCCATGCTTAAAGATGCTTCTCATGCAAACCTTGTAAGAGCTTTTTTGCGCTGAAATCCTTTGCAATACCACTATGTTCGCCAAGGTCCAAGGCTTCTTTAAAAGCATCTATTTTTTTCTCTTCTTGTTCTAATAATCTTAGTCCGGCTCGAATAACTTCACTGAAGGAATTATACCTTCCGGATCCTACTTTATTCAGAATGAAGCTCTCAAAATGGCTGCCTAAGGATATGGATGTATTTTTGCTCATAATGTTATTTTTTAGCAAAAGTACCAAATATTGGTAACAGATACAAGTTTTTCACATTTTTTTTATAATCCCACATAATGGTTGGCGTGCACCTGCAGCAAATAATGACCTTCGAAAAGAAGCGCTTCTGTTGCTGTTGTTGCAGGTGAACGCATGTTATGGGCAGGTTTTATATTGTCTTTCAAACTTAGAATTACTGAATCACCAACTTTTGAACCTCAATACCCGCCTTGGTCTGAATTTTCACTAAATAAATGCCCCGCATGAGATTGCTGACATCAATTTCCATATGATCTTTATCCAAGAATTGATGATGTTTAACAAGTTCGGCTGTATTGTTATAAATACTCACAATGCAATCCTGACAGAAGCTCTTGTTATTTGTTATAGTAATTTTATCACCTGCCGGGTTAGGATAAATTTTAAAAGTTTCTTCACTTATATTTGCAACACCCATTGCTGATCCTGACTGGGTAACACTCACTACAATGGGATCAAGGCCGGTAGCCGAAATTGTGATATGTGCGACCCGTGGAGAATGTGAATTGTTCTTAGAACAGGATGCAATAATTGAATCATTTAATGAACCTGATGGAGTCGTATTACACCATAAAGCGTCACTGGCAACCTTCCAGTTGGTGTTTGAAGTAACCATGAAGTAAGCAGTTCCGGCAGTTGAATCAATAATACGCTCAGAAGGCGCTACATTTAATTGAATTCCACTTGTAGTTTTAAAGATAGAGCCGCCACTGCCCACTATATAACCATTGTTTGAATTGGTAAAGCAAAGTGAAGAAAAACTAGATTTTGCATTGATAGATGATAATTCAGTCCAGGTACCACCACCATCGATAGTTTTCAGGATGATTCCGCCAGACGCTGTAAGATAACCTGTGTTGATGTCTGTGAACCAAACAGAACCTACATAATAATTTGTTCCGCTCATGATTGTAGACCAGTTTGTTCCTCCATCAATGGTTTTTAAAATTAAATCACCGTCACCCACCGTATAACCAGTCATGGGATCGGTAAAATAAATTGAGGTTAAATCCCGGTAATCGAATCCGTTGTAATGTACAACAGTCCAGTTTGAGCCTCCATTAATGGTCCTTAAAATGGTTTCATTCCCACCCACCACGAATCCGGTATTTACACCCGTAAAATAAACTGAATTTAGTGATGAAGTCGTTGTGTCCGGAATATCCGTCCAGGTTATGCCTCCATCAACAGTTTTTAGAATAGTTCCATAATCACCTACAGCATAGCCTGTATCAGGATCGCTGAAAAAAACTGAAAATAAGGGCTCATTAATTCCGCTTTTGAGAATTGTCCAGTTTGCACCTCCATCTGTAGTTTTTAAGATGATCCCGCTTAAATAAGTATAATATTCTCCTCCAGCTATGTAACCTGTATTAGCATCAGTAAAACGAACCGAAATCAATGAGACGCTGGTTACGGCTGGTAATAAGTTCCAGGATGCACCACCATCTGATGTTTTTATTATTGTACCATGATCCCCTACAGCAAAACCCGTATTGGCATCGATGAAATAACATGATCTTAAAGAATTTCCCTGGGGTAAAGGGTTTTGCCATGCCCATTGGGAAAAGGCAATTAATGATATAATCGAAAAATAAATTGAAAAGCCAATTTTTTTCATCCTGTTGTTTATTTAAATTTGCCCATAACGTCTGGCAGGCAGCCACAGGTCCGCATTTGCGGGATTGTGGCTGAGTGCATGTTAGTGCGTGTAAAACTTCACTCTTTCACTCTTTGCAAAACTTCTCAATCCAAATTGAACTTTTAGTCTTAACCTTTACGAGATAGATTCCGGCTGGGTAATACTCGACGTTAAGAACTACATTCCTTTCATTGGTTTGGGTTTCAAACATTGTTATGCCCTTTAAATCCTCGATTTCAATATAATTTAAGTTACCGGATAGACTCTTATTACTTATTCTTATAGATTTTGATGTTGGATTTGGATACAGAGACAATTCTGATTTGTGTAATACATCAATACCAACATAAACGGAATCATATTTCATTACCGTTGCCTTTTCGGTTTCTCCGAAATCTTTATAAGCAATATATGGCTGACCTGATGAGCTGATTGCAAGACTTGTAAAATCAGCACCTCCTAATGAGAAACCTGCATTTCCAACATTTACCCAGTTAATTCCATCAAACTTCATTATAGTGGCTTTATCAAAATTACCCAAATCCTTAAAAGCTAAGTAAGGTTGACCATCAGATAAGCTGAAGGCAAGGCTTATATAATCAGCCTTCCCAGCTGAGAAACCTGCATTTCCAACATTCACCCAGTTAATTCCATCAAATTGCTTTACAGTAGATTTATAGGAATTTGCTTGATCCTGATAAGCGACATTGGGTTGACCATCTGTTGGATTGAAAGCAAGGCTTATGTATGAAGCTTGTCCCGCTGAGAAACCTGCATTTCCGACATACGCCCAATTGGTTCCATCAAATTTCATTACTATGGCTTTGTAGGAATGCGCAGAGTCAACATACGCAACATAAGGTATACTATCGGGACTGAAGGCTAAACATACAAACGCAGTTAATTTTTCTGAGAAATCTGCATTTCCAACAGAGATCCAATTGGTACCATCAAATTTCAATACATTAGCTTTGCATGTATCCCCACAATCTGCATAAGCCACATAGGGTTGACCATAGGGACTAAAGGCGAGACTGGCATAAGCAATATGTCCTGTCGAGAATCCTGCACTACCTACAATAACCCAGCTGCTTCCATCATATTTCATAACGGTGGCTTTATCATAAAATGCGTTATCTGCATAAGCCACGTATGGTTGACCAGTTGATGGATTGAAAGCAAGGCTTATGTATGTAGCTTCTCCTGCTGAAAAATCTTCATTACCAACATCAATCCAATTGGTTCCATCAAATCTTTTAACGGAAGCTTTTTGGGAATTTAAATAATCTAAATACGCAACATAAGGTTGACTATCAGATGGATTCAAAGCAAGGCTTGTGTACCAAACTATCCCTGGAGAGAAACCCTCATTTCCAACATACTTCCACATATAGTCCAATGGGTAAGAATTATCCAAGGGTTGTTGAGTAATGCCAACAAATGGATACAAAAAAATGAAAATGTAAATTATCCTTTTCATATCATTTAAGGGTTAGAGTTCCTTTTTATACGCACTAACGCCTGGCAGGCAGCCACAGGCCCGCATTTGCGGGATTGTGGCTGAGTGCATGTTAGTGCGCGTAAAACTTCATTTTTTCATTCTTTACAAAACTTCCCAATCCAAATTGAATTTTCAGCCTTAACCTTAACAAAATAGATTCCGGTTGGATAATTCTCGACATTAAGAACTACTTTCTCTTCATTGGTTTGGGTTTCAAACATTCTTATGCCCTTTAAATCTTCGATTTCAATATAAATTAAACTAATTGGGAACCCCTTAACATTTACTGTTATCAAATTTGTTGTCGGATTTGGATACAACATTATACCTGTTACCTGTATTTCATTAATGTCTGTTGGGAAATCATATTTCATTACCGTTACTCTATCGAAGTATCCTCCGTCCTCGTAAGCGATATATGGTAAGCCATTAGTTGGACTGAATGCAAGGTTCGTATTAGCGGCATTTCCACTTGAAAAGCCAGCATTTCCAACATTTACCCAGGTATTTCCGTCATAATTCATTACAGTTGCTTTGGCTGAATTCGCATGATCCCGGTAAGATACATATGGTTGCCCCGAAGGACTGATGGCAAGACTGATAAAATCAGCATTAACAGACGAGAAACCAGGTAGTCCTTCATAAATCCAGGTATTCCCGTTAAGTTTCATTACAGATAAACTCCACGAATATTGATAATCGCTATACACTACATAGGGCTGGTCAGATTGGCTGAACGATAGTTTTGTATAATATGCCCATCCTGATGAGAAACCGGGATTTCCAACATTGATCCAATTAGTTCCGTTAAATTTCATTACTGTCGCTTTATGAGAATACCAATCCATATATGCCACATAAGGTTGATCATTAGAACTAAAGGCAAGGTTTGTATATGTAGCCTGTCCTGCTGAGAAACCAGCATTTCCAACATTCACCCAGTTTACTCCGTCGAATTTCATTACTGTAGCTTTCGCAAAATTATTTGGATTATAATCCACGAAAGCTACATGAGGTTGGCCTGCAGAATTGAAAGCTAGGCTAATGTCTTCAGCGTTATAATATGAAAAACCTTGATTGCCAACATTTATCCAGGTCGTCCCATCAAATTTCTTAACTGTAATTTTTGTAGTATCCCCCCAATCCTGAAATGCCACATAGGGTTGACCATTCGGGTTAAAAGCTAGGCTGAGGTACCGCGCTACGCTATCGGAGAAACCAGCATTTCCAACGTTTATCCAATCGATTCCATTAAATTTCATAACAGTGGCTTTGTTCAAGTTTACTTCATCCTCAAAAGCCACATAAGGTTGACCATCTGAAGGACAAAAAGCCATAGATAAATAATAAGCTGCGCCATCAGAAAAACCAGCATTTCCAATAGTCATCCAGTTTTGATCCAATGGGGAAGATTTTTGCCAGGATTGTTGAGCACCACCAAAAAATGGAATAAGTAGCATCAAAATGTAAATTATTGCTTTCATTATATATGAGGTTTAAGGATCTTCCCTTTTATGCGCACTAACGCTTGGCCAGCAGCCGCAGTGCGGATCTTACTGGTACGATGTATTTATTTTGGCAATCATTTGCTGTTTTAAATCATGTTCGCCCCTGGAAAACCGCCGCATTGCCGGCTGATGGACTGTTATGCATTGTTGTAGATAAATTATATTTTTCTAATTTCTAATAATTTTATAATAATCGACCGCCCCTTGATTTGAAATCCTAATAAAATATATCCCAAGTGGTAATCTTTCTATGTCGATAAGAGTTTTCGGTTCTGTAAAGTTTTGTCTGATTACCTCTATTCCTTGAAGATCATATATGATAAAAGTGCATTCAATAAATTTATTTTCGGTTTCAATGGTAATTGTCTTTGAGGAGGGGTTAGGATAGATTAACCATCTGTCATTCAGTGCAAAATTTTCAACCGATAAATGCCTGCACATCGAATCCACCTCCGTTTGCCTATTACAACCCTTTGAATTATCATGAATTTGTATACTGGCTCCTGGGGCTACAATATAAGCACAAATGCTTTTTATTGCACAATTTGATAAGTTGACATTTTGTTCTATATCCAGATTCAATAATGATTCTATATTGATATTTTCAAGACTTTTAACATCTGACAACTTTTTATTGCGAAAAATTTCAAGTTTGCTCACTGAAACTAATTTTTCCAAGCCTGTTAAGTTAGCCAGTTCGTCGTTATCAGCTACCAAAAACCAACCAATAGATGTCAAACTATTTAACCCCCCAAGATTCTTAAGGACCGGATTATTCTGAATGTTTAATGTGTTAATATAGATTAAATTATCAAACCCTGTTAGTTGAATCAGATTTTCATTACCCGAAATATAGAAACTTCCTTTAATAGAATCTATTTTATAAAATCCTGATAAATCAGTCAACATTGAATTACCTCGTACACCTAATTCTCCAATTGATCTCAGATTTTCAAACACATCAAGATTTGTAAGCAGAGAGTCACCTCCAATATCTAAGTCGTTAACATAGATTAAACTATCAAACCCGGATAGTTGAATCAGATTATCATTTTGCTCAATCCAGAGCGCTTCAGTAACAGAATCCAGTTTTTCAAAACCTGATATTTTGGTCAAATTGGGATTGTTTTCGATAAAAAGGTATTGAATCTTAGTTAAACGGTTGAATGATCCAAGGTTCGTTAAAGCCGAATTTTCATGAAATGAAATGCTTCCAACGAATAACAGGTTATTTACACCAGATAAATCAAAAAGTAAAGTGTTCCTTACAATAGATAAATAATTTCCAATGAAATAAAGCTTTTCCAAACCATTTAGTGACGTAAGGTTATAATTGTCAAAAATGCGGAAATAGTCACCAACTGAGGTTAGGTTATTAAGTCCTGTTAGGTTCGGTAATTGCGAACAATATTGAATATAAAGGTAGCCACCAATGGTTGTGATTCCTGACAGGCCGTTTAGATTTGTAATATTGGGACCTTCGATATCCACATTTCCCTCAATGTCAGTACAACCGGGATAAGCAACTGGAAAACTATCAACCTGAGTTTGTCTTGATAATACAATGCCTAATGGCAAACAGGATTGTGTAATTCCATTTAAGGCTAAGAGAATGCCTGTCAAAGACATAATAAAAATTTTCATTTTAGAGACAATTGAAATCAAAGATCAAAAGGCATAATTCAAATATTTTCAATAATCCAATTTGTTTTACAATAGTGCATAACGCTCCGCCGGCAGCCGCATGTGCGGGTTTTACTTATATAGCGTTTTTAATTTGTATGTCATTTGCAGGTTTGGTTCATGCCCGCCTCCGGAAACCCGCCCGCATTGGGGCTGCGGGCACGTTAGGTGTAGCATTTTA
>CAIYUC010000149.1 GCA_903929315.1 uncultured Bacteroidales bacterium
CCTCTGTTTACAAGTACGATCCAATTGGATAAAAACAGTGTCGGAAGCTTTGGAATCACAACGGAGATTAATGCTTTCAAGATCTTTCCTAAGAATCAGGAAGGTATAGGTGACATGCAAGACAATTTCAATCTTCAAACAGATATCCGGCTTACTCAAGGGCAATTTGCTACGTCCAAATTCAAGGTTTCACCTGTTTCAATTAAGAACAATTCGAGTGATAAGCATAATTTACAGGCTTTCACACTTTCTATATTTTCCAATAATAGTAAAGAAAGACTACTATTACTGGATACCCTCATAGCTATTAAAAATAATGTTACCTGGGAATCAATCATCATTAATGATGCTGGCAGGATCTTCAAAAAAGATGGACAAATTGATATTCCTGAACTTGAGTTGTCTATAAAATCATTAGCCAAAAATCGCAACTATTCAAACCTTACCATCCAGTATTCTTTTTTTTCCCGGTATTTGGTAGATGAGACAATGGGATTAAATTGTATTTTCACAACTCAAAAGACAATCAAAAGCCAAGATGTTCAATATTCATCAATATTTTACAGAGTTTTTATGTTATATATTCTACCTGCAATAATACTGGCTACCATTATCATCTTCCTGTTTTTTTATGGTAAACCTAATAGTTTAGTCCTGAGATTAGAAGGATATCTGGATTCCTATGAAATCATCAATTATCAGGATAAAGGAAGAATAAACACGCCCTATAAGTTTTGGAATACAACTGAGGATTCTCTCATTGTGTACGGTGAAATTTATTATAAAAAACCCGGTTACATTTTTAATTGGAATCCAAAAATCTTTCTAAAAATTCAAGAAGCGACATTGATCCAAGGATTCGAAGTCTTCCTGAAGCAGGATGTTTCTTCCATCAATGAGTTCTCACCGGATCTTGTAATGCCTGTTATAAAAGATAATAGGAATCAATTCTCTTTTACTGTTGGTATTAGACAAAATGATATTACCCGTAAAATTTCTGATCCACAAATGATGAAGATTAAAATTGAGGGCGTGATAAGGGAATCATTTATGTTCTTCAGTCATGAAAAACGGGAATCGATTGAATACATTTTTCATATTGGACCTGACCTTGGAGAAGTCTGGGTGGGGTTTGACCCCGGAACAAGCGGTTCATGCCTGGCAGTTGGAACCTCAACTGATAATATCATATTGGGAACTAAAACCAAAATCATTCCTTCAATAATAGTTTTTGACACCTCCGAGAATTATATCCCAAACGGAACAGAATTGCCTCAAACAATCTATTATCACGGTTCTGCTGCCTATACCTTATATGGAAGCAAGGAAAAATATATCGGTTTCCGTTCTCTAAAAAAACTATTGGGTTTTATTGACACAAAAGAAATTAAGTTCCATAACAACAATACTCTTAGATTAAAAGGAAAAGACCTTGCCTCACTACTTGTCAAAGGATTATTCAGGGACTTGGTAACGTACTTTGAAAAAGCTGATACCAAAATCATTGACTATACACGGAACGGTGTATTTAACCCTCAAAGAGCTGTTGTCGCCATCCCAAATAATTTTACAATTAACAAGATACAAGATATGGTTGATTGCATAAAGGCACTCAATCAATTTCGTGATATACGTTTTATCTATGAGGCAGAAGCTGTGCTATTCTATTATCTTTCAAACTACAGACGGTTGAACCAAGTTAATGAGAATTTCAGGAAAGAAACAGTTATTGTATTCGATATGGGCGGAGCTACTATGAATGCCACCGTTGTCAATGCACGGATTATTTTAGAAAACAACCTGCCCAGATACGATATTGACGTAATGGGAAAAATCGGATATGGCATAGGTGGCGACACAATTGATTACTGCCTGGCAAAATTCATTCTAAGCTTCACCAATGAATTTCCTGAATTCAGAAGCATCCATGGCATTGAGAAGGTTGCTGATCTAGCGAAGGCTTCCCAAGGAATTAAGGAAATAATTTCTAGTAATTATTATGAAAAAGAAGAAAGATTTATTACCTCGCAGACTCTAGCGGAAAAGATCAACTCTGCACTGGGTTTGTCAATTGTTATTGATGAAGAAACCAGTGAATTGTTTAGTTATTTCAAGCGTGGGAAAAGAAATAATTTCAAATTGTTTGAACATCCTATCTTTGTTAATATGATTTTTAATAATGTTACGGATTCCATCAGGGAAGTAATAGAACTCTCGAATCATGTTCCTATTGATAAAGTGATATTTTCAGGAAGGAGTACATTCTTCCCAATGATAAAAGAAACTGTTAATGCGCAATTAAATGCTGTTGGGATGAAAGTTTCTAGTATTGTTATGATGGAAGAAGAGTCAAAAACGGCTGTTACGAAAGGGGCCTGCTGGTATGGAATCAACCGGAATGCAGTACGCCTAAACAATTTGAAAACAAATGCTTCTTTTGGCTTTAAAAAGACTATAGGTGATAGTATAGAATACCTGGAACTTGTGAAAATGGGACGTGTTTTCAACAGGTACAAGGACAACATTGGATGGGTCTCTGGAAAGACAGATATAGAACACGATTTTGCATTTGATGGGGACAAAGTCAATTATTACCAGATTATGGGAAAGGATGCTAAACGTATCATTGAAGAGAAACAGAAGCATAAGTTCAGCAAAATAGCAAGTATAATATTGCCGAAGATCACTTCTGAAGTTGCCATAAAAGTAAACGAGAGCGATGAAGTAGAATGTATCGTGAGATTGAAAACAAAAGAGAAATTAACTGCAAATGGTCATGTCTCTGATCAGGAAATCGATGAAGCAAATGAAGAACATTACACTTGGGTTTTAAAATAATAAACAAAGGATATGAAAAAAACGTTTTTATTCCTGCTAGTATTTCTTGTCTGTATCGGGTCCGGTTTGCTTGCACAAAGCAATTTTATTAAATTTCTCAAAGATACTACCATTTCTGAAAACCGCTTTTTCAAAAATGAAATTTACTCTTTTGTCAGGTTCGATGAGAAATCCAAAACCTACACATTTATTTTTTTCGAGGACTCAACAAAAACAACTGCAAATATTGTCGAGAAGCTCAATTACATTCCAGGGAATCTTTCGCCAATAAAATCTGAATTTGTTTTCATAAAAGATGACAGAAATTATACTATCAGTCTTAATTCTATAAAAAAAGTCACTTTACCTGTTCTTCTTGTCTCTGAAAAAAATAAAGTTCTAAACGTTCCTTTGTCTAACGACATTAAATTAAAAAAAGATGAATGGGGTACTAAGTTTCGCCTGATAATTCCGAACCATGTTACAATTTTTTATTATGCCGACCAAATTAAGCACGCAGAATCTGATTTCTGGAATAACCTTACTTGGATCCATTACACAATAGCTGGTTTTCTGATTCTTTCCCTATTGATGCTTTTGTTGTGGTTGATATACAGGATCAAAAAAGTTAATATCATGGAACCAAAATTTGCATTATTTAATTCCAACTCACTTGATGATTTTGCAAGAGATCAGTATATTTCAAACAACAAACTTATTAAATATAATAAAGATAAAATCCCTAAAGATTATTTTGATCAAAATTTCCCTAAATCTGAAAGAAACAA
The DNA here is from genome assembly GCA_903929315.1 of uncultured Bacteroidales bacterium. Lineage (GTDB taxonomy): Bacteria > Bacteroidota > Bacteroidia > Bacteroidales > FEN-979 > CAIYUC01. The sequence continues at coordinate 3,606 of CAIYUC010000149.1, forward strand.
AGTGAAAAATGACCTAAGGGATGACGAGTTGATAGTTGGGTATAAAGTAAACATCCGGAAAATTTTCTCTTCAAAAGAAAAAAAACCAACTTCAACCTTAGAAACCGTTGAAGGGCAATTTGAACACAAAGATTCTTCAGATATAAAGTCTGACCAAGAATCATATTTACGAGAAATTTCTCAGATGAATGCCGATCTGGTACGACAGTTTAAGAAAATAGAGGAAAATATCCTTGGAAAAATTGAAGGGTTGAACACAAGGAATCAAACTGAAAAGGAACTTAACCGGATTACAAATGAACTTAAATCAGCATCAGCCGAAAATAAGAATCTTCTCGAAAAGAGCAAAGAGCTGAATCAGGAGAAAGTGAACCTTGAGGGAGAGGTGGAGACTTTCAAAGCCCAAACTGAAATTTTAAGTAATGAGAAAAAGGAGTTGAATAAAGAATTGAACCAAATTAAAGAAAAAGTTATATTCCCAGACTTCTTGGTAAATTATGCCAAAAATCTTGCGGGCTATCTTGATTTATGTGAACAAGTTTGTAGTAAGGCTTACGAGTATTATAATAAAGTGAGTCAGCAAAACCAGGGAGATGCAAAAATAATAGGACAATTATTGCTTAAATTCCAATCAAACAAACCTTCAAACATTGGTAATTGGGAACAAACCATTCTGAATATCTCCAATTCCGGAATCATAACAGATATTCAAATGATCAAAAGATTGAGACAGATTAATAGCAATGATGAAAAAATCAGGGAATTCCAGCGTGTATTGTTTCAGGATGTTTTGGAGAAATACAGCAGTTCAACTTTTATATTAGCAGAGGAGTTCAGGAATCTTGGAAAATTTTTATCCTCACAATCCGAGGGTGTTATGAATATTCAGAATACATTTACAAAATTAACCACTGAGCTAACAAATAAAATAAAAACAACAGGTCTGGAGATTAAATATGTCCCTTTATTTGTAAATTATATGGAATATTCAGGCCATACAAAACTTGCAAATGAAAGCTTAAGTTCATCCTATCAGGGCATTACCGGTCTGCAGAAGAATTCAGTTGCAGAAATTGTGAATTATGGATTTGAGAGTACTTTAGGAAAATCGGACACAAAAATAATACTTGCATAACATGACTGAGTTTTTTCAAAATTTCATCTCTTATTGCAACGTAGCTCAATTTGGCACAATTGTATTTTGGGCTTTTCCACTTTGCACCCTTTTCTTCACCTGGTTGCTTACAACCGTTGGATTGAAGTTATTTACGAAACGAAGAAAATTGAAAACAGTTTTTATTTCAAATCGTGCATGGATCATCAGTTCGCTGATTTCTGCTTTAATTCTAATAAGCCTGATTTGTTTCTGGTGGTCAAGGAATTTCTTCGCTAAACATCCATATCAACTTTCGTTGATCCTTTCACTTACGATTGCAATGCTAATTCCAATATTGGTTCAATTCAAACTAAGAAGTTATTATACACAGGAAAAGATTCAGGAAATTACAGACCGACCTAAAACAATAAATCAGTTAGACTCAACGATTATAACAACAAAAAAATCCTTTGGTATAAATAAGTTTTATTACATTATCCCGGTTTTCGGATTCTTGTTTTTGCTCTTTTTTCTTTTCAAGGGGTCAAACCTGATATCATTTGTTTTTGACAACTCCGGTAGTATGAGGCAAACAAATGCAATTGATGCACTGATAGAGACCTTCGATAACTTGGAAGAGAATAATGAGATTGTTTTGACGACATTAAATGGGCCAAATTATGTTCCCCATACTAATACGAAGCCAACACTTACAGAATTGATGCAGGTAGCCAAATCTTCTGACATCAAAGCCGGTAACATTTCTGCTTTCACAAATCCCCTCGAGGCAAAAAATGCCTTGGGACAAATAACAGGATTTGATTGTTGTTCACCTGTGTGTGAAAGTATCTGGAAAACATACCTTTACCTTAAAGAGAATAAGGCCAATGGCGTCTATAAAAACAAATTGCTTATCATAATGACCGATGGGGTAGACGACTTAACAGAATCTATTAAATCAGGTAGGTTCTTTTTTAATGATGCAGGTTTTTCAGAATACTTTCCAGCTGATAATGTCTTTATTATTGACTATTCAAACGGATCACCTACACCTTTTATGCAAAGGTTTCAGAGCGCTGGTTGCGATATTTATCCAGCCGAGAACAACAAACAAGCATATATCGATGCGTTGGACAATGCATTACAGGTTTTCAAGAACAATTGGGCCCTTATTTTCTGGACGATTTTAATATTCTCGATATTCACCATTATCGGGCTTATAATTCCACCCAAAAAAATTATTTAACATGAAACAGCTACTAATTATCTTTTGTCTCATTATATTTATAATTAAAATATATGGTCAAAACAACATATTCGTTTTAGTTGATAATTCAAAATCAATAAAGCAAAACGAATTAAATGATGCCAAGCAGGCCTTGTATGAAGTATTAACTGGTATCCCTCTCTCTAAGGCAAAATTTTTTAATGGGAATCAACAGGGGTTAAGCAATTTCAAAATGGTTCCAGGGGACAAACTTTCGATTTCAGAATTCGGAAGTCTTCAAAGTGCATTAGCTATAAGCCCTAACCCGATATTAATTCAAAATGCTAATGCTGATATTAGCCAGGTGATTAATTCTATAGATTGGCAAGTAAAAAGCCTTCAAACATATCTTACTCTTGCAAAAGCAAAAATTGCAGAATATGCAAAGAAACACCAAATCTCCAAATATAAACTTTACATCATCAGTGACAACGTTCAGGATGATTATGGTCCAGGAGGTAAACCCGATTACCCTGATACTTACTCTAAGAATCTTGCATTAGGCTATAATACGCCTAATGGGGTTGATGAAGGAGTGGCTACTATCAAACTTGAATTTGCACCAAATACTCTGTTCATGATTTCTTTGTTTCCAAACTTGAATGTGTCAAATTATCTACCACCTAACCCACAGGGCGTTGATACAATCTCCCCAACTCCAACAATTACGTTTATATCATTTGCTAACGGAACGAAAGACAACCCTAAACCTACAAAATTAAACTCCTTTCCGATTTCTTGGAATTGCAACTGTCCTTCCAATACAAGATTTAATATCTCATTAATTGAATATGATGGCGGGAAGTTCAGAGACCTGTCTAATAAAAATCTTATGACTAACTCTGTTTTTTTCTCAGATGTCCCATCTGGCAAATTTAAAGTACAGGTTTCAGCACAGAATGCCAATTCTGCTGTCACCTATATTGAAACACCTTCAAGTAATCTGGGATGGATAATTTTCATAATTATGATGGTTATAGCGGGAGGCATTGGTTATTATTTTTGGAATAAAAAGCGTCAACAAAAGCTTAACAAGTTCAATGTAAATCAGGCCGATGATATATTTTCATCAAAAGGCTCAACCTCTAACAATTCCAGTAATTCTGGATATTTTTAATATATGGATAATCTATTTTTCGACTCAGTTTATAGCAATTTTCAGCAACTCTTGATAAAAATTGTTGCCTTCGTCCTCTTAACAGGTATCTTATTATGGATTATCGACATTATTTTTACAAAATTTCTCTTCAAAAGAATCAAGCAACGAAAAGAAATATGTTTACGGCTATGTTTTCTATGGTCAATTTCCACTTATTTCATCTTGTTCAATATTTACCTTTTTGGATTCTTCTACAGAACGGGAATTGAGGCGGAAAATTTTTTGAAAGGCAATTTCTATCTGGGAATAATGGCTCAATTGGTCATTTATCTTGGGTTGATTATTTTGTATTTTGTAAAGAGATATTCCTTGAATAAAATCATCAATGACAAATCTATTAATTGATATACTATGGCTTCACCCACAATTATAATCGGAATTGGTTCAAGCGGTTTGTATACACTTGAGCATGTTCAACGGTTTTATTATGAAACGTATAAGACAAATAAGCCTTCAAATGTTGAACTGCTCTATATAGAGACAAACGAAAACAACAGGCCAGTCGGAACCCCAATTGGAAACAGCATAACAAGGGTATACATAAGTCTTGATAATATGGCTGAAATGATAGCTGAGATCAAAGCCACATGTAACAACCCCTCATGGCTTCCAGATTCTAGAGTTGTTGTGACAGCTGGTTTGGGGGCTGGGGGTATCCGTTCATGTGGGCGATTGGCATTATGGGGTAAGAATCAACAGGGGGACAATTTCAGTAATGTCATTCAGGCGATTAATCACGCCTATGCCAATGTGATGCAGGTCAGCAACAACGCTACCAACCAAGTAACAAAACCAACAGTTATTATAACCGGCAGTTTGACTGGTGGAACAGGGGCCGGAATTCTGATTGACATGGGATATTTGATCCGTCATCTTATCCAGGACATTAAAGATCTCTATGGACTCTTCCTATTGCCAAAAGAACCTAACGTTCTTCGTGGATTTGAAGTAATGTATGGTAATTCATATGGGGCCATAAAGGACTTGGAATACTTTAATAAAATTGAACACCAGTACAAGGAAAAATGGCCGAACGGATTTACGAAAGATTATTCCGAACCACCTTATGAATTAGTTCAATTTATCAGTCAGGACTATCAGGATGGAAGTCCTGCAATAAGCAACTTGAATGGACTTTATAAAATGGCCGGATTATTCTTATTTTTGAATATCTCGGGAATTTATGAAAAAAGAAGGGAACGCCTAGTTGATGCAGCAGGGAATAGCCTAATCGGAAAATATGGAACTTTTGGATTATCAGCAATTCAGTTCCCGAAAGATCAGATCCAGGAATATATTGCATCGCAATTAAGTATTACTTTACTGGAGAGGCTGATTAATCCTTCCCAGTATTTTCAAAATGGACAACGCCGGGAAATTTCGCGAGCTTCAATCAAACAGAATATGTCGGTTATCTGGGATGGAATCATCGAACAAGCTTTTGGCACACTTAATACAGTTGAACAACAGGATTTATTAGTTTCCATTGAAAAGGATGCAATCCGTATCAACAAAAAGAACATTAAAGGAAGTGTCGTAGAGTTCATTATTTCTATGTTCACCAGCACTCGGAATGATAACTACCATGCCCTTGTAAACAATAATATCAAAGCTGCCGTGAATGTATTTATTGATAGCATTTACGAGCAGGTCAATTTAAATTTACAGAATACCGAAAGTCTTTACTTCGCTAAATTTGTATTAGAGGATCTTATCGAGTGCATCGAAAGAACACTCAACTACTGGAAATCCTTAGGCTTATCATCCCAACCCGCCAACTGGGATAATGAATTAAGGAAACTGGCCTTAGGTTGTACACAAGATACATATATTACAGTCTTTGAGCAGGATTCTGTTCTAAAAGATAGACTATTTGCAATTCTTGAAATGGTAAAAATTCATTTAACGATCAAACCATTGATAGATTTGTGTAAGCATGTCAAGGAAAGTAATATCAAATTGAGAGGAAGTAATTATGAGCTTCCAAAGATCCAGTTCTTTGATGATCTGATTAACCGGATAAACGCCCTAATTGGTAGAAACGATGGATTGGAAGACAGCGCTATCTCCTTTACTCGAAGATTAAATGATATCAGCGGAGATATCAATGATAAGACCTTACCTATCCTCCGAGTTTACCCTTCAGATTCATTCCAACAAGAATGCATAAAGGCAAATGAGACTTTTACCCAAAAATCCGGAGGTTCTGTTCGCACAATAAAAGATGTGATTCAATCTCAAAACCTTCTTGAATATCTAAAAAAGAAACTTACCGGAAAGTTCAACGAAGAAATCTATCTTGATTTCCTAAAAGCTTATCGATTAAAGGTTGAAACACTCGGTTGTATCGAAGATTTCAATGTTGCAAGTTACATAGGCAATCACCCTGAAGAAAGTATCAGGACTGCGAAAAGAGCCACTTCTCCCTTTCTTAAAATAAATAGGATTTTAGCACCAAATCCCTATTTACCAAGGTTTATGGTTGGTTCTGATTCCAATGAAATTGTTGACGTTATTCGTATTTTCCAAGGAAAAAACTTTAATGATTTTCAGGACTCAATTGATGGGAAAGTGGAACTGACTGATTTAAAGAATATATTGGTCTTCTATGATGAAAAAGGTAATTTTAGCATGACTGGCGATTTAGGGTATATTAAGTTGATGAAAGATGCCTTCGAAAATCTTCCGGCCGGTCTTGCCGATGAAAATATGACCACAGAGCGATGGATTGATAACCGTAGTGCCTATTCAACTCAATAGATAATGATATGCTTTTAGGAGTCACCGAAAACCTGCAGGAAGATAATCGCATTGCTATAAAGAAGCGAATCGCTGCTGCAACGACAGTATTTATTATTTCGTTGTTGCTGCCGTTCATATTATTCGCACTTTTTCATTTCAAGATTTTACCTAGTAAGCCCGCATTCAATTCCGATATTCAGGAACCTGTTGCCAAGGTTATAACAAATAATGGCGTAGGAACAGCATTTTTAATCAATTCCACAACTATGCTAACCGCCAGACATGTTGTTGAGTCAAATAAAATAGGCGATCAGGTAGATGTGATTTTTGAGCATTCAAAAAAGCAATTTCAAACCAAAGCCACAATTAAATTTATTGCACCTACCTCACAACCAGCAATTGGTGGAAAAGTTCCATTAGAATATTTCCTTACTGATGTTGCGGTTTTAGAAATTTCATCTAACAACGATATTGAACCATTAATAATAGGAGAATCAGATGCTGTCGCTAACCTTGACGATGTTATTCTTATTGGTTATCCAAGTGGTGATTACTCAATTACCAAAGGCAACATTAATAATACAACTTATCAAGGTGTAAATCTTTTTAAATTAGACGCAGCTTCCAATCCTGGCAACAGTGGAGGGCCATGTATTCTTAAAGATGGCAATACCGTAATCGGTATTTTAGTCGGGAGTAGTGCCACAGCTCAACAAGGAGAGAATATTGCTTTAAAAATAAATGATGTAAAACGCATTTTGAGTGCAGCAAAAATTACATATTAAGTGATTGAAAGAATCAAGGGTCTCATTGAAACCTAACAGCGACTATTTTTTTCCCTCTCCTTTCGCTATCTTTTTATCCCTTCGTATGCTGCCTTGAAAAAACATCATGATCAATGGTCTCTGAATGTAAAGTTTCACCAGGTTTTCGGGTCCCCACAATGCGGACAAACCGCCTTTTTTCCCTCAAACTCTTTTTGACATTTGCTACACTTATAAACCATTCCTATTCCTGTTTCCACTGACCAGGCCTTTAGAATTTTTGTAACAGCTCTAAGATTGTAGCTAATATTCCCAAGGGCCTTAGCCATTACGAAAAAAGTTATAATAGGGATCAGAGAAATAATGAAACAAATAACGAGAGATCCCATAATTCCGGCACCTAAATTTTCCATAGATCAATTTTGTTAGGGTTTGAAAAATTATTTGTTGAAAGTTTAACAAATATAAAAATATTATATTTGAGAAAAAAATATTATGGGCAGCTTAAACATTATTTTTTTAATAGCCGGCGGCTTGGGAACAGGAGAAATACTGTTAATAGCCGTTTTGTTAATACCTGGTTTACTTCTTTATTTCTTACCAACCTATTTGGCAAAAGATAAAGTACATAGGATTGGAATATTTTTATTAAACCTTTTAACCGGATGGACATTCTTAGGTTGGATCGTTGCGTTATTATGGTCAATTAACGATACGAGGAAAGACAAAATAGTACCAATTGTATAATATATGGTATAAATTAAATTTTACTTTCAATCCTTCCGTCAACAAAGCAAAAATGTTGCCTGTTTGGGAAGGCGATGTTATGCAAATTGTTTGCAAAAAAAGAAGGGTTTCAGTTTTTAATTTCTGAAACCCTTGTCATTCCTGTCTCCCCGCCAGGATTCGAACCTGGGACCCATTGATTAAGAGTCAATTGCTCTACCAACTGAGCTACGGAGAGGATCGACGGGGGGCAAAGGTAGTAAGTTCTTTGAAATTGTTCAGCTGGTTTCTTATTTTTTTACCTTTGTGAATTAAGGCAAGAGGCAAGAGGCAAGAGGCAAGAGGCAAGAGGCAAGAGGCAAGAGGCAAGAG
>CAIYUC010000150.1 GCA_903929315.1 uncultured Bacteroidales bacterium
ACCCCCGAAAGGAGTGATCGGTCTGTCAGTATACCTTATATCAAATTTTTCATCCATTGGGTGCAACTTAAATCTTGCGATGAAGGTAATAAATTCAAGCCAATTTTAAACTTTTCTTATCTTTACTGAATTGATCAGGATAAATCAAATTAACTAATCACGGCTCTCCGACTTTTCGGAGTGGACTCATGATTTAAAGTCAATTGTTACAATAGTTTTTAATTTTTTCATAAGCCCGTTCATCTCCCAATTCACCGGCTTTACTCCAATCTAAGCAAGCCCCCTCTTTATTACCAAGTATGCTCTTTGTTATACCCCGATAAAAGTAGGCTTCTGAATATTTTGGATTAATCTCAATGGCTTTGTTAAAATCCTGAATTGCACCTTGGTAATCTTTAAGTTTGGCCTTTGAATATCCCCGTGAGCTATATGCTTCTGAATATTTTGGATTAATCTCAATGGCCGTATTATAATCTTGTACAGCACCTCTATAGTCTTCAAGGCTTCCTTTTGTATAACCCCGAACATAGTATGCTTTTGGTTCATTTGGATTAATCTCAATAACTTTATTACAATCCTGTATTGCTCCTTTGTAATCTTTAAGACTTTCCTTTACTACACCTCGAACATAGTATGCTTTTGAATATTTTGGATTAATCTCAATGGCTTTATTACAATCCTGGATTGCACCTTGATAATCTTTAAGGTTGCCCTTCGCATAAGCACGTTGGAGATATGCATTTGTATCATTTGGATTTAGCTCAATAGTCTTATTATAATCTTGAATTGCCCCTTGGTAATCTTTAAGGCTGCCCTTTGCATATCCCCGTGAGCCATATGCTTCTGAATATTTTGGATTAATCTCGATGGCTTTATTACAATCCTGGATTGCTCCTTGGTAATCTTTAAGGTTGCTCTTTGCTACACCAAGATCATAGTATGCTTTTGGTTCATTAGGATTAAGGTCAATGGCTTTATTAAAATCCTGAATTGCCCCTTGATAATCTTCAAGATTGCCCTTTGCTTTTCCTCTAAAAAGATAAGCATTTGTATCATTTGGATTAATTTCAATAGCCTTATTAAAATCCTGTATTGCACCAGAATAATCTTTATTACCAGACTTTTTAAAACCACTGTCAAAATACTCTTGCGCCGTTTGACCCAAACTACAAAACGGAAATAGAAGCAATAAGTAAAAGGAAAGGTACTTTATCAATCGGATTGGACTTGTTTTCATTCCAGCAGTATATTTATGCGGTAAAGATAGGTTATTAATAGTGAAAAGGCAAACAATACCGGAAAATTCATTGGATAAATTCACCAGGTCAAAACGGGAAATTAGGTAACTATAAATAAAACACGCCTAAAAATGGTATGTTTTTTGTTTATTTTCCTCCAAGCAAATTTCAGGTTTTAATCGTATCTTTGCACTCACAAATTTAAACTACGAGTAAATGGTCACCGAGTAGGACAAACCTCTAATTTTTATAAAACATCTCATAAAATACTTGACTTTAATAAACTTTTTAGTTGTAGTTTTGTTTCGCGTCTGGAAAGAGTCGCATAGCGTCTCGACGAGGGGACTTGTTCCCCATCACCAGTCGCTTTTTTTATTTTAGCAAATCCCTTGTTATGTATTTTTGTTATATTGATGAGGCGGGTGCTCCTGAGATGAGTGACGCCTCAACTCATTTTGTATTAGCCGGATTAACTATTCCTGTTTGGAAATGGAAAACGTGTGAAACCGATATCAATAGAATTAAAAAGAAGTTTTATTTAGAAAACACGGAGATACATACCGCATGGATATTAAGAAATTACCGCGAACAAGAAGTAATAAAAGATTTTGAGAAACTTCCAAATATTCAAAGAAGGATTGAAGTTGAAAAATATAGAAATATTCATTTACATAAATTACAATCAACCCCCAAATCTAATTCAACTTATAAACAGACAAAAAAGAATTATTTACATACACATGATTATATACATTTAACCTTAAAAGAAAGAGAAAAATACATTTCAGAACTTGTAACATGCGTAGGTAAATGGGGATTTGCAAGGCTATTTGCTGAATGTATTGATAAAATGCATTGGACTCCATCAGCCGGTAGACGATCAATAAATGAACAAGCGTTTGACCAAATTGTTTCAAGATTTGAACATTACCTGCAAATATTAGATGCCTCCCAAAAAGCAGAGGGTGTTTCACCTATGAGAGACATTTTAAATTATGGGTTAATTATTCATGATAACAATGAAACCATCGCTAAAAAGCATACTGAATTAATGAAGGATTTTCATAAAAGGGGAACCCTATGGACAGAAATAAAAAACATAATTGAGACTCCATTATTTGTTAATTCACAATTGACAAGTATGGTTCAAATAGCTGATCTATGTTGTTATTCGCTTAGGCGGTATGTTGAAAGAGGTGAGGAAGCATTATTTAATGAAATATATAAAAGGGCTGACAGGAAAGAGGATGCAGTAGTAGGTGTTAGACATTATACCGCCCCTAACTGTAAATGTATAATCTGTAAAAGCCATTCAAAAACTGAAGAATAAAATTTCTTGTAATTTTATTCTTTTTTTACCGGCGGTGCTTTAATAATTTTCTTCAATACCTTTTCAAACCTTTGCCACTGAATAACGTTTTCCTTGGGTTTATTCTTTTCTGTTTTTTCTTATTCCATTGTTAACTGATTAAAAACCATTATCAATAGTTTATTGAATATTGACTGAAACGCTTTTTACCGTCAACCCTACCGTCCCAAGCAAAAAATAAAACCTGTAAACGATTTGTATATTGACAGGATTGTTATTACAAATGTTACTACAAATAAAAAGCCACCTACAATATATTGTCTGCAAGTGGCTGATTTTCTTGTGACTCCGGAGGGATTCAAACCCCCAACCTTCTGATCCGTAGTCAAAATTCAACATTTTTGTGAAATTTTAATAGCAGTGTCAAACATACTGTTATTAGAGGTTTATAGCAAATATTGTTAATAAATTTTTTGTGAATTTTTGTGATTTTATAAAATATATTACTATATTTGTTACCATAAATTTTATAAAGCCATGAAAGCAGAAGCCAAAGCAGTACCGGAAATTACACTGGATATTTACCACCCTGGCAAAGATGAGAAGTTCCCGGCCAGATTAAGAGTCACCTATAAAACAAAAAGCCTTTTCTGGATATTAAAATATCCTAAAACAGAAGACCCAAAGTTTTCAAACCTTTGCGGAAAGACAATTTACTTAACAGTAAAGGATTTCAACCTGGCTAAAAGTGCAACACCGGGAAAATTTAAGTTTATCAATCACCACTTTTCCAGGATAGCAGCACGGGCGGAGGATGTTATAAAGGGAATTCCGGTTTTTACTTTTGATGATTTTAAAAGTAAATTCTTTTCAGCACCAACAGACAAGGACGATCTGTTTGCAATATTGGAGACCAGAGGCAAGGAAATGAGAGCGGAAGGACGGATAAGTACAGCCGTTACCTTTGAACGTTGTTTGAAGTCGTTAAAAGAATACACAGGTAAAGAGAAATTTCCCTTTGACCGTGTTACCGTGAAGTTTTTAAAGGATTATGAAAAATGGATGCTGGCACCAAGGATAATCAAAGTTACAAAAGACAAAACCAGGATCAAGGAAAACAGCCGCACCACTGTAGGAATATATTTGCGGAATGTACGGACAGCATTCAATCAAGTTAAGCCCGTCGGAGTCCTTTATCCTTTCGGTAAATCAAAATATGGACTATATTCAATCCCTAAAGGGAAAAACACTAAAAAAGCATTGACACAGGCCGAAGTATCAACGATAGCAAATTATTCAGCGGCAAGTGGTACGATTGAACAGCGGAGCCGGGATTTTTGGTTGTTCAGTTATCTATGTAACGGGATCAACATAAAAGACATGGCACGGTTAAAATATGCGAACATCAAGGGCGATAAAATTACATTGATCAGGGCAAAGACAGCCGATACAGTAGAGGAGGAAGCCACTATCCATATTATGATTACAAAACAGATTGGCAGGATAATAGACCGTTGGGGAAATAAACCCACAAACCAGGATGAATATATTTTTCCGATCCTCAACAACACTATGACCCCACAGGAAGAATACCGGGCTATACAACAGGCAGTCCAGACGATCAATAAGAACATGACGAATATCTGTAATGATTTAGAAATTGACAGAGTAACAACATATTCAGCCCGGCACAGCTTCGCGACAGTATTAAAAAGGTCGGGGGCATCGGTTGAGTTTATTAGTGAATCCTTAGGGCACCGGAACAAACAGACAACCCAGAACTACCTTGCAAATTTTGAGGATGAAGAAAAAAGAAAATGGGCAAATATTCTCCTTCCAGATTCAGACTAACTGGAACCTCTCAACCTATCTTTTTTTTTGCACTAATATATTATTACATATTAGTGCTATACGATCTTCGTGTTGATGTATTACATTAACTGAATAAAATTTTATATCTTCCTTAATAGTCCTCTGAAATCCCTTAATTTATTGGTTTTTGAAAGTTGTTGTTTATTAACATACATATATAGATAACGGGCTTTAATATCTTTCCCGATATATGCTTTTATAATCCCAAGCTCCCTACTCAAATACTTTTCAAACAGTTTATCAATAATTTTATTTAATTGATAAATAACATGTTACAACTAAATCATATTTATGGATAGAAAAAACTTTATTAAAAACTTGACAGCGTTGAAGCCACTGAAATATATTGCGAAGAAATTGCAAAAATTTGAATATCATGGAAAACCAAAGTAATACAGATGAAAAGCTTTTGACAAGGTCAGAAGTTATGGACTTATTACACATAGGAACTGTAACAATGTGGCGTTACACAAAGCGGGGGAAATTTCCTTTGTACAGGGCGGGCAAACAACAGTTTTTTAAGAAAAGTGAGATTTTAAATGCAATAAAAATCCATCAATTATGAATGATATAATCCTCTCCCCTATTCCAATTAATGAATTGGAGTCTCTAATCCTGAAACAGGTAAGAATCGCATTATCTGAAATCAACCCAGGAAAGCCCGATCCGGTGAGAAATGAACTTTTAACCATAAAGCAAATAGCGGAAATTCTATCAGTCTCCATAGCAACCGTCTACGGTTACGTTCATGCCCGCGAGATTCCACACATGAAGCGCAGGGGACGGCTGTATTTTTCCAAACCTGACATTCTGGAATGGGTGCGAAGTGGCAAACGGTTAACCATTGACGAGATTAATAACAACGTAATAAACAGCTTAGAAAGATGACCACAGCCGAACGATCAACAGAAAGAGTTACTAATACCCCTAATTACAGCACAACAGCCCTTAAACGGCTTAATTCAATTGCATGGTATAAAACATTTGAATAACAAAAAACCCGGTTTCATGCTGTAAACATGGCCGGGTAAAATCTTTAAAAGGATGAACAAAGATAGGATTTTTTTCCAAGTTTATAAACAGCCGATTACAAATATTACACCCAAAAAATTAATCTCACTGGATGCTTTTCAGGAATTTACAAAACAGCCCCCCATTGGAATAATTAACACCTTTAATCAGATTGCAACCGCAGAATCGGCAGGAGACACCAAACTGAAGGCAGAACTTAAGCAACGAAATTTGTTTTACTTCACTCCATGTGTAATAGTTGATCCGACGCGCAATTATGCAAATATTAAAGACTTCACCGGCTTGTTAGTATTGGATTGGGATCATATTAACAATGCAACAGACTTTAAAACCTTTCTCTTTGATGAATACAAATGTATCATAGCCGTATGGCTTTCACCTTCCAGGCGGGGAGTAAAGGCCCTTGTCAAAATTCCGGTTGTGCCCACTGTTGAGGAATTTAAGGAATATTATTATGGGATAGCCTCGGAAATGGAGGTTTTTAACGGCTTCGATCCGTCAGGCCAAAACGCAGTATTACCATTATTTCAATCTTTGGATCCTGATTTACTTTCCCGGGATGATCCGGACACCTGGACCCAAAAAGGAATAAAACGTAATGACTTTGCAGCATCATCGGTCAGCCGAACACTAAAGATTGACCCCACTGATAAAGATAAACAAACCATTGTAAAAATCATTAACACCGGATTTGATAATATAATCAATTTCGGGCACCCACCATTAAGAAGCCTTTGCATTTGCATAGGCGGCTATATTGCAGCCGGTTATATCTCAGAATATGAAGCAATACAAATGATCAGCAGTAAAATTGAAAATCACAAATATTTAAAAAAAGGTCCAAAAGGTTATATAAAAACCGCTCAATGGGCAATAAAAACAGGTCAATCCAAACCATTAACATTAAAACATAATGGATAAAAAGCAATTTGAGAAGAAGCCGGAAATACCACCAGTAGTAATAAATAGTAACGGTTTCGACCCTATAGCGGCATTGATAAAATATAAAGTTGATATTTCTCAACAGATAGAAAAACCGCGTGTTATTTTATCAGCATACCAAAACTCCCCATTGGCAACAATCGGCAATTTTTCATTAATCATTGGAAAGGCAAAAACAAAAAAGACATTCCTTATAACTTCAATGGCAGCGGCAGCTATTGGAAAACATTGCCCAATAAGTTGTATTAATGGGGATCTTTCTGATATGGATGTTGTCCTGGTTGACACTGAACAGGCACCCTATCACCTTCATCGAACAGTTGACCGAATCCTAAGACAGACAGGCAATGCAATTCCTGAAAATTTTACAGCATATGGTCTGCGGCCGCTCGCACCATCACAAAGGGTGCAAGTTGTTGGAAGTATCATCGACAAACTAAACCGTCCGGCATTAATAATAATAGACGGATTAAGGGATTTGCTTACCAGGGGAATAAATGATGAAACAGAAGCCACAGAAATAACATCTAAAATTTTGCGATGGACTTATGAAAAGGACTGTCATATTATGCTTGTCCTGCATCAGAATAAAAATGACTTCAACGCCAGGGGACATGTAGGTACTGAGGCAGTCAATAAAGCTGAAACAGTATTATCAGTGGAAAGGGATGAAAGGAACCGCGATATAAGTATAGTTACTGCTGTGCATTGCCGTGATATTGATTTTCCGCCTTTTTATTTCAGAATTGATGAAAACGGTTTACCGGTTGAGGCTAATCAAGTTGAAGCCTCACAGAACCATAAAGCCGTACAAATGTCAGAAAACTTTGCTTTTATCCTGCCAGGTATACAATCCAAAACTTATACAGAACTATGTAAAGAATACCAAGAAACGGCAGGAGTTTCAGAACCAACAGCCAAACGACATATTGGCCAGGCTTTAAAATCAAACATGCTTAAAAAAGACAAAATCGGATCATATTACATGATACACCAAGAGGAAGAAGCAGTACCTTTTTAATTTAGTGATACCTGGTATCAGTATCGCCTATATATATAGGCGAATGATACTTGATACCTTATACCTACTGATACTTAATGATACCTGAATTGATACCAAAACTGATACTAAGAAAACCACATTTATTAATTGGATTCAATGATATAGACAAAATTTCTAATAACTTTCACTTGTTCAGGCAAAGATTTCCCGGTTAATTGGTTAATCTTAGATGGACTGACTTTCTCTGAAAGTAAATCAATTAGATTTAATAAATATGTTGTTTTTATTGCATAAGAGACATTCTCAGCCCCTGCATGTTTAGCATTTATAATACCTATAAGAATACCATCACTATTAAATACTGGCCCCCCGCTATTGCCTGGTTGAACCGGTGCTGAAATTTGGTAGGAAGAAACATCACTTTGAAACCCGGTTCTTGAGCTTATTATTCCATTTGTAAGTTTTAACTCATCACCCATCGTTGCTCTCAGTGGATATCCGAGAACAAAAACATTTTCACCGACATCACTTAATTTACCTGAAATTGTATAAGGAATCTCATTTAACATTATTTTCTCGTCTTTGATTTTTAAAATTGCTAAATCATTATTCTTATCAGCGAGGACAACATCAGCGGGGTATGTTAAAGAGTAATCATTATTAATACCTCTGACTTTTATTTCATTAGCCCCTTCAATCACATGATAATTAGTAACAATGTAAGGCTTCGAAGAAATTGCAAATCCAGTACCAGAACTAATCTCATTCTTTTTTATTTCAATTTTTTCTTGACCTGTTGGGAAAATTTTTATGAGTTTATACTGGTGAATTAATTGAGTATCCCTATAGAGTTGATCTCTCATATCTTGTGTGGTTCTAATACCGCTGTGTTCCCTACGCCATGCTTCATCAGCGTCTTTGTAGTGCTGAATGATTTCCTCTCTTGAACCTTTGTAAGTAAAGTCAAGAAGTTTGCCATTTGTCAATTTTG
>CAIYUC010000151.1 GCA_903929315.1 uncultured Bacteroidales bacterium
CAATGAATCCTTCGCCTCCTTGAATTCCAAATGTAACCCTTCACCTTTGCGAATATCCTGCTGTATTTGCTTTATATTCATATTTCACGATACTGTGAAAGATATTATCGTTTGTCGTTTTGGTCAACAACAAAGCAGATGCTTTTCTCTTTTGGCTTCAGCCTATCATGCGGGTTTTTACGAACATGTCATTGTTAAATTCATTATAAAAAATTACCGGAGTATTGTTCATTAAATCGGAAAAATAAGGGTGGTTCTGATAATTAATATTTGACTGAGCATGATGAAATCAAACGTATAAAATGGTTTTTAATAAACAAGATTATATATCCGCTTATGTTCAAAATCCTGATATTGCAGAGTTACTATAATTCATGCATGATCAGACAGAATACCAGATATTGAATTGGTTGACATTCTTGTGGTTTTAGATTTGGAGATAAGTGACAAGGTACCAGATAGTAAATGGGTGATTAAAAAGTCCTGACAGCACGCACATAGTCTGCACCGCTCTTACTGTAGGTGTCTTCGTTGCCTGCTGCGTTTGGCTGTAACCATGCATTGCCGGCATCGTACTCGGAGGAACTCCAATAGCCGCCATAAGAAAAATTGCCGATAACATTTCTTTGAAGATACATCTCATTAAGTTCGTCTCTTGATGGTAAAAACCAATCGCTGTGACCATTCAATATCAGAGCATCACAAATTTGGGCTGCGATATCTATCGTGCCGCAAAGGGTTATAATAGCCGTGGTATTGGCCTGCCCCGTTCCAATAGATGTTCCAGTGGTACCAATTAAGGTTCCGTCACAGCCCCATTGTGCTTGTGTACTTTGGTCGCTGTTGGCGGCTATTAACCCGTGCTGGCATGTTTCATCAATATAGAATATAATTCCACCTCCATAATTTTCGCCAATATAAAATAATGATATTAATGTAGTTTGATTTAATGTTGTTGTCGCTGAATATCCACAATCATTGTATGCCCAAACAAATCGTGTATAAACTGTGTTGCAGGTAAGTCCTGTTTCAGTGGTGAATGTATCCGCTCCCATGTCCATAGCAGAAGTGTAATCGTCTGTGTTGTTCCACAAATAACCTGTAGCCCCGGATACAGGATTCCAGTTCCAGGTTATTTGTGTAACCGCAGGAATATTTATCCCTGCAACCGGGGCAACCGGTATTATACAGCTGAAAGACCTGACAGCGCGCACATGGGCTGTGCCGTCCTTACCGATAGCGACCAGACCACCACTGGTGAAATCCTGGCCAAACGCATTATAAGCGTCGTACTCGGAAGAACTCCAATAGTTGCCCGAATCAAATCCATGAATAATATTTCTGTTAAAATACATCTGATTAAGTTCGTCTTGTGATGGTAAAAACCAATCATTGTAACCATTCAGTTCCTGATCATGACAAAGACGGGCTGCGATACCTGCATCGCTGCATCCGTTTATAATAGCTGTGGTATTGGCCTGTCCCGTTCCAATGACTGTCCCTGTAGCACCCGTTGAGGTTCCGTAACAGCCCCACTCCGCTCCTGTACTTTGGTCGCTGGTGGCGGCTATTAACCCTTGCTGGCAAGTTTCATCAATATAGAAAATAATTCCACCACCATAATAATCGCCAATTGAAAATAAAGATGATAAAGTAGTTTGAGTTAAGGTTGTGGGTGTTGAACTTCCGCAACTATTGTATGCCCAAAGATACCGTATGTATTCGGTATTGCAGGTAAGTCCTGTTTCGATTAAGGATGTTGCCGTTCCCAGGTCAATAGCGGAAGTGGAATCATTTGTTGTGTTCCCCTTATAACCTGTTGCACCGAAAACAGGATTCCAGTTCCAGGTGATTTGGGTATACGAAGGGATATTTGTACCCGGATCAGGGTTAACCAGTAATAAGCAGAAGGCCCTGATAGCACGCACATGGTAGGGGTTGTTCCTCCCGAACCCTTCCCGGGCACCACCGGGGAAGTACTGGGCCTGCATGGGGAAGTACTGGGCCCTTGCGCCGTCAGGACAATCCTCGGTGGAACTCCAATAATAGCCAGAACCAAATTCGCCAATAATATTTCTGTTAAAATACATCTGATTAAGTTCGTCTTGTGATGGTAAAAACCAATCGCTATATCCTCCGCCACTATAGTTTCTACAAAGACGGGCTGCGATACCTGCATCGCTGCATCCGTTTATAATAGCCGTGGTATTGGCCTGTCCCGTTCCAATGGCTGTCCCTATGGCACCGGTCGTGATTCCGTTACAGCCCCATTCTGCTCCTGTACTTTGGTCGCTTGTTGCGGCGATTAACCCCTGCTGACCTGTTTCATCAATATAAAAAACTATTCCACCTCCAAAAGGTTGGCCAATATAAATCGTCTGCATCTGACTGAAACAACATAGGATTGGATTAGCCAAAATAAATCCAATCAAACCAAAAAGTCGGAAAAGTGTTTTCACGGGAAGTGGTATTATTGTTTACACACAATATTGATTTATTGAATTGTAATTCCTTAAATCGGAAAATAAGGGCGTCATTTATAATTATTTTTGCCCGATTATTAAAAAACCAAAATTATAAAAAGGATTTTAATTAACAATAATATATTTTCGTATGAATATCTATTGATGTTAAATACCTGATGTTACGTGGTATTTTGACTGATTTTTCAGGTGATCAGGATGAATATCAAAAATTGGAACAGTTGACTTTCATACGTTTTTTGGATTTGAAGTTTAGCGATAAAATACCGGATTCTAAAACCATAGCGTGATTTAAGGAGATTGTAATAAAAAAGTGAAAGGCAGAAGAGTTATTCACTATATTTTAAGAAATTCAGGAAATAGGTGGATATAATTGAGTATTTGGTAATGAAGGGAATATAGTGATACAAGTTTTCCTGAGATACACGGACAAAGAAAAATAATTTAACCATGTAAGAAAATCACCCATTTGGGAATATTCGTTGAAAAAAAATATTTCCGGCGTGAAATCTGCACGCCAACTTTCACGAGTATATATTTGAAAACAGTCATTTAATCATTTTTTTCCGTAATTTTTACTCCGGAAA
The DNA here is from genome assembly GCA_903929315.1 of uncultured Bacteroidales bacterium. GTDB lineage: Bacteria > Bacteroidota > Bacteroidia > Bacteroidales > FEN-979 > CAIYUC01. The sequence goes on from CAIYUC010000151.1 coordinate 3,071, forward strand.
TTCGGAATTCAAGATTACGGATTTCCGCAATTGTTAGGTGTTTTTAAATACCCTATCATTGTGAATTCTTTTTTTGAATCCTTTTGGTAAATGTCAACGTATAATATATTTATAAACAAAATCCGTTTTGATGGCTATGCTTTATTTAAAGTGTCAGGGAATCAGTTTGATTTATGATTGAATTATCGATGAATAATGGTAAAATAGTAAATTAATAAAAATCAATCTGAAATCATAAATCCTGCCTGATAGCAGACAGGCGTCCTATCCTAAATATGTTTGTTTTCCCCGATCTTTAAGTCCTATTTATGCTAAAAGATACATCAAAATAAAATTTTAGGTACTAATGTTACGATGATAATGATTGAATTTGATAACGCTGGAGTACTAAAACAAGGTGCTTTTATTAATTTTTTACTACAATTTAAACGAATCCAAAATCCTTAATATTATGACTAAGAGATTTTTACACAATCTGACAAACTTATCAACTTCTTCTATTCTATCAAAATTGAATCCACTTAGGTTTATGATCAAAAAGAAAAGATGTAATAATGTTAAAAACATTTATCGGTTCACGCAGATTTATTCCACCGATGCTGTAGACTTTGATAACACAGACCACAAAAATTTTCAGAATTTAAAACACAGAGGGTTACAGGTTATTATATTTATTTCAATTTCAATTTCCCTCAGTTTTGGATTTCCAGTCCGTTCATTTGGTTACACACTCATTGAGCTCATGCAAAGCATTGTTACGACAAACGTTACCTGTTTCGGTGCGAATAATGGTACGATCTCTATGAGTGATCCCGCCTGTAGCTTCTGCATCCAAAATGGCTTTGAATTCAGTATAGATTTAGGACAGACCTGGCAGGCAAGCTGCAGCTTTACAGGACTTGCACCTGGTAACTATTCGATGTTCGTCCAAGTTCCTAATATTTCGCCTGTCACGCATAATGATACTGTTTATGTTTACTTTCTGGGTAACCATATCATTACGCAGCCCGAGGCATTGAGCGCAGTCATCAGTTTTTGCTCGAAAAACGATGTAAGCTGTAATGGGGAAAATAACGGATCAGCGACCGTGACGGCATCAGGAGGAACGGCTCCTTACACTTATTTATGGAATGATCCTTCACATCAGTCCACGCCTACAGCTATAGGTCTGTCGCCCGGAACATACAGAGTGATAGTAAGGGATCATAACTTTTGCATTTCGGTAGCCCAGGCAACGATCAGCGAACCAGCTCTATTGACGGCAAGCATCAGTTTCTGTGCGAAGAGCGATGTTGGCTGTTATGGCGGAAGTAATGGGTCAGCGACCGTGACGGTATCAGGAGGAACGGGTTCATACACCTATTTATGGAGTGACGCCTCGCAACAGACTACGGCAACAGCCACCGGTTTACCGTCCGGAACCTATACGGTGACGGTGACGGATCAGAATACTTGCACGACAACGGCACAAACCGAAATCACCGAACCGGATGCAATATCTGTACCGGTAGTCAGTGGACCGATCTGTTCAACGGCTACCTCGATCAGTGGAATAAGCTTAGAAGCCGATGGTACAACGATCACCGTGTATGACGGTAGTAATGTATTAGGAACTCCGACGGTTACCAGCGGA
>CAIYUC010000152.1 GCA_903929315.1 uncultured Bacteroidales bacterium
AGAGAACATGAAGAAAGATGAACTGTTCCTATCAACGTTCAAACGCAGCGATGACTGGCCCAAACTACGACGAACATTCATTAAACAACATCCAGAATGCGCCGTATGTGGCTCACGCAAGCGATTAACCGCGCACCATATTTACCCCCATCACATCTACCCAGCATTAGAGCTGGAACCCACTAATCTTATAACGCTCTGCAATAGCGGGGCGAACCACCATTTAACATTCGGGCATCTGTGTAATTATAAATCGCATAACGAGCACGTCGTCAGGGACGCAGAGGTGTGGCGCAAGCGAATCGATGAAAGGCCGAAGTGGAAACCGTTTTTAACAACGTGAGGTGTGAGAAATGCCACGTTCAATAAAAGATAAAGGAGAAGTAGGGGACGAATATATCATTGTAATTCGGTGGTGCGACAGCGGCGGTGAAAGCGACGGGTCATGGGTGGCATCGATTTATGGTGAGACTGGGTGTAACACCTGTGGGGATACGCTCGTAGCCGGATTATTAGATGTGCAGGTTTCACTTGAGCTTAGAATACAAATAACCAGATCACCATTTAAGGGAGTATAAGAGTAAGATGGACTATTTGTCCCCACATTAATTCCGTTTACTTTCCACTGATAGGATGGATTTGTTCCCCCGTTGATTGCACTTGCGAGAAATGTTACAGATGTTCCCGAACAAACGGGATTTGCAGAGGCACTGATGGAAATGCTAACCGGAAGATTTGGATTGACGATCATTGTCACATCATTAGAAGTAGCTGGGTTCCCGCTGGCACATGCTGCGTTTGATGTGAGAATGCAAATTATGACATCTCCATTGACCGGGACATAGGAATAAACAGGATTATTAGTTCCTGCAATAATTCCGTTGACCTTCCACTGATAAACCGGGGTTGAACCGCCATTTGTGGGTGTCGCCGTATATGCGACCGTTGTCCCTGCACAGGACGGGTTTGCAGAAGGTAATATCGAAACACTGACCGTTACGCTGGTGTTTTCTATCATTGTTATTGAATTTGATGTTGCCGTGTTTCCTGTCGGGCATGGGATGCTGGAATTTAATACACAGGTAACGACATCCCCGTTATTGGGAACAAACGAATAAATTGAGTTGTCAGGGCCAACATTTATTCCGTTTACCTTCCATTGATATGATGGAAATATTCCCCCGTTTGTCACATACGTAGTAAAAGTGACCGGGATGCCCGCACAAAAGGGATTGGATGAAGCTGTGATGATAACACTGACAGGAACTAACGGTTCAACAGAAAGCTGAACGGTATCCCTTCCAATGCAACTGTTAGGTCCGACGACGGTAACCATGTATTTTGCTGCCGTGCCTGTGGTATAAGTCTGGCCATTGCCGATATTCATCTGACCGATTGTGAGATTTGACCATTGGTAGGAACAACCGCTGCATGCACCGGCATCGAAGGTGACCATTGAGCCGGAACAAATAATGGTATCATTCCCCAGGTTAACGCCGGGTGCCGGTACCAACGTAATATGAACCGTATCTGATGCCGTGCATCCCCATTTTACCGCATTTACCCAATAGGTTCCCGGGGAATTGATAGTGATGGTTTGTGTGGTTGCCGCGGTCGACCAATGATAGCTGCTGAAACCAGGACCTGCATTGAGTATTTTGCTGCCCCCCGGACAGATAGAATCATCATTGCCCAGGTTGACAACAGGAGGATCCATCACCACGATGGGCCCGCATACACTGGTCTCTGTCAACATCCCTTCATCCACAAGCAACCTGATGTTATATGTTCCCGGTTGATTATAATAAACAGGCGGTGGTGTAAAGAGGGTTGAGGAGGTTGGGGTAGCATTATTGCATGGGGGGAAGCTGAGACGGGTCAATGTTCCATTGAACCGGTTGGTGATGTAGGCGTAAAGCGTATCGTTCTGCCGGAAGATCTCCGAAAAACTATGCGGCTGGGCAAGACCTCCGATATTTCCAAGTACTGTTCCCGTAACTGTCCCTGAAATACCCGCAGGAAAGGTTAGTTTGCCCAATTCGCCATTTACAAGATAATTGGTCCAATAACCTGTTGTTGATTCACAATCACGCAATAATGTCAAACCACCCGCAGAATTAAATCCGCCCGGATTACCGAGGTTAACAGCTGTCGGAGCATTTAAAAGGGAGTTTCCAAAATAAATCCGGGCAATGGTATTCCCGCCGGACATGATCATCGCATACCAGAGTGAATTTTCCTGAACAAGGCAAATCGCTGCAGGACTTATCAAAACACCGCCTAAGCTGCCAAAATCAGTTACAACCGGGGAATTATTTGCCAACGAATTCCCGAAATTCAACCGGATTAGTTTCTGACCGGTTGAACAGGTAACAAGCCCGATCCAGTCTGTCCCTTCCTGTGTGATCACCAAACCATGAGCCATATTGAAAGAAGGGAACGGACCAATGTCGGTGGGGGTAGGAATATTCATGGGTGAACTTCTGAAATCGAGTCGGATCATAGTTGTATTGCTGTTCACAAAACCATACCAATTGCCATTGTCGAATTTAACCTGGATGCCTTCCTCGCTGAAACCAATCAGCCCTCCGAAGTTCCCGAGATTGGTCCAGTTGAGCGGGTTATTCTTAAAACTTGTTCCATGATAATAACGGATCACACCCACTCCCTGGCAACTGATGAATGAGAAGCAACTGTCATGTTGTTTAACAAGTGTTATATACGTAGGAATGCTGAGCAAGCCTCCCGGATTTCCGATATTGATACCGGTTGGATTCATATTGGCATTCCCGGAACAAAAGGTCCAGTAATACGTTGTCCCGCCGGGCGTAGTATTAATGATGTTTACCGGGTGGTTGACACAGGTTGTATCAGGAACAATGAAACCTATGTCGGGAACAACGGTCACATTCAACTGGGTTGGTAAAAACGCGGTACATCCGTTGGTAAAGGTGTAATTCACATCCACCCATTGCCCTCCGAGTGAATTCCAATGGATGGTGATAGTGTTATCGGTTGGTGCTCCGCCACTCACCCATGTTCCGCCGGCTGAGAAAGTCCAGGTATATCCGGTCATTCCCGGCTGGGTGGTGTAGACTTCGGTGGTCCCCTGGAATACATTTGTATTGCCGGCAATGGTGATGACAGGCGCCAGACCCGGGGTAATATGAATCGTATCTGTTGCCGTGCATCCCCACCTGGTGGCATTCACCCAATAAGTGCCGGGAGTAGTAATCGTAATGGTTTGGGTCGTTGCCCCGGTCGACCATACATAGCTGCTGAAACCTGCTCCTGCATTGAGTATTTTAGTGCCAACGGGACAGATGGAGTCATCAGGGCCCAGATTTACAGTTGGAGGATCTACAATAACAATGGGTTTGCAAAGTGTTCCCTGAATCGGTAACCCTTCATTGACAATCAAATGAATATTGTAAGTCCCAAGTTGATTATAAGAAAAAGGAGGCGGAGAGAATAAGGTAGATGATCCGACAGATGCATTAGTACAGGGAAGAAAAGTCAGTCGGGTCAATGTTCCGTTGCCCCTATCGGTAATGTAGGCATAGAGAGTATCATTCTGGCGGAATATCTCCGAGAAACTATGCGGCTGATTAAGTCCTCCGATATTTCCAAGCAAAGTTCCCGTGACTGTCCCTGAAATGCCAGTAGGGAACGTCAGTTTGCCTAATTCACCATTCACAAGATAATTGGTCCAATAACCTGTTGTAGACTCACAGTCACGCAGCAATGTCAAACCACCTGCTGAATTAAATCCTCCGGGATTACCAAGGTTAACACCTGTCGGTACATTTAACAGGGAAGTTCCAAAGGTGATCCGGGCAAGCGTATTTCCCCCGGCCATGATCATGGCGTACCAAAGTGAGTTTTCCTGATCAAGGCAAATCGCTTCAGGGCTTATCAAAACACCGCCTAAACTGCCAAAATCAGTCATAACAGGAGAATTATTTGCCAACGTATTCCCGAAATTCAACCGGATCAAGTTCTGACCGGTTGAACACGTAACAAGCCCGGTCCAGTTTGTTCCTTCCTGTGTGATCACCAGGCCATGAGCCATATTGAAAGAAGGGAACGGACCAATGTCAGTGGCTGTAGGAGTATTCACGGGGGAACTCCTGAAATCGAGACGGATCATGGTGGTATTGCTGTTCACAAAGCCATACCAGTTGCCGTTGTCAAATTTCACCTGGATGCCTTCCTGGCTGGGACCAATCAGTCCGAAGTTCCCAAGATTGGTCCAACTGACCGGGTTATTCTTAAAACTTGTTCCATGATAATAACGGATCACCCCCGCTCCCTGGCAACTGATGAATGAAAAGCAACTGTCATGTTGTTTAACAAGAGTAATATAAGTAGGGCTACTGAGCAAACCTCCCGGATTTCCGATGTTGATACCGGCCGGATCCGTATTGGCATTCCCGGAACAGAAATTCCAATAATAGGTCGTTCCGCTGGTTGTAGTATCTGTAATGTTGATCGTTTGGTTAATGCAGGTTGTATCCGGGGCAATAAATCCAACGGAAAAAAATTCCGGCAACAGGGTGACAAATAAAAAAGCCGAATCTCCCGGGCCGCATTTGTTCATTCCTTTCACCCAAATGTCGCCGGATGTTGCAGTTCCGCTGAAGTTCACGGTGATGCTGTTCGTGCCCGCACCGCCCGCAATGGTGGCTCCGGGAGGCAGCGTCCATACATAATTCACTGCATTGGCAAGTGGCGGGATTGAATATGGGATACCGCTGGAGTTCCGGTGCACGGTTGCTAGGCCCGTGATCAGTCCGGCGGCTGCAATGGGCCAGCATTCAACGAATTTTACGAGCATATCATCCCGGGCACCGCCGAAAATCTCCTGGTGCGCACCCGGGGATGCGATATCTGTTGTCGAATAAGTAACTCCGGAAAGGTACAGGGTATCATCCGCAACGTAACTGCATTTAAGGAATCTGTCATCTTGTGTACCACCGTAATAGGTCGCCCATTGACGCACTCCCTGAGTGTTGAATTTAACAAGGAAACCGTCAAAAGTACCTCCGAAATCAGGTTGGTAGGAATCCGGGGTCGAAATATTGTCGGATGACACAGTAATGCCTGCTATGAAAATGTCATTGCTCCGCCCGGATGTGCAACTGTATGCAATTTCAGCATTGGTCCCTCCATAATAGGTTCCCCATTGCCTAACCCCCAGGCTGTCGAATTTCGCTATAAAAGCATCACTCCATCCGTCTATGAAAGGCTGGTAACTTCCGGGGGTTGCGATTCCGTTGCCAGAATATGCTGTGCCGACCAGAAATACATTACGTGAATTATCGGTAGAGCAACCATAACCATTGTCGTAATTTGAGCCCCCGTAATATGTTGCCCAAAGTCTTTGCCCGCCGGTAGTGAATTTTACAATGAAACAATCACGGCTTCCTCCCCCATAAGTTAACTGGTGTGCTCCCGGACTTGCAATATTGGTTAGCGATGAAGTATTCCCGGCTATGTATACGTTGCCCGTACTATCGGTAGTGCAATCATTAGCAGCATCGTACAATTCTCCGCCATAATAAGTTCCCCACTGCCGGACACCATTACTGTTAAATTTTGCCAGGAATGCATCTTCCGCGGCGTTCCTGTTTGGTTGCCAGGATCCGGGTGTTGCAATCCCGGTATCTGACGTTGTTGATCCGGTCAGAAATACATTTCCATATTTATCGACGGTCATATATCCCGGTGAATCAGTGCCAGCTCCGCCATAATATGTTCCCCAGAGCCTGGTGCCAGCCTGGTCAAACTTTTCAATATAGCAATCGTACCCACCACCGCCATAAACGGTCTGATGGGCCCCGGCGGATGCAATTCCGGAAGTAGAACTGGTATTGCCCGACACATAAATGCTTCCACTGTTACTGACAATGCACGACCCCAGCTCTTCCGACAGCACTCCACCGAAATAGGTTCCCCACTGCCGCTGCCCGGCTGCATTGAACTTAGCCAGGAACCCATCCATGCTTCCAGCGAGTGTAGTTTGATAAGATCCGGAGGTAGCAATATTATTAAGTGAATAGGTCGCACCTGCCAGGAAAACATTCCCTGTTTTATCCGCAGAACACCGCGCTTCATCTTCTATATCCGTTCCTCCATAATAGGTCCCCCAGAGCCTGACTGTAGTAGGGTCGATCACAAGCATTGAGTTTTCCGGAACAGGATTATCGAATGAAAACCCGTAAACACCCTTGCCAATCTTAATAAACCTTGTCCGGATATCAACTTTGGAATTATTGACCAGGTAATAGCTTTCCGGGATCAATTCTTCTATATCGCCAAATCTTGTCCCGAATTTCAGCGTATCCTGGTATAAGGAAATGCTAACGGGACCGACGATCCTTAATAATATATCATTCATGTTGGCTCCCGGATGGATCACAAAATTGTATTTGTATTTATGTTTTTCATTGGTGAAAAATTCAAGATCGATATCCGGATAGATATCCTTGTAAGTGATATGCTTGTATTGCCTGACATTTCTGATCCCGGAATCAGGAGTATAAGCAGTATAATAATTGAAGTAATCGGGTGAGGGATCTAAAGTTTCAATAACCGGATCAAGGTTGGCATTCAGGAGGTCGAAGTCAATCCTGTGATACTCGATGCTTGATGCTCGATGCTTGATATCAGATGCCGGATGCCGGATGCCAGATGCCGGATTAAACTGGTGAACTGGTGAACTAGTGAGTTGGTGAGTTGTGTCAATTTCTGACTTCGAAATTCGTTGATCAATATTCGATATTCTATAAACATCATACGAAAAACCTCCCCTCCTCAACTGCACATTAAATCCCGGTGTATTCAACAGATACAAAACCCCCGGATTTGGTTTGTTTTTCTGGTCAACGATCTGGCCTTTGTTTTCGATGAAAGCAGGCGAGAGCTTTAAAGAACCTTTGGTTATAGATCCTGCTGAGAAGGCCAAATGGGGGAGCAGAGCCCAAAACAAAACAGTACAAGGCAAAATGTAAAATGCAAAATGCAAAGTGCAAAATGATTTTACTATTTTAGACTTTGCCATTTTACCATTTAGCAGGGGGGGATATTTTGTGAAGTTGTAAAAGCACACATCCGGAAATTAAAGAGGTTTTATTTCATGCTATTTTTCACCATAACAACAAAGATAAGAATTAAATAATGAATTCTTAATTCTATTCATAACGTTCTGATAACCCTTTGCAATTCTTTCTTAACGATTATCCAGTCAACCATTTTAACGAGAACAGGATCCGGTTCGGGATCGGCATCTTCAAAGTAAATAAGACTTTTTGTTATATGAAAAAGATCCGTTGAGGGGAATTTTCTTTGAAAGTTTTGAAACATTTCATTAATAGGAAAGTGCTCAAGCAGAAAATATAAATCAAAAAAATCTTTTTTTGATCCTCTTTGAGCTACGGCAGCAAGTTTCATGGAACAAATATCCTCCAGCCCCATTATCCTGATCCCGTCAACCGTCTGAATTGCCCGAAGTAAGGGATATTTAAATGAAATCAGATCAACTTTTACAGAATTTATGAACAAATTCAATGTGTTGTGAAACTCGCCTGTAATCTGAACAGTAAAATGTTTCTGCAATGTCTCAGTTAATTCATGTTTAGTAAAGTCCTTGACGGTAAATAAATCAAGATCAATTGAAAACCGATGTCCCAACTGCAGAGCCAAGGCAGTTCCACCGACAAGCTAAAAGTCATTCAATGCATTCAACTGCATCAATTTCTTTAATATGTCCAGGGATCCGGTGTCAATTGCTTCGTAATGTAACATCTGAACTTTTCTTTTGGGATAGTAAAGTAAACACTGCAAAAATTTAAAGTGAGAGTATCAAGATACCTGGTTTTGACAACTATATCTTTTATTCTTTCAATTCCATAAATGTTTTTAATTTCATTCCAGTCCTGGAATGTTCCTTTCATCAAAACCCTTGTTATGATAAAAGAAGCATGTTTTTCCGGATCAAGCGCAGAAAAATCAACATCCCAAAAAAGTATTTTGGTGAGATTCATTTCTATTTCCTATGGATACCAATACAAATTTACAATTTTTAGCCGATCAATTAACATATAAATTCTTCATTCTTTCTAAATTGATAATAACTCACCACCTCACCTGTTCACCAGTTCCAGTCGGCAGTCTACAGTCGGCAGTCCTCAGGTTGCAATACCCATACCCACACAACGAGTATCGAGAATCCAGCATCGAGCATCAGTAAAATTTTTACCTTTGTAGTCAGAATAATGAATGAATGAATAGTATGTCTGAAGAAATTGAAAAAGTCCGCTGCCTTATTATCGGTTCAGGACCGGCGGGCTATACTGCTGCCATTTATGCTGCCCGCGCTGATTTAAGGCCTGTTATGTACCAGGGTTTACAACCTGGGGGGCAATTGACCATCACTACCGACGTCGATAACTATCCCGGGTATCCTTACGGGATCAAAGGTCCTGAAATGATGGAGGATTTTAATAAGCAAGCGGTTCGGTTTGGAACGGATGTACGGTTCGGAATTGTTACATGGGTTGATTTTTCACAAAGGCCATTTCTTGTAGAGGCTGACGATGGAAAGAAAATCCTGGCTGAAACGGTCATCCTTGCTACGGGAGCCTCGGCCATGTGGCTGGGACTGGAAACCGAGAAGTTATATATGGGACAAGGTGTTTCAGGGTGTGCTACCTGCGATGGATTCTTTTACCGGGGACAAGATGTGGCAATAGTTGGAGGAGGTGATACAGCCGCTGAGGAAGCCACATACCTCGCAAAATTATGCCGTAAAGTTTACCTGATCCACCGGCGAAATGAATTACGTGCATCAAAAGCTATGCAGCACAAGGTCTTTAGTACACCTAATATCGAAATGATCTGGGATAGTGTGGCTGAAGAAGTGCTGGGTGATGACTCGGGCGTTACTGGTCTGCGGATCCGGAATGTAAAATCCGGAGAAGAACAAGATCTTACTGTCACGGGTTTTTTCGTGGCTATTGGTCACTCTCCGAATACCGAAGTATTCAGGGGTCAGGTGGAACTGGACAAGGCAGGTTATGTCAAAACAATACCCGGCACCGCAAGAACAAGCGTTGAAGGTATTTTTGCTGCCGGCGATGTTCAGGATCATTATTATCGTCAGGCCATCACTGCAGCGGGAACTGGTTGCATGGCAGCCATCGAGGCGGAAAGATTTTTATCTTCAGTGCATCAATAAACTCACCCCCTTAATCCCCCTCTCTTAAAGGAAGAGAGGGGGAAATCATAAGTCCTGGGACTGGGTGAGTTTCTGTGCAGAAATATTTTGAACCTATTCTAACGACAACATAATGATCCTCTTCTTTAAGTTCTACCAATGTTTTTACGCAGTTGAAACGTCCCTGGAAATTACAGATCATGACTATGAAAAGCTTAAATGGTTGTTTGGCGGGGCCGAATTCCTGTCCATCTCCACATTAAAAGGAAATTTTATCGGGCCCAGAAGAGAGATGATCACTCCCTGGAGCACGAATGCTGTGGAAATTTGTCAGAATATGGGGATCAGGGGGATCCGAAGGATCGAAGAATTTTTTCCCTATAGCCATGATCATATTGATTTTGACCCTATGCTGCAGCATAAATATGAAGACCTTTCCCAGGAAATATTTGAAATAGAAAAACAACCGGAACCGGTGAGAACTATTGATGACATTCGTGAATATAATCAGGAGGAAGGTTTGGCGCTCAGCAATGAAGAGATCGCATATCTTGAATCATTGAAAATCAAACTGGGGAGAAAACTGACGGATAGCGAAGTATTTGGTTTTTCCCAGGTCAATTCCGAACATTGCCGCCATAAGATATTTAACGGGCTTTTTATTATCGATGGAAAAAAGATGCCTGAATCTTTATTCGGGATGATCAAAAAAACATCCAGAATTCACCCTAATTTCCTGGTTTCTGCATATAAAGATAATGTGGCCTTCTTTGAAGGGCCGTTCATAGAACAATTTGCGCCCCTCCTGCCAAATAAACCGGCGTTTTTTGCATTAAAAGACATCAGCTCGGTCATCTCCATCAAAGCGGAGACACATAATTTCCCGACTACCGTCGAGCCTTTCAATGGCGCGGCAACAGGTTCCGGCGGCGAGATCAGAGATCGCATGGCCGGGGGAAGAGGTAGTATCCCTTTGGCAGGGACAGCGGTTTATATGACCTCCTACCCCAGACCGGAACCGGGACGTTCATGGGAAAAAGCCTTACCTTGGAGAAAATGGTTATACAAAACCCCCTATGATATTTTGATCAAAGCTTCCAACGGCGCCAGCGATTTCGGGAATAAATTCGGACAGCCATTGATCTGTGGCTCCGTTCTTACTTTCGAACATCTTGAAGGCCATAAACAGTTTGGGTATGACAAAGTGATAATGCTTGCAGGTGGGATCGGATTTGCCAGGAAGGAAGACAGTTTAAAGGAACTTCCCGAAAAAGGTGAAAAGATCATCGTAATGGGTGGCGACAATTACCGGATTGGAATGGGAGGAGGAGCAGTATCATCAGTAGCCACCGGGGAATATGAAAACACCATCGAGCTGAATGCAGTTCAACGATCCAACCCTGAAATGCAGAAAAGGGTCTACAATGTGATCCGGGCATTAACCGAAGCTGACAAGAACCCTATCGTATCCATCCATGATCATGGAGCCGGCGGTCATCTTAATTCGATTTCCGAGCTGGTAGAACATACCGGGGGTGAAGTTATAATTGACAACCTGCCGGTTGGCGATCCCACACTTTCCCTAAGAGAGATCATCAGCAATGAATCACAGGAACGGATGGGGTTGCTGATGAAATCAGAAGATGTTCCCTTGCTTGAAGAAATTGCACAAAGAGAAAGGGCTCCGATATATATAGCCGGTAGAACAACAGGAGATCACCAGTTGACGTTTGAAGATCAGAAGACGAATTCTAAACCCATCAACCTCCCTATAGATGATTTCTTTGGTAATCCACCAAAAACCATTATCCGGGATAAATCACATAATCCACATTATGCAGCACTTGTTTATGACCAGTCAAACCTGTTGGACTACCTTGAATCTGTCCTGCAACTGGAAAGTGTAGCTTGCAAAGATTGGCTGACAAATAAGGTCGACAGGGCCATTACAGGGAAAATTGCCAAACAGCAAACCTGTGGCCCGGTTCAGCTTCCGCTGAATAACCTGGGTGTGGTAGCATTGGATTATAAAGGGATCAAAGGAATCGCTACTTCATTAGGTCATGCACCGGTAGCTGCATTGGTTGATCCCGTAGCAGGTTCAAGACTTTCCATCGCCGAAGCGCTGACAAATATCATTTGGGCACCGCTGACCCATGGGTTAAAAGGGATCTCGCTTAGCGCTAACTGGATGTGGCCATGTAAAAATCCGGGTGAAGATGCTCGCTTATACCAGGCAGTAAAAGCGGTCAGCGATTTTGCAATTGAACTTGGGATCAACATTCCAACGGGCAAGGATTCACTTTCCATGACGCAGAAATATCCCGACGGAACAGAGGTTTATTCACCCGGTACAGTTATTATTACTGCCGTTGCTGAGGTTTCGGATGTTCGTACTGTCATCTCCCCTTTATTGATTGATGATCCGGGATCAGAGCTTATTTATATTGACTTTTCCGGGGATGAGTTCCGTCTCAGTGGAAGCAGTTTTGCCCAGGTTTTGAACAAAATCGGGAATGACGTCCCGACAATTAAAGACACTGCTTATTTTGTAAAAGCATTTAGCACAGTTCAACATCTGTTGAAGGAAGGTTTTATCCTTTCAGGTCATGATATATCAGCCGGTGGTCTTATTACCACTTTATTGGAAATGACCTTTGCAAGGCAGGATATAGGATTGGATGCTGATCTGACATCCTTACAGGAAAAGGATTTGATAAAGCTCCTTTTCAGTGAAAAGCCGGGGGTTGTGATCCAGGTGAATAAGCCAAAAGAAGTTGAATTATTTTTGGGTGATGCCGGATTGAAATTCCAAAAGATTGGTAAGATCAGCCACAACAGAACATTGGAGATCAAAAATGGTGAAGAAAGATTCTCATTCGATATTAATACTTTAAGGGATACATGGTTCAGGACTTCTTACCTCATGGACCGTAAGCAATGCGGGGAAAAACTGGCGCTTGAACGGTTTAATAACTATAAAAAACAACCATTGAAATTCCGGTTTAAGGATGATTTCACAGGTGATCCTTCCCGCTACAACATTGATCTGAACCGTCGGTATGCAAGTGGAATTAACGCTGCCATAATTCGCGAGAAAGGTGTGAACCGTGACAGGGATATGGCGTATGCACTTTATGCAGCCGGGTTTGACGTGAAAGATGTTCATATGACAGATCTTATTTCCGGCCGGGAAACGCTTGATGATATTAACATGATCGTTTTTGTCGGGGGATTTTCAAATTCCGATGTGTTGGGCTCGGCAAAAGGTTGGGCAGGCGCATTCCTGTATAATGAAAAAGCGAAGGAGACTTTAGACCGGTACTTCAGTCGTAATGACACCTTAAGTCTCGGGGTATGTAATGGTTGCCAGTTGCTGGTTGAGCTTGGCCTTATCTATCCGGATCATGAAAAGCATCCTAAAATGACATGGAATGATTCCCGTAAATTTGAATCTTCCTTCCTGACAGTGGATATTTTAAAGAATCATTCCATCATGATGAGTTCACTCGCCGGGTCACGCCTTGGGATATGGATAGCACATGGTGAAGGAAAATTCACCTTCCCTTTTGATGAGAGCAAATATCATATCACTGCCAAATTCAGCTATGATCAATACCCTGGTAATCCAAACGGTTCAGAATTTAATGCAGCTTGTATCGCTTCATATGACGGAAGGCATCTTGCCATTATGCCACACCTCGAGGATTCCATATTTCCATGGCAATGGGCATATTATCCGGAAGGGAGAAATGATGAGGTGACTCCATGGATTGAGGCATTTGTAAATGCGAGGGAATGGATAAAGGGAAAGGGAATGCAGAAATGCAGAAATGCAGAAATAAATAACAACGAATGACTACTGAATAACTACTGAATAACCATGAATAACTACGAATAACCATAATTACCATAATTACCAAGTTAATATGACCAAAATCATACTAATTACCGGCGCCACAAGTGGATTTGGAAAAGCTATCGCCCTGAAGTTTGCGAAGGAAGATCATAACCTGATCATCACCGGCCGTCGTAGAGAATTATTGAATGAATTGACTAAAAAGCTAATTGACAAATACAACATCGAAGTTCTTCCCTTGAATTTTGATGTCAGGAAATTGGGTGAAGTGAAAAAAGCGATAGAATCACTTCCTGAAAAATGGACTCATATTGATGTGCTGGTTAACAATGCCGGTCTGGCTGTTGGACTGAATTCCATTCACGAGGGAGTGGTTGATGACTGGGAACGTATGATTGATACGAATATTAAGGGTTTATTATACATGACCCGTTTCGTGGCTCCGTTGATGGTGAAAAGGAAACAAGGTCATATTATCAACATCGGTTCAGTAGCTGGTAAAGAGGTCTATGCCAAAGGCAATGTTTATTGTGGTTCCAAATTCGCTGTGGATGCGATTACCAAAGGCACACGAATTGATTTACTTCCATATAATATTAAAGTCACACATATAGCTCCCGGGGCTTCAGATACTGAATTCTCGGTGGTCAGGTTTAAAGGGGATCAGGAAATGGCCGATAATGTTTATAAAGGCTATAAACCATTGGATCCGTCAGATGTTGCGGAAGCAATCTATTATGTTACTACCCTGCCTGAGCATGTTAATATCAATGACCTTGTAATTATGCCGACTGCACAGGCAAGCACAATGCACTTCCATAAGATCCTGTGATGGAAGGGAAAGGTTTTTTTCTTCTTCAATAAAATCGCTATTATTGCATATAATTTCTGGTAATTTTTTATCCGACCTAACAAAATGTGTTATGGAAGTAACCCGCATTTTTGACCTGTTACCTTATTATGAATCAACATTCAAGCCTAAAGACGATGTCCTGGCTTCCAAAGAGAATGGGGAATGGGTAAAATACGACATCAAACAGTACCGGGAGATCGTTAACAATATCAGTCAGGGTTTCCTTATGCTGGGCATTCAGCCGGGGGACAGGATCGCACAGATCAGCCCTAACAGATCGGAATGGAATTTCGTCGATATGGCAATCCTTCAGGTGGGAGCCATCCATGTGCCAATTTATCCGACCATCAGCGAATCTGATTATAAATATATACTGAGCCATGCAGAGGTGAAGTATGTCTTTGTATCGGGTATGGAACTTCTCCGTAAGATCAAACACATCCTTCCGGAAATTCCTTCTATCCAGGATGTATTCACCTATAAAGATCATCATGAACTGAAACATCTTAACGAACTTATTGAATTGGGGAAGAAAAACCCGGATAAGGAGAAACTTGAAAAAGTAAAAGCATCCGTGAAAAATGAAGATGTTGCGACGATCATCTATACATCCGGAACTACCGGTAATCCCAAGGGGGTAATGCTTACACATAATAATATCATTTCCAATTTTAAGATCGTTGCTTACATTCCTCCATTTGGTGAAGAAGCAAAAGCCATCAGTTACCTGCCCCTTTGCCATATCTATGAGCGAATGTTGAATTATGTATATCACTATCTCGGTATCTCGATTTATTATGCGGAAAACCTGGGAACAATCACCGAAAACATGAAGGATGTCAAACCCACGATGCTTTCTACAGTCCCCAGGTTACTGGAAAAGATCTATGACAAATTATTTGCAGCTGGGCATAAAATGAAAGGTGCCAAACGGTGGATCTATTTCTGGGCTTTGCACCTGGCATTGAGGTATGAGTTCAGAGGGGCCAACGGATGGTTCTATGAAATAAAACGCGGGATCTATGATAAGCTGGTCTATGTGAAATGGCGGGAAGCCCTGGGAGGGAATGTCCAGATCATCGTATCAGGAGGCGCCGCGTTGCAACCCCGTCTGGCAAGACTCTTCTGGGCCGCAGGTATTCATGTTCTGGAGGGGTATGGCCTTACTGAAACTTCTCCGGTCATTGCGGTCGGTGATTTCAGTGAGCATGGTGTAAAATTCGGGACCGTTGGAAGACCGCTTAAGAATGTATCGGTGAAAATTGCGGAAGATGGAGAAATCCTTTGCAAAGGACCTAGTATTATGAAAGGGTATTATAAAGCGCCTGAAATGACCAATGAAGCGATTGACAATGAAGGATGGTTCCATACCGGCGATCTCGGACTGATTGAACTGCAAGGACAAATAAAGATAACCGGGCGTAAAAAGGAAATTTTCAAGACTTCTTTCGGAAAATATGTGAGTCCGCAATTGATCGAAGATAAATTTAAGGAATCATTGTTTATTGATCAGATTATGGTAGTCGGTGAAAACCAGAAATTCGCGGCAGCTCTCATCGTCCCTGACTTTACTTTCCTGCGGTCATGGTGTGAGTTCAAGGAGGTACCTTATACTACAAATAGCGAAATGATCAATCTTCCAAGGATCCAGAAACGACTCAACCGTGAAGTGGATAAATATAACGCCTTTTTTGGTGTGACAGAAAAAATCAAAAGTTATAAGCTTCTCGATACCGAGTGGACAGTTGAATCCGGCGAAATAACCCCGACTCTTAAATTGAAACGCAGGTTCATTACGGAGAAATATAATAACAGCATCGACAAACTTTTTCAATAGAATAGAAAACATTACTCCGATAAGCTTCAGTTTAGCTGACAACGATGAAATCAATTACCCGGATATTCGATTTATTGGAATTATACAAGGATGAGTTCAAATCCAAACAGGATGCTTTTTATTTTAAGAAGGACGGGCGATGGGAGAGCTATTCTTCCGGGGATTACATTACCAATTGCAACTTGGTAAGCCTTGGGTTGTTATCTCTCGGAATAAAAAAAGGTGACAGGATCGCTACCATCATGGTCAATTGCCCGGAATGGAATTTTTTTGATATGGGGATCATGCAGATAGGTGCTATACAGGTCCCGGTTTACCCGACGATCTCGGAAGACAATTATCGCTATATCCTGAAAGATGCAGGAATTGAATATTTCATTATTTCAAACCAGGAAATATTTCAGCGGGTAAGCAATGTCCTGAAAGAATCGGATACCCTGAAGGAGGTCTTTTCTATTGAAATGATCGCCGGAGTCAGGAATTGGAAAGAGATCCTGGAACTTGGCCGCAACTTCGCACATCCGGATCAGCTGGAAAACATAAAAAGCTCCATTGGTCCCAACGACCTTGTATCTCTTATTTATACTTCCGGTACTATTGGACGGCCGAAGGGAGTAATGCTTTCCCACAACAACTTTGTTTCCAACTTCAAGGCGCTGGCAAAAATCCATATTCTGAAACCCGGATACCGGGCAATGAGCTTTCTACCGCTTTGCCATGTATATGAAAGGACTACAGGGTATGTTTACCAGTCGTACGGCATTTCAGTCTGTTATGTTCAGGACATCGATAAGCTTGCCGAATATATCCTCGATATTAAGCCCAACGTCTTTGCCACCGTTCCGAGGGTACTGGAAAAAATTTACAACCGGATCGTTATGAAAGGGAGAAGTCTTCCGTTAATTCCCAAGATTATTTTTTTCTGGGCGCTCCGTCAGGGACACAAGTTCGAGTTGGATCATAGAAATGGCTGGTTTTATGATGTCAAGTTGTTCATCGCCAATGTGCTTATATTTTCAAAATGGAGAAAAGCCCTTGGCGGAGAAATAGGGTTCATGATATGTGGCAGCGCCTCGCTCCATCCGCGTCTTACACGCATCTTCTGGGCTGCCCGCATACCCGTTTATGAGGCTTACGGGCTTACCGAGACTTCACCGGGAATCTCCAGCAATCACCATGGGAAAGGGGGCACGAGCTTCGGAACAGTGGGTCCCGTACTCACCGGTGTCCAGGTGAAAATAGCCCGCGACGGCGAGATCCTTGTCAAGGGACCGAATGTCATGATCAGCTATTTTAATCGTCCTGAAATGACCATGGAGGTGATGGATGAGGAAGGATGGTTTCATACCGGTGATATCGGCATCCTGGAAAATGATGTATTCCTCAGGATCACAGACAGGAAAAAGGAAATTTTTAAGTTGTCAACCGGTAAATATATCGCTCCCCAGGCGACCGAACAGGTGTTCAAGGAATCCCCGTTTATCGAGCACATCATGGTAATGGGGGAAAACCGCCAGTATACTGCTGCACTAATCATCCCGAATTTCGAACACCTTAAAAACTGGTGCACCGTTAAACACATCGGGTTCATTTCAAAAGAAAAAGCAGTATTGAATCCCAGGATCATTAAACGGGTCAGGGAAGAGGTGGAGCGGTTTAACCAGGAATTCGGACAAACAGAAAAGATCAAGAAATTCAGATTGGTTTCCGATGAATGGACCATGGAGAGCGGGGAACTCTCACCTACACTGAAACTCAGAAGGAAATTTATTCTCGAAAAATATGCCCAGGCAATAGAAGAAACTTACCGTTCAAACGAATTCAATTATAAAGTTGAAATTGATTAACGTATACGGGATGAATCTTCTCTTTTCCTGTTGAATTATTTCCCTTTGAAGGTATTTTTTCTTTCCTGTTTTACGTCTTTTTCCAATATCTTTCCGTCATATCAATAAATAGCATCTTTTTATATTTCTGAAAATGACCGATAGCGAAGAACGATTTCCCCAAACGATCCCCGAGCTTGAAAAATTCATAAAACGACATCAGCACCAGCTGGTCCGTCATGCATTCTTTAAACTTGGAAATCTGCAGGATGCCGAAGATGTGGTTCAAAATACTTTCATTAAAATTTATACAGAACGGTATGAGTTCAATCATGTTACCAAACCTCTTCCTTACATATTCAGGATGGTCTCCAATTTTTGCATCGATAAATTAAGATCGGAAGCAAAGATAGACGATGAGCCGCTGAATGGTTCAGAAGAAGCTAATGCTTTAACAGGGATCCCCTACGAAGAAGAAATTATCCGGAAGGAAGAATTCAGGCGGATCAATACATTATTGGGTAGGTTGCCGAAAGAACAGGCAGAAATATTGCGATTGAGAATCATCGATGAATTAAGTTTCGTCGAGATATCCGCAATCCTGGAGACCCACGTAAACACAGTAAAATCGCGATTTAAATATGGAATTGATAAATTAAGGTTTAATTTAATGACAGTAAAGGAGGCAAATAATGAAGTGTAATTATATTTCTGAAAATATGGCTGATATGTTCGATGAAAGCATCAGCAGCTCTAGGAAAGATGAGCTTTTAAAACATCTTGAAGACTGTTACGATTGTTCGGAGGAGTATCAAAAGATCAAACAGGCAATTTCGGCGGTCCGGCCCAAAATTCAAATTTATGCCAGCGAAAGTTTGACGGACAAGGTTATCCAGGGACTTATAAAAACCGATAAAAAGGGATCAACAGGGAAAGGCAGGATTATCCCGATGTTTAGCCCGGCATGGAAAAAAGTAGCGAGTATCGCTGCCGTCCTGGTCATCGCCTTCGCATTGATCCCATTATTTAATTATACAGGCTGGTTTCAGAATAAGGGCTATGCTGCAAATGCCCTGATCAAAAAATCGATTCTGGCGATGGAAGGAATAAAGTCGGTCTTCATGAATTTTAAGGTCAGGACTCAACCGGGTGAGAATTTCGATTTTATCGATATCAAAGCTGGATTTGTTACCCACAAACTTTGGAGAACGTTCACCGAACCGCCGCGATGGAGAATCGAAAAACCCGGGAGAATTGTGGTGATGGATGGGAAAAACCAGTATCTCTATATGGTCAACCCTGGTGTGGCAATGGTAGGTGCCCCTGATGCAGGGTTTATGGGATGGATGAAGATTTTTCTCGATCCTATGAAAATCCTTGGAGTTGAAAAGGATTTAGCAGAGAAAAACAAGGCTGAATGCAGGATTGCTGAGAGTGGAAATACGTTCATACTGACTGTAAAAGCTAAGGCAACGGGTGATTTCAGGAATGCATACATGCTGAACAGCTCGGTTTCGGAATCCGACAGCAGAAGGGTTTATACATTCGACAAATCAACCAAACGCCTGATATCTGTTGAAATATTTGTGGAATCAGGCAATACAGAATACCAGGTCATTAAAGTAGATGATATCAGGTATGACCTTGATGTTCCGGAACCAACATTCACAATTGATCTGCCGGAAGGATTGATCTGGAAGAAAGTAAGTGAAGTATACAGCCCGGATCAAACCGGAATAACTGCTTCAACCAGTGAAGAAGTCGCCAGGATGTTTTTCGAAGCCTGCCACAAAGAAGATTGGGTGACAGTTGGAAAACTTTACCCCGTGGTGATGCAATCGTCGCAGGCAGGTATAATGAAAAAGTTGTTGGGGGGCCTTACGATCACTTTCATAGGAAAATCCTTCAAATCAGGTGAATATGCAGGTGATTTCGTACCGTATGAGATCCGGTTTAAGTCGGGTGAGATCAAGAAAATGAACCTTGCATTACGCAACGATAATAAAGAGCGTAAATGGTATATTGACGGAGGTTTTTAAAGGGTTGCTTTGATGAAAGGGAAGCCTCCGTCAGGAGGCTTTTTTTTTAATTACTGATGCAATATCTTAAACACCAATTCCTTCATCAACTCACCATCGGTAGCGGACAGATTGTCCACCCCTTTGGCCTTCAGATCATATTCCCTTAAAAGAGATATGATCGAAATCAGCTTGGTGACTTTGAAATTCCCGGCAGCTGCCTGGTAATCCGGGACAAAAAACGGATTGACCGATAAGACTGATGCAACGTTGTTCCTGGACTTATCAGGAAGTTGATGATAAATCAGGACTTTGGAAAAATAACTGTACAAAAGGGGAATCACTTTGACCAGGGGATTCTCTTTAGGGTTAGCTGCAAAATGGGTGATGATCTGGTTTGATTTGAAGATATCTCTTCTCCCAAGGGCTTTTTGAAGCTCAAAGACGTTGAAGTCCTTACTGATTCCGATATTTTTCTCAACATATTCTTCCGTTATCTCCTGTCTTGGAGGAATATTGATCGTAAGCTTGCTGATCTCATTCACGATCTTCGAAAGATCAGTCCCGAGAAATTCAGCCAGCAGAAAAGTTGCTTTGGTGGTTATAGTATAATTTTTTTTCCGGATATAATCCGTTATCCAATCGGGGATTTGATTGTCATAAAGCCTCGGGGAATCGAACAGAACACCGGTTTTTTCGATGGATTTGAAAAACAATTTCCGCCTGTCGGCTTTTTCATATTTATAACAGATCACAAGCAAGGTCGAATTTAATGGATGTTCGATGTAACCCGCCAGCTCTTCGATTTTATCCAGGTCCTGTGCTTCCTTTACAATAATGACCTGGTAATTGGCCATCATGGGAAAACGCTTGGCATAACTCACCAATGTAGGAATGTCAGTATCTTTTCCATAGATGATAGTCTGGTTGAATTCTTTCTCGGTGTCGGTAAGGACATTTTGCTCAATGTAATCCGAGATCTCATCAATAAAATAGGCCTCTTCCCCGGATAAAAAATATACCGGGTAATAGATCTTTTTTTTAAGATCACTCAGGATATTATCAAAACTGAAGGCGTTTTTCCGGGCAGCCATCGTCAGAATTTACAATCAAAGTAAAATCAACCCTTGGTAAGCTAGCGGTTGTTTAAATAGTCTTTGTGATCTTTGTTGAAACCTGCCTGCGGGCAAGCAGGCTTTGTGACCATTGTGGTTAATCTATAAAACACTAAACCACGATGAACACTATGTCTGCACAAAGTACACAAAGAAGGAAAAAGGATCATAAACCGTACCTTTTAGTCAGCCTCTCAGGGGAGGGGTTTTCCCGCAAAGATACCTTATTTGTCAAATTTTTCTGTATGTTTGTATTTTCACCAGGTTTATGCAGCAATTAAATCTTCCGCCTTCAGAGTTGAAGCTCAGGAACACGAAAGGGAAGAATGAAGTTTTTGACAACATCCGTAAAAGATATGTTGCGCTCACTCCGGAGGAATGGGTCCGGCAGCATTTCATCGGATACCTGGTCCGTGAAAGGAATATACCTTCTTCACTGATATCGGTTGAAGCGTCGCTGAAATATAACAGGCTTCAGAAAAGAAGCGATATCGTGATCTATAATAACCTGGGCAAACCCAGGATGATCGTTGAATGCAAAGCGCCTGAAGTCAAGATCACACAGGATGTTTTCGACCAGATCGCCATTTATAATATGACCCTGAATGTCCCATACCTTGTTGTCACAAATGGCATTGAACATTTTGCATGTCATATCGATCAAAGTAACAGGACATATGAGTTTCTGAAAGATATCCCGGATTTTTTGGAAATGAATCAATAATTATAAATCGATGGAATTCATTAAAAGCATACCGAAAGAATTGATCAATTTTCTTCTGGTCACTGTTTTTTCATTACTGATTGGACTTTCCCAAAGAAAGCTGCATGGTATCGGTGATGAAGCTGACCGGACATTTGGAACAGACCGGACATTTACCTTTATCGGAATACTCGGTTTCATTCTGTTCCTGATCAGTCCCGGGAACCTGATCGTATTCGAAATAGGAGGAGTGGGATTATCCCTGTTTATGGCGATTAACTACTATTTTAAGATTACGAAATATAATGACCATGGGATCACAACGATTATCATTGCACTGATAACCTATAGTATCGGACCCCTTCTGATGACACAACCATATTGGATCGTCATTTTGATCATTGTTACCGTTTTGATCTTTACGGAACTGAAAGAATCATTTTACCATTTCTCCCAGAAATTTGATAAGGATGAATTCCTTACCCTGGGAAAATTCCTGATCATTGCCGGTGTGATCCTTCCGATCGTTCCGGATGAACCATTTATTAATGACATCAGTCTTACCCCCTACAAGATATGGCTGGCAATAGTGGTTGTGTCAACCATTTCATATGTCAGTTACCTGATTAAAAAATTTGTATTCAAAAACTCAAGCATTGTCATTTCCGGGATCCTGGGCGGGTTATACAGCAGTACTGCAACCACAATTATTCTTGCAAAAAAAAGCAGGAAAGACCCTGATTCAAAGAACCAATACGTAGCCGCGATCATCTTTGCAACAGCCATGATGTATTGCCGGATACTGATCCTTATTCTCATTTTTAACACCGTGCTTTTTTTGAGGATCTATCCCTATTTCATAACCTTATTTGGGATCTCAGCATTGATAGGTATCATTGTATTATTTTTCCGGAATACGAAAATCAACACTTACGACCATGAATTAAATGTTGACAGAAACCCTCTTGAATTTAAGGTAGCTATCATCTTTACTTTATTATTTGTCGCTCTTACTTTCATTACCTGGTTTATCGTTAAGAATTGGGGTAATCCCGGGTTGAATGTACTTTCCTATATTGTCGGGCTGACCGATATAGATCCCTTTCTTATCAGCCTTTTCCAGGGAAAGTACAGTATTTCGTTGGACATGATCTTTGTGGCAGTACTTCAGGCAACCGTAAGTAATAATTTACTTAAGATGATTTACGCCTGCTTCTTTTCTTCTAAGAAGTTATGGGGCTACCTCATCATTTCTTTTATGTTTATTGTTATTCTGAACATGATTTTCGTGTTCCTGGTTTAATTCGTATTTTGGATGCAGTCACCGGTAAATGCAATCATCAGTAAAACGGACGAATCTTTCGATCCCTTTGATACCTCTACTTACAGCTTGTTTGTCCAATTGAGCGAAACACATGTTTCCTGGTGCATACTTGATAATGAAAAGAATAAATATGTTGTTATCGAGTCATTCGCAAGTTATTTACAGGAGGTAGCAGAAAATATTCCCTGGATCAGACAACCGTTCGACTCCGTGAGTCTGATGATCGAAAATAACAGGTCCACTTTGATCCCGGCTCCTTTGTTTGACCCGGAGGAGAAAAAGAGCTACTTCGATTTTATCCATGAAAAAGACGATCGGACAGAGACACTTTATGATAAATTGCAACAGCTTGAAATTGTCAATGTTTATGATGTTTGTGCCAAACTCCTTGAAGCAGGTTTACAGATTTTCCCCGGTGCGAAAATATTTCACCATTCAAGTGCATTGATCCAGAGCATCTGGATGAATTATAAAAACAGGATAAACCGGAAAAAAGTATTCATTCATGTGAGGGAAAATGATTTCGACTTCCTCATATTTGATGGAAAGCAGTTGAATTATTATAATGCTTTTCATTTCCAGGCGCCAACCGACCTAATTTATTACGTGATCTTTGTGATGGAGCAATTGACCCTTAACCCGGAAGAAACAGAAGTGGTATTGATGGGAAATATAATAAAAGAATCAGAGCTCTATGATCTCCTTTACCGGTATATCCGGAACATCGAATTTGTAAATCGAAACGCCGCATTTAAATACAGCTACGTCTTCAATGAAATTCCTGCTCATTATTTTTATCCCTTACTGAATCTCAGGTTATGCGGATTGTAAGCGGGAAATTCAGAGGTAAGCAGATCCATCCACCACGAGGATTGCCGGTGCGCCCTACTACTGATTTTGCTAAGGAAGGATTGTTCAATGTATTGAATAACCTGGTTGATTTTACCGAACTCGAAGTGCTGGATCTTTTCGCCGGAACAGGCAACATCTCTTATGAATTTATTTCCCGCGGATGCAAGGAAATCGTCGCCATTGAAATAAATCCGAAGTGTCATTCTTTCATCCGGAAAACTGCGGAAGAATTGATCCCTGAATGCATGACAGCTATGAGAACAGATGTTTTTACCTATCTCAAACATCCGGAAGGCTCATTTGACCTTGTTTTTGCTGATCCACCCTTTGATCTGGAAGGGATTGACACCCTTCCCGAATTAATTATAAAGAACCAGCTTCTCCGGGAAGATGGCTGGTTTATTCTTGAACATTCGAACAGGTTTGATTTCGCAGATCACCCCGGGTTTGATCAGCAGCGTAAATACGGTAATGTGCATTTTAGTTTCTTCCGGCAGGTGCTTTAACCGGGTGATAGCGTGATTTATCGCTGAAATTGGCTCAAAAACGATCCTGAATAATTCGTTCATTTAAGATTCGCCACTTTTCATTTATTAGGTTTGCATCTCGATTTATTGTTAAACAATAATGGATAAAATGTTTTTAGTTTTATTGAAATTTTTTCATAATTGGTTCTTTTGCAAAAACAAGACACTCATGCTTTTTTTGTAATAATAGGGAATTTATTTTTCTGGCGTGCAAAATGTATGTATAAAGTTCATTTCTTTGATTGATTGACTTATATATAAAATTTGTTTATAAAAATGTTATTCCAGTTTACCACAATTATTTTTTAGGGGTTTCCATAATTGACAAAATCAAAAATTTGTAATAAATTTCGGGTGTTTTATTCACAGTTCAATTATCATAAATCATTGAAAAAATGAAAACATTTTACAGAGGCTTTGCCCTTTTATTCTTACTTGGGACAACTGTTTTCTTAAAAATGGATATTCAGAGCGAGTATTTATTACCTAAATGGGCAAATTCCGTTTACGCAACAAATCTGTTTCATGATGGGTTTAATGATATTATTGTTGGGCACAATGTCCTTGGCGGTAGTACAAACCCTTCAATTACTTTGATGAAGAATATGGGTTGGGGAACATTTGAAATAACGGATACTTCCAAATCTTTTTGTGGATATCAAGATAATATTTTTGCAATAGATGTCAATAATGATGGGTGGAATGATATTGTTGCATTATATTTTGCTTATGAAAATGGACATAATGTAACATACCTACGTATTTACAATAATAGTAATGGTACTTTTCCAAATAATAGTTACTCAGACTTTAATCTCAACAGTACAGAAACTTTTACATGGATTGATCATGGGGATTTCAACGGAGATGGATACCAGGATCTGGTTGTTTCATCAATAAACGGGGGTATAGTTGGGATTCTGTATAATAACGGGCAGGGAGGCTTTTCAGCACCGACTTACTATTACCAGGATACTCCGTATATGACCCCCTGTGGTGATCTTAATGGAGATGGCCGTGACGATATCGTTGTTGTCGGACAAAACACGATAGTTTATTTTAGTACACCTTCAGGATTTCAAACTTTACTGATCGATTCAAATTACATGCAGGAAGGGGTTATAGTTGATTTTGATCTTGACGGGAAAAAGGATATACTTACATCCCGTTATGAAATGTGGGGAGACATGGATATTCTTCGGATTTTTAAAAACCTCGGGAACAATACATTCCAGAAACTGCCGGATCTCATATTTCCCGGCAATTATGGGGCAATACAATGTTATGATTTTAACAACGATGGGTATCCTGATATCCTGTGGACATTTGTAGGCGGAGAGCATATAATATATAATCTGGGTAATTTTCAACTTGGAGATACAACATTTGTTCCTATTCCGGTATACGGAAGTCCGAATTTATATGGATCGTATTGTGCAGATCTGGATAATAATGGTTTCATTGATATCATCACAGTCCAATCAACTCAGGCTCCAACTCAATCACATCTTGAAATCATGTACAATGACGGACAGGGTCATTTTATACCGGATCCAATCGTAGGAGTAAAGAATCTTTCAAACTTTTCCTCGGTTAATGTAAAAAATTGGCCGAATCCTTTCCAGGATGAATCAATGTTTGAATTTAATATAAAGGAAACTGCATATATCGAACTATCTGTTTTTGATCTTCAGGGAAAGTTTATTATATGTATAATCAATCAACAAATGAAAGGAGGACCTCATACTATAAAATGGCGCGGGCTTGACAACGGCGGTCAACCCTGCAAGCCCGGCGCCTACATTGCTTACCTGAAGGTAAACGGTAAAATCTGCCATGCGATCAAAGTAATCAAAATTTAAAATCAGAGTAGATATTATTATACTTTGGCAGGAAAAAGTAGCAGATTTAATTTGATTTTTTATTGCGTCTTTGCGACTTCGCGGTAAAAGTCTTTTTCAATTCAGCCCCACAATCAAAAATAGAGCAGAGATTATCAATTAAGTATGAAAATTAGGATCTGAAAGGAGACAGAGAGAATAGAAAATTCAAAGAAAAGAAAATAAAGGAACGGTATTAATATTCATCCTCATGGAAGAAGAAATCGTCTTTGGTGGGGTAATCGGGCCAGATATCTTCTATACGCTCATAGGTTTCGCCTTCATCTTCGATCTCTTTTAAATTTTCAACAACTTCCTGGGGAGCGCCGGATCTTACAGCCCAATCGATCAACTCGTCCTTGGTCGCAGGCCACGGTGCATCTTCCAGTTTAGAGGCTAATTCTAGTGTCCAATACATTTAATAGACTTTTTGAAAATTTTTGCAAAAGTATAAAAATTATCAAACATCCGTCATCCATTGCATTTCCGTTGCACCTGAATCATGTCCTGATTTTCGGGCCAGAACGAAAAAGTAGTCCGATAAACGGTTGAGATATTTTATTATTATGACATCCATCTGATTTTTTTCTTTCAGACGAATGACGGTCCTTTCAGCCCTGCGGCAGACTGTACGTGCAATATGACAATAAGAAACGATCGCGGCGCCTCCTGGTAAAATAAAATGCCTTAGTTCGGGAAGTGACTTGTTCATTTCATCGATCTCATCTTCCAGGACCTTTATATCCTGTTCCTCAATCACAGGGAGCTTTTTGGTCTTGATCTCAGGATCGGAGGCGATCCAGGATTCTGCCGTAAAGATCTTCTCCTGGATGGTTTTAAGAAGGATCTTATAATGCTCATCGGTTATTTGATCCCTGATCAAACCGATGAATGAGTTCAATTCATCCAGCGTGCCGTATGCTTCGACACGCTCATGACCTTTTGAAACCCTTGTTCCACCCAACAAGGAGGTTTGTCCCTTGTCGCCTGTTTTGGTGTAAATCTTTGGATTTACCGCCATTGTTCATTTATTGAGATGGGATTTAAGCTTCTCAAACTGGGCTTTCAATTCTTCCGGCATCCTGCTTCCGAATAGTGCCTGATGATCGGCAATCAATTCACATTCATTCAGCCATTCGGTTTTATCTACCTTCAATACTTCATCCAGATTGGCTTCAGCTCCATGAAGTCCTGTAATATCGATTCCATCCTTAGGAGGAACATTACCGATTGGTGTTTCTATAGCGTCTGCCGTTCCTTCAACCCTTCCAAAGATCCATTTCAGGACACGTATATTATCACCGTAACCCGGCCATAAAAACTTTCCATCAGCTCCTTTACGGAACCAATTGACATTAAAAATTTTTGGTAAGTGTGTTTTATCAGGCGCCGTACTACCTATCTTCACCCAATGACCGAAATAATCACCCATATGATATCCGCAGAAGGGAAGCATTGCAAACGGATCACGACGGACACCTGCTTTCAGGCCAATAGCTGCAGCCGTTACCTCCGAGCCGACAATAGATCCCATGAACACCCCATGATTCCAGTCAAAAGACTGGTAAACAAGCGGTACAGTGCCGGGACGACGCCCGCCGAAAATAAATGCAGAGATCGGGACACCTTTTGGATTTTCCCAATCCTTATCGATGCATGGGCATTGATTGGCCGGCGTTGTAAAACGTGCATTCGGATGCGCAGCAACTTTGTGTTTTTCCTTATCAAACACTTCATTGGTCCAGGTAAGCGTTCCTTCAGGAATATCCGTTCCGATCCCTTCCCACCAGATATCACCATCAGGAGTCAATGCCGTATTGGTAAATATCGAATTGGCCCAGCAGGATAACATGGCGTTTGGATTGGTTTCCATAGAAGTAAATGGCGCCACGCCGAAAAATCCTGCTTCCGGGTTGATGGCATATAAATAACCGTCATCGCCGAACTTCATCCAGGCAATATCGTCTCCCACAGTTTCGACTTTCCAACCCGGGATGGTAGGTATCAACATGGCAAGATTGGTTTTCCCGCAAGCGCTGGGGAAAGCGGCTGCAAAATATTTTTTTACACCCTGTGGATTTGTGATCCCCATGATCAGCATGTGCTCGGCCAGCCATCCTTCACGCTTAGCCATCACAGATGCGATCCGCAACGCCAGACATTTTTTTCCAAGCAATGCATTTCCACCATACCCGCTGCCATATGACCAAATCTCATTTGTTTCCGGGAAATGAGCAATGTACTTTTGTTCAATCGGTGCACAGGGCCATTTTGAATCCTTTTGTCCCGGTGCAAGAGGAGAACCCACAGAATGAATGCAGGGAATAAAATCACCATCCCCAAGAAGACCGGTAACTTTTTTACCCATTCGTGTCATGATCCGCATATTTACTACAACATAAGGTGAATCGGTGATCTGGATTCCGATTTTAGATATTTTGGAGCCCAGCGGACCCATGCTGAAAGGAATAATATACATCGCTCGTCCTTTCATAGAACCCCGGAATTTTTCAGTAAGAATTTTTTTCATTTCCGATGGATCCAGCCAGTTGTTTGTAGGACCCGCATCCTCCTGCTTCGCTGAACAGATAAAAGTCCGGTCCTCAACCCGGGCCACATCGCTGGGGTCACTTTGGAAATAATAGCTGCCGGGACGTTTTTTTTCGTTTAGCATGACAGCCATCCCACTGTTTACCATCTGCTGAAATAACATCCGGTTCTCCTCTTCGGATCCGTCGCACCAATGAATAGAATCAGGCTGGCAAAGTTCAACCCAATGGTCAACCCATTTCTGCAATTTTGAAGGAGTATTCATACTTAAAATGTTTTTAATAAAGGATTAAATTCATATTTTCTCTCTTCCTGGCACTTATGGTTTCGTTATCTCAGACCATCCAATGCCAGTTTTAACCGTTTCACCGCTTCTACCAGGTTATCCGTTGATGTTGCATAGGAAAACCGAATACATTTCGGATCGCCAAAAGCTTCGCCGGGTACGGTTGCCACATAGGCTTTGTTCAAAAAATACATGCACAGATCATTACTGTTTTGGATCACAGTTTTACCATCCGATTTCCCAAAATAATAAGAAATATCAGGGAAGATATAAAAAGCGCCATCAGGATGGTTTAATTTCATACCGGGGATATCACCTAATAATTTCAGCAATAAGTCCCTTCTTTCCCTGAAGGCTTTCTGCATTGTTTTTAATTCAGGCGTATCCGGAGTTGTTGCAATGGCTTTCAGAGCTGCCCGCTGGGCAATCGAAGAAGCGCCCGATGTGAATTGACCTTGAAGCTTATCACAGGCTTTTGCGATTTCCAAAGGAGCAGCGATATACCCGATGCGCCAACCGGTCATTGCAAATGCCTTGGAGACACCGTTCACAATGATCATCTGCTTTTTGATGAAATCGAATTGGGCCATGCTTTCATGTTTACCAATGAAGTTAATATGCTCATATATTTCATCGCCGATGATATAAATGGATGGATATTTCACCAGGACTTCTGCAATTGCTTTTAATTCCTCTTTTGTGTAAACGGCTCCCGTTGGATTACAAGGTGAGCTGTAAATTATCAGTTTGGTCTTTGAGGTAATAGCACCTTTGATTTGTTCCGGTGTTACCTTAAATTCATGCTCAATGGTTCCCGGGATAAATACTGCCTTTCCTTCAGCTACTTTTACAATTTCCTTATAGGAGACCCAGTAAGGAGCAGGCAGAATAACTTCATCACCCGGATTTACCAGGCTTAGCACGACATTCGCTATCGACTGTTTGGCTCCTGTCGAAACAACCACCTGGTCACATGTGTAATCAACACCGTTGTCCCTTTTCAGTTTAAGACAAATGGCTTCCCTTAGATCCTGGTACCCGGCAACCGGGGGATAAAAAGTATAATTATTATCAATCGCCAGTTTGGCGGCTTCCTTGATGTAATCGGGTGTATTAAAATCAGGTTCACCAAGACTAAGGTTGATTACATTATGGCCCTTTGCTTTAAGCTCCCTGCTTTTACGGGCCATTGCAAGTGTTTCAGATTCCGAGAGGTAGTTGATTCTGTTGGATAGCATATGTTCTAAAACGATGAAAATGAGGTTTTTTTAAGAGAGGGCAAATTTAATTAAAAAAAAGACCTTCAAATTAAAAATGACAAAATATAAATTCAATAACCACCCTGGTTCGGAAGAATAAAAGGAACGTAAATATTTATTCCTTATGTAAATGAATTCAAAAAAAAAGATAATCACAATGATCACAAAGTTTTACACTAAGGTCACAAAGATTATCTTCTTCGTGACCATCGTATTTGCATTGTGTCCATAGTGGTTAATTTTTTTTAGCTTTGTATCCATAAACAATTTAGAGTAAAATGACAATCCATATTATTATCCGGCTGCTGATGATGACCTTCATGATTGGTCTTATCCTTGCTTCAGTATTGATCGCTATTCAATTTTATTTTTCACATAGTAAAAAACCGCAGGATTCTCCTGTCCGTCTGGAAGATCATAAGATTATCCTTCCTTTGCGGCTTCAGGCGTATGAACGGATTGTCCTGTTCCTCGAGCGGATTGCACCAAATAACCTTATCATACGTGTGAACCGGCCGGAATTGAATGCTTACCAACTTCAGTCAGCGCTTATAAAAACCATCCGTGAGGAATTTGAATACAATCTGTCACAACAGCTTTATATATCTTCCAAAGCTTGGGAGATGGTGAATAATGCAAAGGAAGAGACGATCAAACTGATAAATATTGCAGCCGGCCAGATCCCGGAAACAGCATCATCTGCGGAATTGGTAAGAGTTATTTTTGATGCCGTGATGAACACAGATAAACTGGCTGTTCATGTGACGCTGGAGACTGTAAAGGATGAAATCAGGCAGCTCTTTTAATCAGCCTCCTGCCGATTTTCTATCACTATCTAATCTATAGCGGTAATCTTATGAAAGCTGACGATGGTAGTTATGATCAACGCAGCAACATCTTCGAGGTTCCTATCACAGTCCCCTTCTCATCTGTTAGAACAACAAAATACAACCCGACAGGAAGGTCGTTGCGGTTAAATACATA
The DNA here is from genome assembly GCA_903929315.1 of uncultured Bacteroidales bacterium. Classification (GTDB taxonomy): domain Bacteria; phylum Bacteroidota; class Bacteroidia; order Bacteroidales; family FEN-979; genus CAIYUC01. The sequence continues at coordinate 31,091 of CAIYUC010000152.1, forward strand.
AAGCGGAGAATGCAACTGCTGCCGCAAGACTTTGTTGCCTAATTCATCATACATGATAACCGTGATCTGTTGACCTTCCATTATTCCGGGAACTGTTATCATAGCACTTTGATCGACAGGATTAGGTGTTACCATGACAGGTATATCATTTGACCCTGTTACCTGTTTTTCTCCCAGCAATGTTGAACAATCCTGTGATACTGGCGTTCCCCAGGTTTCACTGCCTTTTTCAAAATAAACAAGATGATTCTCCCAGTCATACATTACCGGCGATTCGAACCATTCCGTGATATAGCCAGTCTGACCCAAACCGGGAGAATAATATTCGGGAGCGTACATCCCCTCAAAAACATAACCCCAGCAGGTGTCATCCTGCGTGTCATAGGCATAATCGTCTATGCTCTGAACCATCCGACCGTTGTAATCTGTGGTTCTGAGGTATGCTGCGGCATGAGAATCATAGGATTCCCCTATTCTGTAAAACTCCATCGGTAAACGATAAATGGATATACCGGAATCCAGTGTTGAGAGAATTATTGTCGTGCTTATTGTATCATAAATTTTCTCGACGTGTGGGGTCGGCCAGGGATTATTTGTCAGTTTACAATTGTCAAACTGATAGGTAAGGGTATCACCGTTTGAAGAGACGGTCTTTGAGATAACCTGCTGTATCTGCCACCATTCAGGCCCGTACCCATTGTTATGCTGAAAACCATGATAATGAAAGATATCACCAACTTGGAAATAATAGACATCGGCCCAGCCGAACGGCTGTATGCCCATCACGGGAGTTGTTTTACCAGCAAGAGAATACATGGTGGCGTTGTACCAGAAAATGGTGTCATTGATATGATACATATCAAGCATGTTCGTGAAACCGTAATGCTTGCTAAGCTTGATTGTCAATTGATTCAGATAATAGGAGACATTGTTCCCGGAAGCATTCTTCGCCTGGAATGAAATGGTTTTAACGGAGTCGGTCCCTCCGGGGACACTGTCTATACCTATAGAGGTCACTTTTGCCTCAACACGGCCGTTGTTCGCCAGGTTGCAGAACTTCCAGGTAGCGTTCAGCGGTGCATGGGACCTGATCGTGAGGGTGTCATGACTGTAATTAAAGAACAAAAATGTCCCGTCAGCCTTTTCATAGATCCTGCCGCCCAGGATGGAGCCGTTGGTCGTGTCGAAACAAGGATAATAGTACGATTCATCGATAATGGTGCGGTAGGAAATGAAAACGGTGTCCTGACCCGGAAGGACATACACCGAATCCTGCCGGAAAGCCAGGAAATTACCGGCAGTATCCTTGAAGAAGGTTGTGCCCGGGGAGCAGATGTTGCGGTAATTCTGGCCGGTACCGGAAATTGCAAAGCCTGTAATAATAAGGATTACAAGCATTGACTTTAAAGCGATAAATTTCATGACATCTGTATTTCGTTTATGGAGAGTAATATAATATTTAAATTCCTTTTGTCTGAATGGTAATCTTAATACCCTTACAAATATAAGACATATTGTTTGACTTTCAAAGCATTATTTCAATCATTTATCAAAGTTTTGTAGAACCTGATAACCACAATGAGCACAATGATTTACACAAAGTTCAAAAGGAATTTTTCCATTGTGACCATAGTGTTTCCATAGTGTTCTTTGTGGTTAAAAAAAATCAGAAACAATCAGAAACTCCCTTTCATCCTTATAAATACCAGGGTCTCGCCTATGATGGCGCTTTTTCCGCTGTAGGATTGAAAAGATTGTACGATGAGCGAAAGATCAAGGTTATTTGACAAGGATACCGTCACCGATGGAATGATAAAATACATCCCATTATCCGGATTTAATATCCCTGCAAGGGATGCATTTATCAAGGGGGTCACAGGATAACTGATATTACCAAAAACAGAAAATCCACTCAGAAATGGGTTCTTTGGATTTAATAACTGTGCGTTCATTTGCTGTAAGAGCAAATCTGCACTATTGAAACTGTTTGAATTATATAATCCTTCAAACTGGAGAAAAAGCGAATTTTTAAACGTGTAATCATATTCTACCGAGGCAAGAAAAACACCGGTCGTATCATTAAAGTTACGGACCGGATGAAAGTATGTGGCTTCGCCTTTGAATCCCCCTTTTGCGATTTGTCCGGCCCAGCCTATTCCTGCTACAAGGTCATGTTGCTCAAAGAGCCCAGCCAAAGCCTGGAAATCATACTCCCATTTATTGAAACGGTATAAAGCTGCTGCGGTGATTCGTTGTTGTTTATTCGCTTTGGCAGCGATCTCCAGCCTTGAAGCAGGTCCTGTAAAATACTGGAATCGTACTGCATCGCTTCCCGGCTTTTCCTCGTAATCAAAATCGAAATAGGAATATGTATTAAAGATGTCATTCGGGTTCCAGACATACGTCTGACTCCAGTTGATCCGCTGCCGGCCAACCGTGATCTGAAATTTAGGTTGTGCAAAATCGATCCAGACCCTGTCTATTGCGATATTCAATACATAAGCAGAGTCATTCAGAATATTCCATGACATATTCACCAGTCCGTTATCATAGCTGATATAATCTTTATATCCCGGCATGGATTTTACCAGTTCCCCCCAGTAAAACCGGTTTCGTTCTTCAAGACAGAAAGTAAAGTTTCTGGAAATATTCCATTTGAAATTAAGGCGATTATGTATGAGATTATCAGTCTGCCAGTTTTTATCATTGTTTGGAATGATCACGGTCTGCATATCCTTCACATAGCCATTCAGCGACAGGTGTTTCTCCCCCGAATAAGTTGAATCCTGGGCATTTGTGCCTATTGACAGTATGATCACATGAAGGATATAGAAAAGTCTTTGCATAGGCTGATTCGGTTCATTTTGCTATATCACTCACGATTTTGCCGTCTTCCAGTGTTACTATTCTCCGGGCTTTTGCAACGACACGGGCATCATGAGTAGAAAAGATGAAAGTGATATTTTCTTCTTTATTAAGCTGTTCCATTATTTCAAGAAGGTTTTCGGCGGATTTTGAATCCAGGTTGGCTGTAGGTTCATCTGCCAGGATAAATTTCGGCTTGGATGCCAACGCCCTTGCCACTGCGACCCTTTGCTGCTGTCCTCCTGACAATTTATTCGGACGTGCATCAACCCGGTCACCCAGGCCTACTGATCTTAAAAGTTCATTCGTACGGTTTTCCCTTAGCCCTTTAGGAGTTCCCTGCAACTGCATGATGAACTCGACATTCTCTTTAGCCGTCAGCACCGGGATCAGGTTGAATGACTGAAAGACAAAACCGATGTTTCGCAAACGGAAATCGATCAGTTGACGCGACCTGAGCTTCGTGATATTGATGTGGTCGATGATGATCTCGCCTTCTGTGGGTTTATCAAGGCCCCCCAACATGTTCAGAAGGGTGGTCTTGCCTGAACCAGATGGCCCAACGATGGTGGTAAACTCGCCAGACTGGAAACTGATGCTGACATTATTGAGAGCGTAGACCGGAATCGTCTCTTTATCGTAGATCTTCGTTAGATTTTTTATTTCAATGATATTCATACTTCCCATAGTTAAATTGGAAATTATTCGATTCTGATAGCTTCGACGGGTTTTAGTTTTAATGCCTTACGAGCGGGAATAATAGCAGATAATATGCCGGTACTTAAGATCATTACAGAGAGATTAAGGTAAAAGGTTTTCGTAATGAAAGGGTAGATCTTAGGGTCGAAACCAAATGCTCCAAGTCCACGCGATACGGATGACATATCGATGCCATGCTTATGAAAAATATTGATCAGAAATGCGCTCAGGACCATCCCGATAATACCACCTATGAATGTGAGCAAAATGGTTTCCAGCATTATCATGCTGAATATCCTGGCCTTACTCATCCCGACAGCCATGAGCATACCGAGTTCCCGTGTGCGCTCAAAGACAATCATAAGCATTGTATTCACGATACCAAACGCCAAAGCCAGAAGAATAATTCCGAGGATAATATAGATCTCAAGGGAAATAGCAGATGTGATAAGGCCCATTTCCGGCTGGATCTCCTGCCAGTTCTCCACATCAAGTCCGGGAAATTTCTGCTTCAGAGCCGATTGAACCTCAGGAAGATTGTCGATATCCGTAAGCAGAATTGCAATCTCATGAGGCTTTATCATGCTGCCGGTAATGTTATTGAAGTCATTTGACCTGACGAAGATATTCGCATCATCGAATGCATTGTTTGACGTTTGGTAAATGCCCGTTACTGAAAATGCCGCTTCCGAAATGTTGCCGTCGGTATTCTGGAAACGGATCACAACCTTCGATTTTAACCTTACTTTAAGCTTGTCTGCCACTCTTTTACTTACAAGGATTGGGTTTTTTCTGGGACCTGTAAAATAAACGCCGCATGAATCACAAATGGTCTTATATAACTGTGTGACTTTCTTTTCCTTTTCCGGATTGATCCCGATGATCTGCACGCCTGATGCTGCATTTGGAGAACTGATCATGCCGGGAACCCGGGTTCTTACAGCTACCGATTTCACATCAGGCATCCTCGAAATTACTTCTGCAAGACTATCGGCTGAAACAATTGAATATTGCGGTTCATAATTTTTCAGGAAATCGGGGTTATGGATCTGTATATGCGACACTTCGTTATTTATCCCTGACCTGAATTTTTGATCGACCATCCCGGTCATGATGGAAGCGGTAAATATCCCGCCTGTCAGGGCAAGAGTGATTGCAATGATAACAATAAGGCTTCTTTCCTTGTTTCTCCAGACATTTTTAAAAGCAATTTTCGGGATCATAGCTGATCTATTTTCGTAACGCTTCAACAACATTTAATTTGAAGATCTTTCTGACGGGATAAACACAGGTAAGTGAAACAATGATCAAAACTATAATGACATTTCCCAGGATGAAAGCCGGTTTAAACGCAAGCGGCATCAATGGTTCAATTCCATAATTAATGAAAGTCTTTGCCATATTTCCTGTGAGATGGATGGGATTTACTTTATAATATAGCATAATAGGAAGACTTACAGCGATTCCACTGATAATTCCTGTCAGTCCGATAAAGATCATCTCAACCAATACGATGATCGCGAGTCTTGTCTTTTGCATCCCCACCGATACAACGACTCCGAATTCCTTGATCCGTTCATTTGTCATCATGATCACTGTTCCGAATATCCCGAATCCAACAATCATGTAAAGGATTGCAATGATGATATTACCTCCGGCCGTCTTCGCCTTGAGCTGCTGCATGACTTCAACAAGCATTTCATCCCATCGCATAACCTCGTACCTGTCATTATTGATAACCGACCGGATCAATGTAACGGTCTGGTTTATATGGTCAGGGTTATTTAACATGAGGGAAACCGTTGTAATCCGGTTATCCGCGCCAAAGAACTCCTGTGCCGTAGGTAAATTCATATAGATCATCTGGTTGTCTAACTGGGGCGACGGGAAATGGAGAATACCCTGAACGGGGAACTTACCGACGGCGCTCACTCCATGAAATCCCTGACCGATCAAAACAAGAGTGTCACCCGTCTTAATTTCCAGATAAGATGCAAGCTTTTGAGCAACCAGTATACCATGCTGTGTGTTTTGAAGATATTTACCCTGAATAATCTTCCGGGACAGATGCGTGAGGTTATCCTCTTTCACAGGGTCCGTGCCTATCAGCAATACTCCTTTGGTTTGTTGTTTAAAGGATGACAAGGCAAAATATTCCAGCCGGGGAACGACATTCCTTATATTATCCACCGATTGAAGGACACGAAGTAGTGAATCATTACAGTACATGGAATTATTGATGTCCTTATCATCCCAGTATCCATTTTTATGGATCTGGATGTGACCGGTGTAAGATTGAATAACGACGTTAACAAGGTTATCAAACCATCCGGTCTGGATGGATCTTACCAGGAGAGCAAGGAAAACTGCCATAAAGATCGAAGCTGCCGTCAACAGTGTCCTGCGCTTATTCCGCCATATATTCCGCCATGCAAGTTTGAAATAATTCATAGGATCGAATGTTCGGGGCTACTTTACTTTCCGCATATTCTGCTGGGAAAAGAAGCTGTCATCCATTTTTATATTGAATTGCATACGATTGATCTGAAGGACTGTTTTTTGTCCTGTCTTATTTTGCGGGATGATCTCAATTTTTGTCGGGACCTCCCTGTCACTCATTTTCTTTATATCATAAGAGTTACTTATATTGATAAGATGATTATCCTCGTCGTAATATTCAGCCTTCCATTGGTCATAACTGGCAGTCGTGACCCACATTATCACTTTCCCCCACACAACTGGTGCATCCGGCAAGGGTATCAATTCGATCTTATAACAATCATACCCCCGGATGGTCTCTTTCCCGAGTAGTTTATGGGAATAATCGATAACAATGGAAGATTCCCTTACCAGGTCATCATTGGTAAAATCTGAACCCATCCAGGATTGCAACATCATTGAAGGGGGAATTTTGATAAGTTTATCAATAGCCGGGATCCAGTTCCACATATCATTCTTCAGCTTCAGGAAAACCTGTCCCTTATCCTTGGCCGGATCGGTGATCAGAACCAGGGAATATTCCTTTCCTTTTGACCAGGTTTTCATGGAAACTGCACGTGTCCAGTCAGGGCGGATAATGGTCATGGTCATCTCTCCCTGGCTTGAAAGGCCGCGGTTTTTGTCATCTGCTTTCTGAATGATCTCTTTGGCAGTAAGACCTTGTCCCGTCACCGTTATTCCAATCAAACAAAAGAACAGAAGATTCAGCAAATTTCTCATGATATATCCTATTTATACATGTTATACATGTTTTGTATTTTGATTTTTATTTTTTCCAGAGGAAAATGTTCCGGATCGGAAAGGAACTCCGACATTGCGCCGGAAAAGAGGGTACCGAGGAAAGCCACTTCAACTTCCGGGTCCTCAAATCCCTGCGATTCAAAATAACGAAGCATCATTCCAAGGGGTTGACGCGAGGCAACCACGATCTCTTCATTGAGGATCGTCTGCACAGAAGGCTGACTGAAGATAGAAATGTACATTTTCCCCAGGGAAATATTATTTTGCAGAAAGTCAAACACCTTATCAAAATATTCAAACAGTTCATGCTTTTCCAGGATACCATTTTCATCAGGGTCAAGGAAACCCATAAAATCGCGCATAAGACTTTGGAAGATCTGTTTAAGCAGATCTTCTTTGCTGCTGAAGTAATTATACAGTAATCCTTTTGAGATTCCGGCATGCTTTGCCAGTTGGCTTATCGTCACGGAATAATATCCCCGTGTGCCAAAGCATTCGATGGCAGCATTGAGGATCTGCTCCTTTTTATTTTCCCTGATCAGATCGAACTGTTCCTTTGTTCTTGGGCACATTTTTCTGAATATTATTCATTGACTGAACGAACGGTCAAAGATAAAATAAATTTTAACATCAGGCAAAAAAGTTAAAAAAAAAGGAGTTAGTTTTCTGGCTTTGACAGCATAGCTAGCGCGCGCTTGCAGCGCGTGCCAAGGACAGTTAAAAGATCCTGCAGCTAAAACAAATAACCACAATGCTCACAATGCCTGCCTGCCGGCAGGATTTACACAAAGTCCACAAAGAATATTTTCATCGTGACCATAGTGTTTCCATTGTGGCCATTATGGTTAAAGAAGCAAATTGGGTACTATTTCAGAAAGGATTTAGCTTTTTCCAACGCCAGTGGAATCCCTGCCGGATTCTTCCCTCCGGCTGTTGCAATATGCGGCTGTCCTCCACCCCCTCCCTGTATCTCTTTTGCCAGTTCACGGATTATCTTTCCAGCGTCCATTCCACGTTCCTTGATCAGATTTTCGGAGATCATCACGGTTAAGTTTGCTTTGCCATCGTTTTCAGAGGCAAGGACAAGGAAAAGATTATCAATGGAATTCTTCAGGTCAAATGCAAGATTCTTTATGTTTTCGGGGTCAAGATCCACCTTTTCAGCAATGAAATGAATACCATTTACCAATTGTACTTTTGCTTTTAGATCCTCTTTCAATTGAATGAGCTTTCCTTTTCCAAACTCTGCAACCTGCTTTCTGAATTGCTGGTTCTCCTCCAGGATTGATCGTATCCCCCTGATAATATCTTTAGGGTTCTTCAGGATCTCCCTGGCTTCATCCAGTATATTTATTTGGGAAGTGTAATATTCAACTGTTTTTTCTTCGGTAATGGCTTCAATTCTACGTATTCCGGAAGCAATGGCACCTTCGGAAATGATCTTGAACAATCCTATCTGACCGGTAGCACTGACATGCGTTCCGCCACATAATTCGATGGAGAAATCCTTATCAAATACCACAATCCTGACTTTCTCCCCGTATTTTTCTCCGAACAAAGCCATGGCTCCCATTTCCTTTGCTTTTTCAATAGGCAGTTCCCTGTCTTCATACAAAGGGATGTTTTCCCAGATTTTCCGGTTGACGAGATTTTCGACCTTTCCAATCTCATCTTTTGTCATTTTTGTATAATGGGTAAAATCAAAACGGAGATGATACTCATCCACAAGTGATCCCTTTTGTTCGACATGTACACCCAGGACCTGGCGAAGTGCAGCATGTAAAAGATGTGTAGCCGAATGATTATTCGCTGTTGACCGCCGTTTCCTTACATCCACCTCTGCAAGGAAATTCGTGGATACATCAGATGGAAGCTTTTTTATGATATGCACAATGAGATCGTTTTCTTTAACCGTATTTTCAATCTCTAATTGTTCATTTCCTGAGATCAGTAATCCACGGTCTCCTACCTGTCCGCCCGATTCAGCATAGAATGGCGTAATATTGAAAATGATCTGATAGAAATCGCCATCCTTTGCGGTAACCTTCCTGTATCTTGAGATATTTACTTCCTCAGATAAACTGTCATATCCCGTGAATTTTTGTCCGCCATGATCCTTATGAACGATCACCCAGTCGGCAGTTTCTACCGTTGAAGCCTGCCTTGAACGTGTCTTCTGTTCATTCAGCAACCGGTTGAATTCATCCATATCGACCGTCCAGCCGATTTCCTTTGCCATCAATTGGGTGAGATCAACCGGGAACCCGAAGGTGTCATATAATTCAAACGTAAAGAGTCCTTCAATGGATTTGACCAGGTTGGGAAGTTTGTAATACTCCTTATAAGCAGAACGGGATTCAATGTACTCATTGAATTTATGAATTCCTCTTGCTAATGTCTTTAAGAAGGCGACTTCTTCCTCTTTGATGACATTCATTATCAAAGTCTGTTGTATTTTCAATTCGGGAAAAACATCCCCCATTTGATCGACCAGAAAAGGGACCAATGTATAAATAAAGGACTCTTTGAGATCAAGAAATGTATAGCCGTAGCGTAAAGCCCGTCGAAGGATACGCCGGATAACATATCCTGCTTTATTATTGGAGGGAACCTGTCCATCGGCAATGGCAAATGAGATGGCGCGCAAATGATCTGCAACAACCCGCATTGCCACATCAGCTTTTGGATTCAGGCCGTATTCGATACCTGCTTTTTCTGAAATAGCATGAATGATAGGCTGGAAGACATCCGTGTCATAATTCGATTTTTTTTGCTGCAGTACCATGCAGAGCCGTTCAAACCCCAATCCTGTATCCACGTGTTTTGCCGGTAAGGGCATTAACTTGCCATTTGACTGGCGCTGAAATTCGATAAAGACAAGATTCCATATCTCAATGACCAGGGGATTTCCTTTGTTCACCAGTTCAGAACCATGGATAAGTTTTCTTTCAGAATCATCCCGGATATCGATATGTATTTCAGAGCAAGGCCCGCAAGGCCCGCTTTCACCCATCTCCCAAAAGTTGTCTTTTTTAGAACCCAAAAGGATGTGATCTTCCGGAACAATTTTTTTCCAGCAGTCATAAGCTTCAGTATCTTTTACAAGATCTTCTTTTTCGTCACCCTGAAAAATGGTAACATACAGGCGATCCTTGTCAATCTTGAAAATATCAGTCAGTAATTCCCATCCCCATTCAATCGCTTCAGGTTTAAAATAATCCCCGAATGACCAGTTCCCCAACATCTCAAACATGGTATGATGGTATGTGTCCTGACCTACTTCCTCGAGATCGTTATGCTTTCCTGAGACCCGAAGGCATTTCTGGGTATCTGCAACACGACGGTACTTAGGTTCCTTATTCCCCAGGAAAAAATCTTTGAATTGGTTCATTCCTGCATTGGTGAACATCAGGGTAGGATCATCTTTTATGACCATCGGTGAAGATGGAACAATATGATGATTCTTATCTTTAAAGAAATCAAGAAAAGTTTGTCTTACTGCGTTAGAATTCATTAATTCAAAGAGTTAGAGTACATTTAACAATCTTTAACAAATTCAACAAAGGAACTACCTGCAAAGTTAATTTATTTACTTAATTTTGTAGCTGTTAGGTTATCTCATCAGGAATATTTCTTTATTTCGCTTTTAATGAGCAAGGTAAAGTACAAGTTCAACAAAAAATCCTTGACATTTGACCGGGTACAGACAACTTTTAGAAAAAAGCTGCTCTATTTTTTCACTCATTTGTCAACGGGTGTAGTATTTGCTGCTGTCGTGCTGGTTTTAGCCTTTAATTTTGTGGATTCTCCGAAGGAAAAAGTCCAGAAACGCGAAATTGAGCAGATGAAACTGCAGTTCCAGATCATGAATGACCATCTTGATAAAATCACCAAAGTCATACGGGATCTGGAAGACAGGGATGACAATATATACCGGGTCATCTTCGAAGCGGAACCTATTCCGAGTTCCATCAGGGAGGCCGGTATTGGCGGGGTTGATAAGTATGAGAAATTAGAGGGTTATACAAATTCAGAACTTATTATTGAAACAGAAAAAAAGATGGATAAGATCATGGGCCAGCTCTATGTTCAATCAAAATCCTATGATGAAGTCTTTAATTTAGCTAAAAATAAGGAACGGATGTTGGCCAGCATTCCTGCCATTCAGCCTGTCAATAACAAAGATTTAAGAAGGATCGGATCCTATTTTGGTATGCGCATGGATCCTTTTTATAAGGTTAAAAAATTCCATGAAGGAATGGATTTTTCGGCTTCCATAGGAACAGTAGTCTATGCAACAGGAAATGGAGAGATCATTTCGGCGGGCATGGATGTTGGAGGAGGCTATGGTAATGAGATCGTCATTGATCATGGTTATAATTATCAAACTGTCTATGCCCACCTGTCAAGAATTTTCGTCAAACCCGGACAAAAAATATTACGTGGTCAGATCATTGGATACGTCGGTAATACCGGGAAATCCACTTCCCCTCATTTGCATTATGAAGTACGTAAAAACGGTATTGCCATAAATCCTATCTATTTCTTCTTTAATGATATTTCCCCTGACCAGTTCAAGATGATGCTTGAACTTTCGTCAAGGCCATCTCAAACCATGGATTAATAGATTTTTATTTTATGCTGAAAAGAACGGATAGGATCGAAAAAGTTTATTATACCATCGGCGAAGTAGCGGAACTTTTTGAAGTGAACACTTCGCTTATCCGGTTTTGGGAAAAGGAATTCGATATCCTGAAACCCCAAAAGAACAAAAAAGGAAACAGGTTATTCACTAAACCGGATCTTAATAACCTCCGTATTATTTACCACCTTGTTAAAGAAAGAGGATATACACTTCACGGCGCCAGGGAAAAGCTCAAACAAAATAAAGAGGATGTGGAAAAAAATGTTGAGATCATCGATTCTTTGCAACACATCAAGTCGTTTCTTCTTGAATTAAAAGAAGAATTGTAGTCTTAGTTTTCCTCTTTATGAAGGATAGTGATTCCTTTTTTGAGAAAGTTTATGAAATCGCCAAACTGATCCCAAAAGGCAGAGTGACTTCCTATGGGTCAATTGCTGAATATCTGGGCACCAGAGGCTCTGCAAGAATGGTCGGATGGGCAATGAACGTCTCACATAGCGACGTAAATAACGTTCCTGCTCACAGAGTTGTTAACAGGAAAGGTCTTCTGACAGGCAAACATCATTTTGGCGGGATTTCTGTCATGCAACAGCTTCTGGAAAACGAAGGAATAGAAGTTGTGGATGATAAGGTAGTAAAGTTTGAGGAATTGTTCTGGGACCCTTCGAAGGAATTGTAACGACTATAACGATTGTCCCGATTGTAAAGACTGCAATGAATAACTAACAACGAATAATTAATGATCAAATGATAACCCAAAATAATATCTTGGACGCACTTCGTCATGTTCTTGATCCTGATCTGAAAAAAGATATAGTGACATTGAATATGATCGATACTATTCAGATCGAAGGGAAAAAAGTTTCTTTCAGGTTTATCCTTACAACACCGGCCTGTCCCCTGAAAAACCAATTACAAAAGGCCTGCATTGATGCAATCCACAGGTATGTTGATAATGATCTTGAGGTAAATATTGAGATGACATCGAAAGTCACTACATTCAGATCAGAAACAGAAAATATTTTGAAAGAGGTTAAAAATATCATAGCAATTGCTTCAGGAAAAGGAGGAGTCGGCAAATCCACAGTGGCCGTAAATCTTGCCATTTCTTTGGCAAAATCAGGAGCCAGGGTAGGACTGATCGATGCCGATATTTATGGCCCATCCGTTCCAATTATGTTTGGAATGCTGCATGAACGGCCTTTTACAGTTGAAAAAAACGGAAAGACCGTGATCATTCCATTAGAGAAATATGGGATTAAGCTCCTTTCTATTGGGTTTTTTGTTGATCAGACAAAAGCCCTTATCTGGCGGGGACCCATGGCATCAATGGCAATAAAACAGTTATTTACAGACGCTGACTGGGGAGGGTTGGATTATATGATTGTAGATCTTCCTCCGGGAACCGGTGACATTGCCCTAACACTGGTACAAGACTTCCCTCTGACCGGTGCCATCATTGTTAGTACTCCTCAACAGGTTGCTTTAGCCGATGTCAGAAAAGCAGCAGATATGTTCAATAATGACAGAATCCGGATACCGCTTCTGGGTATCATTGAAAATATGTCTTATTTCAGCACGCCTGAGCTGCCTGATAAGAAATTTTATATCTTTGGCAAAGATGGTTGCAAAAAGTTTGCTGAAGAAATTGATATCCCGCTTTTAGGACAAATCCCCATCGTTCCTGCTATTACCGAATCAGGAGATGAAGGAAATCCAATTGCAACGGATGAAAAATCACTGACAGCAATCGCTTTTAATGAAATTGCTAAAAAAGTAGCACAACAAATTGCCATCCAAAATGCACTGAAAGTAGCAGTGTGAAGTAAATATAATATATTCTATGATGAATCAAAAAGAAGAACTCGAAACGAAGGTAATACACGTTATTGATCAGATAAGACCATATCTGCAGGCAGATGGGGGAGATGTTGAATTTGTCGGATTAATGGAAGATAATACTGTTACCATCCGGTTGCTTGGTTCTTGCGGAAATTGCCCATACAGTGTTCAGACTTTGAAAAACGGTATAGAAACTGCAATGGTCAAGGCTATTCCCGAGATCAGGGCAGTCGAGGCTGTTAGCTTAGATATCTAGCAACAATTGGCATTCTCCGGCCCATTCCAAAAGCTTTGGGGGAAATACGCAATATCGGCGGTGTTTGGAATCGTTTATATTCATTGGTATTGACCAGTTTCAGCACTTTCCTGACGGTAGCCTCGTCAAATCCTTCCTTTATCAGATCATTCGGTCCTTTCCTTTGTTCGATATACCGGTAAAGGATCTGATCAAGAATCTTATATTCAGGGAGTGAGTCTGAATCTTTTTGCCCAGGTCTTAACTCTGCAGACGGAGGCTTGATCATAGTATTTGCCGGGATGATCTCTTTTTTCCTGTTAATGAACTGTGCCATTTCATAAACTTGTGTCTTATAAAGATCACCCACTACCGATATTCCCCCACACATATCCCCATATAAGGTGCCATAACCAACGGCAATTTCACTTTTATTTGAGGTGTTCAAAAGGATATACCCGAATTTGTTGGAGAGAGCCATTAGTATCACAGCCCTGATCCGGGCCTGGAGATTTTCCTCGGTTAGATTGAATGACAATCCTTTAAAGATAGGTGAAAGTGTATTTTCAAAGATTTGAAAAGCTTCTTCGATGGATATGATGTCATGGCTTACATTGAGATTATCAGCCAATTCAATCGCATCTCTTACACTATGTTCCGAGGAAAACTTTGAAGGTAATAATACGGCTTTCACATGCTCACTTCCCAATGCCCTGGCTGCGAGGACCAGTGTTACTGCTGAATCGATCCCGCCGGAAAGCCCTAAAATGGCCTTGGGAAATCCCATCTTAAGGAAATAATCCCTGATTCCCATGACCAAAGCATCATGGATCAGTTCGATCCTGGGTTTAGAAGTCTTATCCCTGATCTCCTCCTTCTGCTGTTTGTAAAGGAAATCATTTAAATTATAAACCCGGAGATCTTCCCCGAAATAATTAAGTTCATCGAAAATACTCCCGTCGGGACTGATCACAAGGGAAGCCCCGTCAAATAAAAGCTCTGTCTGGGCGCCGACATGGTTCACATAGAAAAGAGGGATTCCATAGATCTTTGCCGTTCTGGTCAAAACATCCTTTCTTACAGTTTCCTGTTCATAATGAAATGGGGAAGCAGAAATATTGATAATCAAATCAGGATTTAGTTTTGACAGATCTTCCATCGGGTTTCTGATATACAAAGGATTGTCAAAAGTGGTCCAAAGATCTTCACATATCGTTATTGCAAAACGGTACTTTTTGTATTCTATCACATGATATGGCTGCCGGTTGGGCTCAAAATAGCGGTATTCATCAAACACATCATAATTGGGTAGAAGAGTCTTATTTGAAATTGATTGAATTTTCCCTTCCGAGAGAAAAAATGCAGAATTATATAACGGTTTCCCCTTTTCTGCAGGGTTTATCGAAGGAGATCCCACGATTGCCGCAATATCCCTGCATTCTTCAGCAATTGATTCAATGGAAGTATAACATTTCCGGATAAAATCATCAAATTCAAGAAAATCACGTGGCGGATAACCGCAAACAGCAAGTTCGGCAAATACAACGACATCTGCGAGTTGCTTCTTTCCCTCTTGGATCGCCGCTTTGATCTTTGAAACATTCCCTTCAAAATCCCCGATGTGATAATTTATCTGTGCTAATGCAATCCTCATTTTTCGCTACCTTACTTCCTTATGAAACACTTCATCTTTGCCAGGGGGTGTCCAATAAGTTTCTTTTTTTCTCGCAGATTTCCGCAGATTAATTGCAGATTTTCGCAGAATGTTGAAAACAAGAGTTTTAACTTTGCGTGACTCTGCGTTTAACTCAGCGAAACTCAGCGAGAAACATTAACTTTCCAACTTATTAGACAACCCCAAGTGGGGTGAGGTATTAAAAAAGAACCCCGATATTTAATTCAGCATAATTCAAAAGCCCTTGTGCACTAACGTCAGGATATTTTAAATTATTACCGATAAGAACATTATTTAAACTATTGCTATAGGAGAACCCCAAAAGGAGCGTTGTTGACTCATCGACATGAAATTCGGTACCAATTCCAATGAGAACCGCTTCCCTGATCTGGGTTGTTTTATTTGCAATATCATTTTTATCGCTGACAGACTCCTGATTAGTTGGTTGAAAGTCATCCTTTGATCTTGCTTTTAACCTGAATGCAGTTCCAAAACCGACCTGAGCATAAAAATCAAATTTTCCAAACGCTTTGGTCTTCATTTTCAGCATTAAAGGAATTTCCAGGTAGGTGAAATTATATTTTCTGGATAATGTCCCCGTATCCTTAACAGTTTTTCCATCGAGTAATTGAATATCCGGATATTTAAGTTTTCCGTTTAAAAACATAAAATTAAAACCGGTTGAAAACGCATAATGTTCCAGGAAATAAAACTCGCTGACAAAACCAACGGTTATACCCCCGGAGATCCCATCATTATTATAATGTTTTGCATCGGAGTTCATCCAACCAATGTCCGGTGAGACCCTGAGTCCCAGTTTTACGGGTAACTTCTGTGCAAAGACTGTATTCGATAATAAAATCAGAACGAATACGCTCCATCCAATGATGTTTCTCTTCATTTCTTTTTAGGTTTAATGATTCCGCTGATGAATGCCATTTAAACAAATATACATATTTGGGAGAAAAGTCAGAAAGATTTTACATATTTTTATCCAAAAGTATTCAACCATCATGAATGTCCTTTATGTAATAATCACCGTGCACTCCCGTTCTTATTAGTCTAAATGACAGAACCATGTTGAAAAAAGCTTCCCCATTCATCTTGATTTTTCTGTTATTAATTTCTGCCTGTACCCGGCAGAAAGATAAACGAATTCATATTGATGTTTCACAAGTCACTCTTCAGGCGGTAAAAATTCACCGTTACGATGTCGATCTCTTTAAGGTTTCTCCGAATGATATTAAAACCGGGCTCGAATCCATAAAAAACGAATACAAGCTGTTCCTGGGCACCAATCTGTCAGATCCGGTGAAATTAGAAGAAATGAGATCTTATCTTTCGAATGAAAGGAATCTTGATTTTCATCGTGCCTGTGATGCAAAGTTTAAAGATATCAGCGAACTGGAGAAGGATATGACCATTGCTTTTAAACATTTTAAGTTCTATTACCCTGAAGTGAAAATCCCCCTGGTTTATTCTTATATTTCCGGTGGTGATTATGAACATCCCGTTCAGATAACTGACAGCGCCATGATCATTGCTCTTGATACATACCTTGGCAAGGATTTTAAACCCTATCTTGCCGATGGTGTTCCTGTATATAAAACCATCAGGATGACACCCCGTCATATTCTTCCGGATTGTATGAAAGCCCTAGTTGACAGGGTTTATCAGGGGAATCCTCAGAACAGTAACCTGCTGGGACAAATGATCGAAGCAGGAAAAAAGCAGTATTTCGTGGATGCAATGATACCGGACTTTCCTGGAGACCTCAAGATAGGATATACCCCCGCTCAATTTGATTGGATCACCCGGAATGAATCCCATATCTGGGCTGCTATTATAGAGAACCGGATGTTATATTCCACAGATAACCATCTGATCCGTGTATTTATGTCGGATGGTCCTTTTACACCTGAGTTTTCCAAAGATTCACCTTCCCGTTTGGGCGAATGGATTGGCTGGCAGATAGTAAAAGCTTATATGGACGAAAACCCGGATGTCACTCTTAAGCAATTGATGGAAGAAAACGATTCCCAGAAGATATTAACACTTTCCGCATACAAACCGGGGAAATAATCTCCTGTTTCCCATCCCTTAATTAAAAAAGTTTAAAAAAAATGCCCGGGAATGTATTACCTTTTGCATGCAAGTCCGATTAAGCTATCATGAACCCCATGATGATTTTTGAACTATGCTTGTAAAGACATTTGGTAGTGCATTATTCGGAATCCACGCCATCACTATAACAGTTGAGGTAAACATTGACATAGGCGTTAATTTTCTTATGGTCGGTTTACCGGATGTTGCCGTAAAAGAGAGTCAGCAACGCATAGATTCAGCGCTGCGAAACTACGGTTATAAAATTCCCGGGAAAAAGGTGGTCATTAATATGGCTCCGGCCGATATCCGTAAAGAGGGATCTTCCTATGATCTGACGATTGCTGTTGGAATTCTCGCTGCCGATAAGATCATTAAAGAGGATAAGTTGTCATCATTTATGATCATGGGAGAACTATCACTCGATGGCAGTCTTCAACCTATAAAAGGTGCATTATCCATTGCGATTGAGGCGCAAAAGAAAGGGTTTAAAGGTATAATCCTTCCGCTTCAGAATGCGCGTGAGGCAGCCATAGTCAATAAACTTGAAACCTTTGGAGTGGAAAACATCAAGCAGGTTATAGATTTCCTGAATGATGAGTTAAAATTGGAACGAACGATTGTCGATACAAGGGCTGAATTTTATTCACAGGTCAGTGAATATGAACATGATTTTGCAGATGTGAGGGGGCAGGAGAATATCAAAAGAGCGTTGGAGATCGCGGCAGCAGGGGGGCATAACGTTGTTTTGATAGGGCCGCCGGGAGCGGGGAAGACGATGCTGGCGAAGAGGTTGCCCTCGATCCTGCCTCCTTTGAATCTGCAGGAAGCCCTTGAAACGACCAAGATCCATTCAGTCGCCGGAAAATTAGGAACCCATCATGCCCTGATCTCCAGGCGACCCTTCCGCTCGCCGCATCATACCATCAGCGATGTGGCGTTGGTAGGAGGCGGAGGGATCCCGCAGCCTGGGGAGATCTCACTTGCACATAATGGAGTGTTGTTCCTTGATGAATTGCCCGAGTTTAAAAGAACGGTCCTTGAAGTACTCCGGCAACCATTGGAGGATAGGGTTATCACCATCTCCAGGGCAAAATTCTCTGTCGATTATCCTGCCAGCTTTATGCTGATCGCAGCCATGAATCCCTGCCCGTGCGGATATTATAATCATCCGCATACTCAATGTTTGTGCGGGCCCGGGAATGTTCAGAAATATCTGAACAAAATATCCGGTCCTCTCTTCGACCGCATCGACATCCACATCGAAGTAATCCCTGTCCCATTCAGGGAATTAAGCAGTGCAAGAGCATCGGAGAAAAGTGATAAGATAAGGGAAAGAGTGATTGAAGCCAGGCAGATCCAGGAAAAACGTTTCGAAGGTATAACCGACACTCACTGTAATGCCCAGATGTCATCAAAGCTGCTCCGTAAAGTTTGCAGGCTGGATGATGCCTGCAATGCCATCCTGAAGGTTGCCATGGAAAAGCTTGGTCTTTCGGCACGTGCATTTGACAGGATCATAAAAGTTTCCAGGACAATTGCAGATATTGATAAACAGCCTGAGATAAAAGCTGAACATATGGCGGAAGCGATACAATATCGTAGTCTCGATAGAGAAAGTTGGGGCAAGTAGCTTTGGGCCCCTATCCCCGGCCCTTCCCCCTCCTGGGAGAAGGGCGCAATGAACTATACATTTTTTAAAGTTAACAGTATGGCTAAATTGAGTGGTGGAGAAAATTTTCCGATTTATTTCGGAGCAAAACCCGAATTGTTCAAAATAGCCGGTGATCTAAGGGTTTATATGACAAAATCTGAGCGGCTTCTTTGGGCTCAATTAAGGAAAAGGAAACTTTTAAGATTCAAATTTCGCCGTCAGCATCCCTTCCATGAAATTATCCTTGACTTTTTCTGTTACGATGCAAAGCTATCGATTGAAGTGGATGGAGCGATTCATAATGACTTTTATCAAAAAGAAAGAGATCGGGAAAGAACATTTATCTTGAAAAAGTTTGGAATCACAGAACTAAGGTTTTCAAACTGGGAAGTAGAAAATCAAATTGAAATAGTGCTCGATAAGATTATAGAGTATTTGCAGAGATGCTCCCTTCCCCCAAGAGGGGGAAGGGTTGGGAAAGGGGGCTGAAAAGCCGGGAGCGGGGAAGACGATGCTGGCGAAGAGGTTGCCCTCGATCCTGCCTCCCTTGAATCTGCAGGAAGCCTTGGAAACAACCAGGATCCATTCAGTCGCCGGAAAATTAGGGAACCATCATGCCCTGATCTCCAGGAGACCCTTTCGCTCGCCGCATCATACAATCAGTGATGTGGCCCTGGTCGGAGGTGGAGGAATCCCCCAACCGGGCGAGATCTCCTTGGCGCATAATGGAGTGTTGTTCCTTGATGAACTGCCCGAGTTTAAAAGGACGGTCCTTGAGGTTCTAAGGCAACCCCTGGAAGACCGGGTTATCACCATCTCGAGGGCGAAATTCTTCGTTGATTATCCAGCCAGCTTTATGCTGATCGCAGCGATGAACCCATGCCCGTGCGGGTATTACAATCACCCGCATACGGAATGCCTCTGCGGTCCCGGAAATGTTCAAAAATATCTGAACAGGATTTCCGGTCCTCTCTTTGATCGCATCGATATCCACATTGAGGTAATCCCTGTCCCATTCAGGGAATTAAGCAATGCAAGAGCATCTGAAAAGAGTGAAACCATCCGGGAGAAGGTTATTGAAGCCCGGAAGATCCAGGAAAAAAGGTTTGAAGGTATACCCGGAACTCACTGTAATGCCCAGATGTCATCGAAGCTGCTCCGCAAAGTTTGCAGTCTTGATGGTGCCTGCAACGCTATCCTGAAGGTTGCCATGGAAAAGCTTGGCCTATCAGCCCGTGCTTTTGACCGCATTATTAAAGTTTCAAGGACGATCGCGGTTATTGATAAACAGCTGGAGATAAAGGCGGAGCATATGGCGGAGGCAATCCAGTACCGTAGTCTTGACAGGGATATTAGGGGAAAACAGCTCTTTTAATTGCTCGCTGAACCTGCTGTTTTAAAAATGGAAACATACCTGTTTAAATCTTGCTTTTCACCCTTTATCTTCTTATCTTTGACGCATAATTGGGATCATTGTCTTTGATGATTTACTTAACCTCATATTTTTTTACTGACATTGTTCTCCGGCAACGGACATTATAAAAAAGGTCTCAGTAGAACCAAATAAAAAGGCAATCAATTAAAATCAAAAAAAAATGAAAAAACAAATTACTTTTTTAACAATCATTATCACAATGTGCGGCTTTAGTGCACGCTCTCAAACATTGTATAATACAAAATGGTCTGTATATGATGCTTCAGGTACTTTCATGGGATATTTTCGTTTTAGCACTGATACATTATCATATAGTTTCGATAATGTTTCATATACAAATGAATCGACTTTCCAAGTAAACGGAAATATATTTACTATTCATGACCTCCTTGGAACTGTGTGTACAATTACTGATACAGGGAGATATACATTTCTGATTCGGAATGATTCATTGAAATTTACTCTTAAAAATGATTTGTGTATATCTCGTTCCTATGCGTTAACTACTCAATATTATGTTGCATTTCATCTTGGCATCCATCCAATGAATCAATTGACAACAAATATTTCTGTTTACCCAGATCCTGCAAATGATATAATAACGATAAAAATATCAGGAGAAAAAGCAGGAAACAATTTGACAATTATGAATATTGAAGGCCGGAAGCTCATCGACCGACAGATCACCGGGTCTTCAACCCAGATTGACATTAGCACTCTGCCCAGCGGGGTTTATTTTGTGCGGATGACTAATCACAGGACAGTGCCGGTGGGTAAATTCATTAAAAATTAAGCCTGCCGATTTGTAAGTGTCTGAAATTCAATTTTAATAATCACCACCTTTTAAGATACTACAACAGATGTGGCACTGGTTGGAGGTGGAGGAATCCCGCAACCGGGGGAGATCTCCCTGGCACATAATGGAGTGTTGTTCCTTGATGAATTGCCCGAGTTTAAAAGAAACGTTCTTGAGGTTCTTCGACAACCTCTGGAAGACAGGGTTATCACCATCTCCAGGGCTAAATTTTCAGTCGATTATCCTGCCAGCTTTATGTTAATCGCAGCGATGAATCCATGCCCATGCGGATATTATAATCACCCTCATACCGAATGTATGTGCGGACCCGGGAATGTTCAGAAATACCTGAACAAGATTTCCGGTCCTCTTTTCGACCGCATTATTAAAGTTTCAAGAACGATAGCAGGTATTGATAAACAACAGGAGATAAAGGCTGAGCACATGGCTGAAGCGATACAGTATCGAAGCCTGGACAGGGAGAGTTGGGGGAAATAGCAGTGAACGGTGAATGATGAATGGTGAAGGTTTGCCTACCGGCTAAGAAACGAAGATATCCATAATCACGAAGACAGCAAAGATCACGCTTGCCATTCCATTCATCGTTGCAAACGCCAGGTTGACTTTTGAAAGGTCATTGGGTTTTACGATGAGATGCTCATAAATCACGATAATCGAAAAGATCCCTGCACCGATCCAGTAAAGAGTATGAAATGTTCCGAGAATTCCTCCAGCAATGACCAGGGCTATTGAAATCAAATGAAATAAGGCAGAAACGATCAACGCTTTCATTTTCCCGAATGAAACCGGGATGGACTTCAATCTTTCACTCTTATCGAAATCTTCATCCTGCAAAGCATAAAGGATATCGAATGCTGCTACCCAAAAAATTACAATAACAGAATAGATCAATGGTAATAGAGCAAAATGTCCCGTTACAGCCAGATAAGCCCCGATGGGGGCAAGGGATAAACTTAATCCGAGGAACAGATGGGAAAGAAATGTGAATCTCTTGGTAAAGCTATAACCCAGGATGACAAATAATGCAATTGGAGAAAGGATGAAACATAAAAAATTTGTCAGAAGAGCAGTTCCAATGAACAGGAGCCCGTTAATGATGACAAATAAAAGCGCTGACCTTGGTTTAATGATTTCCCGTGGAATTTCCCGAAATGACGTCCGGGGATTTTTTTTGTCAAACTCCCGGTCAGCAAAACGGTTAAATCCCATGGCTGCATTTCTGGCAAAAAGAATGCATAAAATTACCAGGAATAAAAGACGCACATTCAATGTTCCTCCTTTTTCATGAATAGCTAATGAAAATCCTATTAAAGCAAAGGGAAGAGAGAATATAGTATGGTTGACTTTTATGAAAGATAAATAGTTAACAATCCGGAAGAGTCTTTTATCAGACATGGGAAATAAGAAAAATTATCTAATAATCAGGACAAAGATAGAAAATATGAACTGTTTTAAGAGTTAATTTTGTCGGTCGTTTTTGCATGTCATGATGTACGAAAAAATAAAATTCATCCGGAGGTATGCTCATCATTTCTTCCATGCCAGGTCAAAGTTTGATCTGCATTCTCCTTTTATGTATAAGATTTATTCACAAGTACTTATGGATAAAACAGATTATCCTGAGTACAAGATTATGAATGGGATGTGGTCACTATTATTAAGGGACCAGAGGTATACAACGAGGACTGATTTTGGAGCTAAAGTCCCTGCTTTTCCCTGGCAAAAAGAAATCCTTCCGGTAAAAACAATTGCAAAAAGATTTTCTGTTTCTCCGGATTTTGGCAGATTGCTTTTCCGGCTTTCACGATATTTTCAACCCAAAATCATACTTGAATTAGGAACCTCTTTGGGAATCAGTACGGCATATATGGCTTTAGGAAATCCTGAGGGAACAATAATCACGGTAGAAGGTTGTCCCGAAATTGCTAAGGAAGCTGAAAAAAACCTCGAATTACTTGGGATCGGGAATATTGATCAAAGAACAGGGAACTTCAATACATTATTACCGGATATTCTGAGTGAAGTCAAAAGCCTCGATATGATCTTTATTGATGGTAACCATAAAAAGGATGCTACCCTGAATTATTTTCAACAATGTTTACAACAGATGAGTAGCAATTCCGTTTTAGTTTTCGATGATATTCATTGGTCAGATGGGATGGAGAAAGCCTGGATCGAAATCAAACAACATCCCCGGGTAAAAGTCACCATCGATTTATTTCAGATGGGATTGGTTTTTTTCAGGGACGAGCTAAGCAAAGAAGATTTCATCCTCCGGTTCTGATTAATATTGTATTTTTGTATTCAATATTAGGTACTATCTGAATTTTTAACCCGATGGAAAAAGAAATCATCAGACTTGTCAATATCGTTAAAAATTTCAAAGTGGGATCCGTGATAGTTGAAGCGCTTCGTTCTGTTTCGCTCGTCATCCGGAAAAATGAATTTGTAGCCGTCATGGGACCTTCAGGATCGGGAAAATCAACCCTGATGAATATCCTTGGTTGTCTCGAGACTTCCACAAGCGGGCAATATTTCTTAAACGGTGAGGATGTTAGTAAGCTGGATGATAATAATCTGGCTGAAATTCGTAACCGGCAAATCGGATTTGTATTCCAGACATTTAATCTCTTACCCCGCTCCACTGCATTGGAGAATGTTATGCTTCCGTTGATTTATTCAGGTGTGACCAAAGCCAAACGTTTGGAAAGAGCCATGGTAGTAATGGAAGAAGTGAAATTGACAGATCGTATTGCTCACAAACCCAATGAATTATCCGGTGGACAACGCCAAAGGGTTGCAATGGCTCGTGCATTGGTGAACAATCCGGCCATCATCCTGGCCGACGAACCTACCGGGAACCTTGATTCCAAGACTTCTATAGAGATCCTTGGCCTCCTGGAAGAAATTCATAAAATGGGAAACACTGTCATTGTTGTTACCCATGAAGAAGACATTGCCCTTCATGCGCATCGTATCATTCGTCTGATGGACGGGGAGATCTCTTCCGATGAATCCAATCAAAATATTAAAACCATAGCCGATTATCATTTCGTATCCCAGCATCAAAATTAAGCGGGGCACCCGGTTTTCATGCACGATCAAAGCGACTATAAAAAACTGTTTGAAGATTTCAACAACCTTAACATCCTGATCATCGGTGATGTTATGGTGGATTCCTACCTCTGGGGAAAAGTCGAACGTATCTCCCCTGAAGCTCCCATACCAATTGTAGCACTAAAAAAACGGGAAAACCGGATGGGAGGAGCTGCCAATGTTGCGATGAACATAAAAGCCATGGGCGCAAAACCCATTTTATGCTCGGTCATCGGGGATGATGAGAAAGCAAATATTTTCCTGGACCTTCTGAAAAAAGAAAAAGTCGAATCCTCTGGGATAATAAGGAGCCCCAACAGGATAACCACTTCCAAATACAGGATATTCGGGAATAATACACAAATGCTAAGGGTAGATGAAGAAACAGAAGACGATATTGTTAACCCGGATATAAATACCCTATTAAAAGTTATTCATTCAATTTTTACGAAAGAGCATGTTGATTGTGTTATTTTCCAGGATTATAATAAAGGTGTACTTTGTACAACTCTCGTGAAGGAAGTTATTTCAAAAGCGAGCAAGCTCAATATTCCCATATCTGTTGATCCGAAAAAAAAGAATTTTGAAGCTTTTAAAGGAGTTACATTATTCAAGCCAAACCTTAAGGAGCTTAAAGAAGGTCTTAAAATTGATCTTGATAATGAAGACAGGGAAGCTTTGATTAAGTCTGCTCAGTCTTTACGGGAAAAATTGAAATGTGAATATGTACTTTCTACTTTATCGGAACGAGGTGTCCTGATAAGCTGTAAAGATAACATGCAGGAGAAAAATATCTATATCCCGGCTCATATGCGTACCATTGCTGATGTTTCCGGTGCAGGTGATACAGTAATAAGTGTCGCTTCACTCTGTCTTGCTGAGAAACGATCACCCTATGAAATTGCATATATCTCAAATTTAGCCGGTGGTCTTGTGTGTGAAGATGTAGGTGTAGTTCCCGTCAATAAAGAAAAGCTTCTCAAAGAAGTTCTTGCCCTTCTCTGATGTCAATACCCGATTCAGATGTAATAATTGCAGGCGCTGGTCCTGCTGGTGCGATTGTCGCATATCAACTGGCAAAGCAAGGAATTTCCACAATCATTCTTGAAAAAGAAACTTTCCCGCGCTATAAAGTATGCGGTGGTGGGCTTACACATAAAATTTTAAGTGAACTTCCTTTCCCTGTTGAAGAAATCATTGAATCTTCAATATATACAGTAAGGTTCTCTCATAATTTTCAGCATACGTTTTCCCGTATATCTTCTGATCCTATTATCTATTGTACTATGCGTGATCGTATGGATGCCTTCTTACTTAAAAAAGCAACCGAAGCAGGAGCGAAGATCCTTTTTGATGAACAAGTCACAGGGATTCAGCAGAATAAAAGCATAGTCGAAGTCATAACAAAGAAGAATCATTATTATGCTCAGTTGGTCATTGGTGCAGAAGGTGCCGCCAGGACTGTTGCACGGTCGATGGACCTTTGTAAAAATATATCCATGGGACTGGCCTGGGAAGCAGAGATTCTGGCTGATCCGGAAGACATTGTGAAATATTCACAAACTGCATTCCTGGATTGGGGAACTTTTCCCGGTGGATATGGTTGGGTTTTTCCAAAGAAAGATCATTTTTCAATCGGAGTAGGAGGGCCTGCCTCTTTATCAACCAGGATGATGGCTTATTATAACCAATTTACCAGGTCAACAGGTATCCGGTTCCTGGAAACAAAATCTATAAAATCCTGGCCAATACCTGTTCGTATAAGGGAAAGCCAATTTCATAATGGGCGTGTGCTGATCATTGGAGATGCAGCGGGTTTAACTGATCCTATGACAGGCGAAGGAATTTACTATGCAGTGAAAAGTGCAAAAATAGCCGCCGAAACCTGTTCAGATTACCTTCGGGGGAAGGTATCCTCACTTGAATCCTATAGTGAACATATCAATACGGAACTTATGACAGAATTATTGGAGGCCAACAGGATTAAATATATTTTTAATGCAGCTCCGCTTAGAATCCATGAACTAGTTCGTGAAAATGACCGGGTTTGGGGTGGTTTCGTAAAGATTTTACGCGGGGAAAGGAATTACCTGGATGTTCGAAAGGGATTTGGTAAATGGAAAAGTTTTTGGAATCCGTTGGCCACTATTTTAAAATATAGCGGCGAATGGAAAGAAATTCATTTTAAAGGCAAGAGAATGAAATAATTGGTCAAAAAAGGTTGGAATACCCGAACAATCAGATATCAGGGAGTTAGAAGTTTTTTTACAATTTCCGAAATCGTTTTGTTGTCTGCTTTTCCGGCAAGTTCCTTCGACGCTATTCCCATTACCTTTCCCATATCTTTAATGGTCATAGCTCCCGTCTGTGTAATGATCATCCTGACTTTTTCTGTCACTTCCCCGATCGAAAGTTGTTGAGGCAGGAAAGCCTCTATGACCGAAGCTTCGAAAAGCTCTATTATAGCAAGATCTTCTCGATTCGCACTCTTATATATATCGGCTGATTCCCTGCGTTGTTTTACCAGCTTTTGTAATATTTTCAATTCAACATCTTCCCCGATATTGCCTGTTGCTCCTTCTTTGGTCTTTTCCAATAAGATTGCCGCTTTGATTGCCCGTAAAGCTTCCAGTTTATCCTGCTCCCTGGCAAGCATTGCCTTTTTTATTCCTTCATTTATCTTTTTCTCGAGTTCCATAACCTAGTCAACTTCTTTGTGAAGAAAGGTATTTTCTGTATTTAATTCTACTGTTTTATCTGCATTTTCGGTAAGTGAATATTTTGGAACCTGTGATTCTGAAGAAGGAGGAACATCGGCAAGTTCAATATTCCTTCGCTTGTATGCAGGAACACTTTCGATCTCCTGCAGATTGTTTTCCAGGGGAGCATGATTTTTCAGTTTCTCGCTTAATGCTTTGAGTTTCTGAACTCTTTCATTCAATCGCTTCTCCAATTCAGGTTCCATTTCAGGAGTCACAGGAGCCGGTCTCTGGACAGGCGGAGAAACAGGAGCAGTGACAGGTTGTGAAACAAAAATATCAAAAGAATTAAAAACGGGCTTTGTTTCCTCTACCGGTATATCATGAGTGATCTTGACATTTTCCTGTTCTTTTTTTTCCATGTCAAAAACGATTACCCGTTTCGGAGGTATATTTTCTTCAGCGCTTCGATTGTTTTCTCCAAGAGGTTTTTGCATGTTATTCAGCACTGTATCAATTTCTTCCTGCTGGCCCACAGGCAGTTCGACAGGATCAGGAAGGGGAGTGACATAGTGCACTTCTTTCGGGCACGAAGATTCATTTTCATACAACGGTTTAATGGTAACGGTCTTCTCGATAGGACTGTGCTTTCTCCGGTGCTCTTCATCAAAACCAGTAGCAATAATGGTAACACTTATATTGTCTTCCAATGAATCATCAATTCCATTTCCCCAGATAACTTCAGCCGATGATTTCGTTTTTACCTGGATATAATCGGTGATCTCTGTCACTTCATCCATTGTTATCTCTTCCTTGCCGGATGCGATGTATAGCAAGAGATTGTTAGACCCTTCAATATCATTATCGTTCAACAATGGAGAGTTCAATGCCTGTTCAACTGCATTCAGGGCACGGTTTGGCCCGTTTGCCTTGCCGCTGCCCATGATAGCGACACCGCTGTCACTCATAACCGTTTTCACATCCTCAAAATCAACATTGATATAGCCTGTGACCGTAATGATCTCTGCAATGCCTTTTGCAGCAGTCGTCAGCACATCATCGGCATGGCCAAAAGCAGCAGACAACCTTTGATCACCGTAAAGTTCCCGGAGTTTATCATTGCAAATAATAACCAGCGCATCAACATATTTTTTTAACTCCGATATACCTTGTTCAGCATGTTGTTTTCGTTTTCTTCCCTCGAATGAAAACGGTATGGTGATAATTCCGACAGTAAGGATACCCAGTTCCTTGGAAACACTGGCAATCACAGGTGCAGCGCCAGTTCCGGTTCCGCCTCCAAGGCCGGCTGTGATGAATAACATCTTAGTTCCTTTTTCAAGGATTGCACGGAGGTCCTGAACATTTTCAAGCGCGGCATTCTTCCCCACAGAGGGTACGGCCCCTGCACCCAGACCTCCCGTTAAATTTGCGCCCAGCTGAATTTTGGTCGGCACCGGACTCGATTCCATTGCCTGGGCATCAGTATTGCATATAATGAAATCAACCCCTTTAATTCCCTGGCGGAACATATGTGTAACAGCATTGCTGCCGCCTCCACCAACGCCAATCACCTTTATAATAGATGATTGATTTTTAGGTAAGTCGAATTTTAGCATATCACTCATGATTTAAGTTCTTTAAAAGTAGATAGAAAGGATGTAATTATTATTTTTGATTTATTTTTTTATTAACAAACCATTTGTTAATAGCGGGTTTTACTCATTCCCTTCCTCAAACCAATTCCGTATTCTTTCAATAAAAGTTTCTGTGAATTTCAT
Source organism: uncultured Bacteroidales bacterium (assembly GCA_903929315.1). Classification (GTDB taxonomy): domain Bacteria; phylum Bacteroidota; class Bacteroidia; order Bacteroidales; family FEN-979; genus CAIYUC01. The sequence goes on from CAIYUC010000152.1 coordinate 59,877, forward strand.
TGAAGGCTTAGCTTCGTCGGTATCTTCGGATTTTACTTTTACTTTTATTTTTTTCTCTTTCACTCTTTTCGTCTTGCCTTCCTTCACTAATGGCTCTGGCTCCGGTTCCTGGATGAAAAGCTGTAATTTTTCTTTTTCTCTTTCATATCGATCTATTCCAACGATAACCAGTCCAATCCCGGTGGCATACATTGGACTTGCCATTTCCGGTGGAACATCCTTTGCAAGATACTCATTGGGGTAACCGATCCGGGTATCGAGGCCGGTTTTGAATTCTGTTAACTGGGCAATATGTTTAAGCTGGGCACCTCCGCCTGTCAATACGATCCCACCGATTAATTTTTTTTCATAACCGGAATTCTTTATCTCATAATAAATATATTCAATGATTTCTTCCATTCTTGCCTGGATGATATTTGCAAGGTTTTTCAAGCTTATTTCCTTAGGTGGACGACCTCTCAGCCCCGGGATTGCAACAATCTCTTCCTCCCGGTTCTCACTGGCCAGCGCGGATCCGAATTTTACTTTCAGTTCCTCCGCATGCTTCTTGATAATAGAACAACCTTCTTTGACATCATCGGTAATAATGTCTCCCCCAAGTGGAACAACTGCAGTATGTCTGATGATCCCTTCATGGAAAATAGCAATATCAGATGTGCCCCCGCCAATATCTACAAGAACAACCCCTGCTTCCTTTTCCTCTTCACTGAGAACGGCTTCGGCTGATGCAATGGGTTCCAGAATCAGGTCAACGACTTCCAGTCCGGCCTTTCTCACACACTTGTAAATATTTTTTGCAGCAGCAGTCTGTCCAACGATAATATGGAAGTTCGCTTCAAGTGAACTCCCGATCATGCCTTTCGGCTGCTTAACTCCGTGTTCGCCATCAATACTGAAATCTTGCGGAATAACTTCAATGATCTCCTCCCCGGGATTCATGTTCAAATTGTACATGCTGTTGCATAAATTGTCGATATCCTCCTGGCTGATCTCAATATCATTGTCTTTGCGGATAAGATTTCCCCTGTGTTGTAAACTTTTGATATGCTGGCCAGCTATACCGACATTAACATATTTGATGTCAACACCCGACTTTTGAGAGGCTCCCTGAATGGCCTCCTTAATGGATTGGACCGTATTCTCTATATTAGAGACAACACCTCTTTTAACACCAATGGAAGAGGTTTTACCATATCCCAGGATCTCAATCTTGTCATAATCGTTTTTCCTTCCAACGATGACAGCGATTTTAGTTGTACCAATGTCTAATCCGACAATAATTTCCGAAGTCTTCATTTGTTAGTTATTTTAGAACACACCACTTGATTTTGATATTTTATGTTGATGACGTTATATTTATTCCACCCTGTTTTACTCAGGCCATTTTTGTAAAAAATTACCAACCGCTCAAATTTCTTTTCTATATCCTCTGCATTTCCGAATACAATAATATGATTTCCTACCCTCGGAAACAGTTCAAATTCTCCCGTTTTATCAACATATACCTGTTCGATCTGTGCTTTCAGGAATTTATTGCTCATGATATAACGGGCAACTTTATATAAATTAAGGATGGTCGAGTGATAAAAAAGCGAATCTTTTTTACGGATGCTGTCCTGTGAATAATTGATATTCTTTATATACGGTTCCGTTATATATCCGTTCGCAACTAAAACTCTTGCCGAAAATGCAGGATTTACCGGCAACACATTTCCATTCGCATCAAGGTAATAGGTTTCATTTTTTTGGTTAAAAATCCGAAGAATCGGTTGCCGCTGGACAATATCGATCTCTATGACTCCATCCAGCGAATTGTAAACCTCTGTATGCGCCACATAGGGTTGTTTTCCTAATACTTTTTCAATTTTCTCAAAATTGATATATCCTATTGATTGACCTTTTAAACGGTTTCCCGTTTGCTTAAGTATATCCAGAATGTCTTTCTGTGAAATGAGTGTATCAGACTTGCCATAATCAATTTGAATAATCACTTTTTTACAAATGGTATCATTATGTTCTTCAATTGTGTAACCTGTGAGAGCGACCAACCCGGCAGCGAGAACAACCCACATGAGGATATAAAGGATTTTCAACAGCTTCTTTACCATTTTTAAATCATGGTTGTTTGAATAATTGTATGATTTGTCCAACCAATTGATCTATATCGCCTGCGCCCAATGTCAGCAAAATTTCAAGTTTCCTTTTTTTCAACTCGTCCAGGACGTTTTCTTTTAAGCAGAGAACCTTGGATTTTATCCGGATTTTATCAAATAACATCTTAGCGCTGACACCCTCGATGGCTTTTTCTCTCGCAGGATAGATCTCAAGGAGAATCAATTCATCCAGCAGTTCCAGGCTCCTGGCAAACTCATCTGCAAGATCACGGGTCCTTGTATAAAGATGTGGCTGAAAAATTCCCGTTACTTTTTTATGCGGGTATAGCTGTTTCACGGCCCCGATACAAGATTTTAACTCTTCCGGATGATGAGCATAATCATCGATATAAATAAGATCAGGTTGAATGATATGAAAATCAAACCTGCGTTGTACTCCCTGGAAGGTCCTTAATGCCTCTCTCAGGTTTTCTTTGGAAACGTCCGAAAGATAAGCAACAGCCGATGCTGCAATGGAATTTTCAAGATTGAAAAATCCCGGCGCTCCCAAGACTATTCTGTCAATTGTACCAGTTGGAGTTACCAGATCAAAAACAGTAGAATTGGTTTGAATTTCTGCATGGGTGGGATAAAAATGAGCGCCGGGATGTAGCGAATAGGTATAGGATTCCAGGGATTGATGGTCTCCTGCTTTAATATCCAGGTCATGCCTGGTGATAAGACTTCCTCCGGGTTTTATGTGTTTTATAAATTCCCGGAAGGATTGGCGAAGCTCCTCAAGATTCTTATAAATATCCAGATGATCTGCATCTGCTGATGTTATTATGGCAATAGAAGGATATAACTGCAGGAACGACCGGTCAAATTCATCCGCTTCTACGATAAAAGTGGGAAAACCTGATAAAGGATAAGGAGACATGTTTGGATTATCATTACCGGTTATATAATTTCCATTATAATTTTTCGAAATACCCCCTAAAAATGCTGTAAAATTTTTTCCTGCTTGCTTGAAAATATGAGTAATCATTGTGGAAATCGTAGTTTTACCATGTGTTCCGGCTACGGCAATGGTTTTGTGTTTATTTGTGATAAGCCCCAGGATTTCTGCCCGTTTTAATACCGTATATCCTCTGTCAATACAATATTGAAACTCCTTATGATCTTTGGGTATAGCTGGGGTGTAAATAACCAACTCTGTATCGGCCGGAATAGATCCGGTATCTTCATCAAAATGGATAGTAATTCCTTCTTCAATGAGTTTCCGTGTTAATGTAGTCGGTGTTTTATCATACCCTGAGACGCTGGTTCCCATCCCATTGAAATACCTGGCAAGAGCGCTCATACCGATCCCTCCGATGCCTATAAAATATACCGATTTCACAGAATTAATATCCATCTCTTATTTTGGTGAGTATTTACCGGTCAACTGCAATGCTTCGTCAGCGATCTTATCAGCCGCATCAGGAATGGCTAAGCGGGCAATATTCTCATGAAGCTGAGATTGTAATTGTTCATCTCCTAACAAACGAATCAATGTTTGAAACAACAGTTCTTCTGCTTCCGTATCTTTAATCATAATTGCCGATCCTTTGCTTTCCAGGGCCTGAGCATTTTTTGTCTGATGATCTTCGGCTACATTCGGTGATGGTATTAGTATTGCAGGCTTCCCTGCAATACACAATTCTGAAATTGCGATCGCACCTGCCCTTGAAATCACAATATCAGCGCTTGCATATGCCATGTCCATCCTGTCAATAAATGCCAGAACATGGACGTCAGGATTGTTTAAAATTTCAGGATTCGCAATTATATTTTCAAAATAAAACTTACCTGTTTGCCAAAATATCTGACACCCTTTTTCTGTAATTCCTTTTCTCACGCAATTCAGGACACTCCGGTTGATCGTGCCTGCTCCAAGACTACCCCCAAGTATCAGAATGACTTTTTTATCCTTTTTTAATCCGAATAGCAACAACCCTTCTTTCCTTTTATTCCGGAGGGAAAGGATATCCTGCCTTACAGGGTTACCTGTAAACAGGATCTTATTCTCTGGAAAAAAACGCTCCATCCCATCATAGGCAACACAAATTTTACTGACTTTTTTTCCCAGCAGTTTATTTGTAATACCTGGATACGAATTCTGTTCCTGGATGAGAGTTGGAATCTTTTTTTTGACTGCAGCACGTAATGTGGGACCGCTTGCATAACCACCAACTCCGATAACGATATCCGGTTTGAATCGGCTGATAATTTGACTTGCTTTAACAAGGCTGAAGATTACTTTCAAGGGGAAACTCAGGTTTTTCCAGGTCAACCTCCGTTGCAACCCGCTTATCCACAGTCCATTAATAGTATAACCGGCAGCCGGCACTTTTTCCATCTCCATCCTTCCTTTGGCCCCGATAAATAAAATATCTGAATCCGCTACTTTTACTTTTATTGCATTTGCAATGGCAATTGCCGGAAACACATGGCCACCTGTTCCTCCACCGCTGATAATTACTTTAATCACTTCTTTATTTATCTGTTGAACTTTTTTTATCCCGATATAGCATTTGGCAATATTCCGGGTTCAGTAAGAAATTCTACTTCAGTACTTTCTTTTAATTCCATGTCACTCCGGCGACTTACACTTAGAATGATGCCTATCGCAATGCTGGTAAACCAAATAGATGTTCCTCCCATACTCACCAAAGGCAAGGTTTGACCTGTAACGGGAAACAGGTTTACAGCCACCGCCATGTTTATCATCGCCTGGAAGACCAGGCTAAACCCAATGCCAATCACAAGGAAGGCGCCAAAATTCCCCTGGCATTTAATGGCTATTTTCACTACACGGAAAAATAAGATCCAATAAATCATCACAATAATGATCCCGCCTACAATACCATATTCTTCCACGATGATCGCAAATATAAAATCGGAGTACGGATGGGGTAAAAAATTCCTTTGCGTGCTTTTTCCGGGTGACTTTCCGAATATTCCCCCGGAGACGATAGCGATCTTAGCCTGGTCAGGTTGGTAGGTTGCATCAGAGGTCGCTTGTTCTTTGTTAATAAAGTTATCAACCCGCTTGACCCATGTCTCTCCCCTTGGAAATAAATTGGGAAATACTTTTGCCAGGGCGAAGATCAATACAATTGCCACAATACCAAGTCCAACAAGTGTAAAAATATATTTAAGATTGATTCTTCCGATGAACATTAATACCAGGCAGGTAAAGAAAAGAATAGCAGCCGTTGAAAAATTTGCCGGTAAGATCAGAACACAAACAAAGATTACCGGAACAATCACCGGTAAGAAACCAGATTTAAAACGCTTGATCTGGTCCTGGTTCTTGCTTAATACGCGTGCCAGGTACATGATCAATATGAGCTTTGCAATATCGGAACTTTGGAAAGTAAGATTGACAATGGGTACTGTCAGCCACCTGTTTGCCTCATTAAGATTTGTTCCTGAAACCAGGGTAAAAATGAGCAATGGAATTGTCAGTAATAACCCGATCTGGGAAATCCTTGAATAATAGGTATATTTTACCCGATGCATAAGATACATCAACCCAAATCCGAATATCAGGATAAGGAAATGTTTTATGAGATAGTATTCAGTATTGCCACCTTGCTTTTTATAGGCTAAAGTTCCCGTTGAACTATAAACAGCCAACAGGGATACAATTGAAAGCAGGATCACAATGATCCAGATAACTTTATCGCCTTTGATGTTTTTAAGAAATTGTAGCATCGGTTAAATCAGTTAATTTTAAAGTGTATCTACGAATCGCTTGAACTCCTGTCCACGTTCCTCATAATCGCTGAAAAGATCAAAACTGGGACAAGCCGGCGAAAGAAGGACAACATCGCCATCCTTTCCTGCATAATAGGCGATTTCTACAGCTTCTTTCAGGGACTCCGTGTGAGTAACGGGTAAACCCAATTCTGCAAAAGCGGATTGCAATCGTTGGGTATCCTTTCCCAACCAGATTATGGCTTTCACCTTTTTTCTTACAAGAGACTTCAACATTTCAAAATCAGCTCCTTTATCAAGACCTCCTACGATCCATATGATCGGCTTGTTCATACATTCCAGGGAGAACCAGGTAGAATTAATATTTGTTGCCTTTGAATCATTAATGAATTCTATGCCGTGGACATTTGCAACATATTCCAGACGGTGCTTCGTTTTGCGGAAATCAGAAAAACAATCTTTTATGAATTCATTCCTGATTTCATTGACCCTGGGTCCGATAGTTGCTGCCATAGAACCGTAGATGGTTTGATTTCCCTGTGATGCCAGTGTTTCAAATGTCATTTTTTGGTTTGGGTTAAAGGTTTTTTACTTATTAAAAATCTAAAATTCAACGTTATCTTAATTTCAATGTTACGATGGTCAGCACAGCAAGAAATATCCCGACAATCAGGAATCTCATAACGATCTTGGATTCATGGAACCCCGACATTTGATAATGGTGATGAAGAGGGGACATTTTAAATATCCGCCGGCCAATGCCGGACTTTTTTCTGGTGTATTTAAAATAGCTAACCTGGAGCACTACGGACAGGTTCTCAACAAGAAAAATCCCGCAAAAAATAGGGATCATGATCTCCTTCCTGATCATGATGGCAAATACAGCTATAATACCTCCGAGAGCCAGGCTCCCTGTATCACCCATAAAGACCTGAGCCGGGTACGAATTGTACCAGAGAAAACCTATACAGGCCCCGACAAAAGCGCTTACATAAATTACAAGTTCACCGGAATTTGGGATGTACATAATATTCAGATAATTGGCGAAAATGAAGTTACTTGAAACATAGGCCAACACCCCGAGTGTTACACCTGCAATGGCAGATACACCGGTCGCCAGGCCGTCGAGACCATCTGTCAGGTTCGCCCCGTTTGAAACAGCAATGATGATAAAAATGATAATTGGGATAAATGCTAGGAACGTCCATTTTGCATATCCCTTCCCAAGCCAGGAAATAAATATTGAATAATCAAAATCATTGTTTTTGAAGAATGGAATTGTCGTTTTGGTTGATTTTACAAGATTCTTGGAAAATAACGGAACCCTGTCCATATTGGCTTCCACATTGAAAATTTCTGTTGATGGAACATAGGCTTGCTGACTTATCTTCTCACGAATCACGATTTCTTTACTAAAATACATGGTCAAACCTACGATCAACCCTAATCCTATCTGGCCCATAATCTTGAACTTTCCTGCAAGACCTCTTTTATCCTTTTTAAAGACTTTGATATAATCATCAAGAAAGCCAATAAAACCTAGCCAGACTGTCGACGTGAGAATCACTATGATATAGATATTGTGCAGTTTTGCGAAAAGCAATGAAGGAACAAGGATAGCTGAAAGAATGATTAATCCTCCCATGGTAGGGGTGCCTTGTTTTAATTGTTGGCCATCCAGTCCCAGATCACGGATGCTTTCCCCCACTTGTTTGGCTTTGAGAAAATGGATCAGACGCTTACCGATGATCATTGAAATGAACAGCGATGTTAGAAGAGCCATTGCAGCCCTGAAAGAAATATACTGGAATACTCCTGCCCCCGGGAAATCAAAGGCATTGTGTAACCATGTAAATAAATAGTATAGCATAGCCTGATAATTGACTGTTTCTATTCTTTAATTTCCAAAATCTCTCTAATGGCCTCCTTGTCATCAAATGGATATCTCACTCCTTTGATTTCCTGGTAGTTTTCATGACCTTTTCCGGCGATCAGAACAATATCGCCCGGTTGAGCCAGTGCACATGCAGTTTTGATCGCTTCTTTCCGGTTTATGATGATGAGTACCTTCGCTGAATACTGAGGCTCCACGCCTTTTTTCATATCTTCAATAATCTTTTCCGGCTCTTCAAACCGGGGATTATCAGAAGTAAGGACAACCCTGTCGCTAAGAGTACATGCAATTTTTGCCATCACTGGCCTTTTCGCTGCATCCCGGTTTCCGCCAGCTCCTATTAGTGTGATGACGCTTTGATTAGGCTGCCTGATCGTAAAAATGGTTTCCAGTACATTTTGAAGGGCATCCGGGGTATGCGCATAGTCAACAATGGCGGTTATATTCTCTTTCGAGATAAGGGTGTTGAATCTTCCTTCAACAGGACCCAGATTGCTCAGAATTGTAAGTACCCTGGATTTATCTTGCTCTAGAAGTACGGCTGTAGCATAGGAAGCCAGAATATTGTATGCGTTGAAGCTGCCGACCAGCTTAAACCAACAATGATATCCATCGATATTGAGTTGTAACCCATGAAATTGGTTTTCAATAATCCTGCTTTTAAAGTCCGTAATAGATTTCAGACCGTAGGTATAAACTGAAGCTTTTGTATTCTGAACCATCACCATTCCGTGACTATCATCTTTATTGATCAGGGCAAAGGCATCCTTGGGGAGGATATCAAAGAATGATTTTTTCGCTTTCAGATAGGCATCAAAAGTTTTATGATAATCAAGGTGGTCATGTGTGATATTGCTAAAAATGCCTCCCCGGAATGTCAAACCAGCAATACGTTGTTGATTGATTGCATGGGAACTGACTTCCATAAAACAATAGGAACAACCCTGTCCGACCATTTCTCTCAATAACTTGTTGATCTCAAGGGTGTCAGGTGTTGTATAGGTTGATTTCAGAACCGTTTTATTGATCTTATTTTGAATGGTTGAAAGAAGACCTGACTTAAATCCAAGAGAAAGAAAGAGCTCGTGTAATAAAGAAACGGTAGTAGTTTTGCCATTTGTACCGGTAACTCCAACCAATTGAAGTTTGGATGATGGGTTATCATAAAAATTTGATGCTATTATGCCCATCGAGAAACAACTATCCGCAACCCGGATATAAGTGACAGTTTCATTTATCTTTGAAGGAATATTTTCGCAAAGGATGGCAATTGCCCCCTTTTGGATGGCCTGTTGGATATATTGATGTCCATCAGTGTTCAATCCTTTGACAGCAATAAACAAGCTGCCGGGATGAACCTTCCTTGAATCGAATTCCAATTGATCGATCCCGATATCTTCAGAACCTAAGATCTCAGCTATTCTGATTTGATTTACTATTTCTTTTAAGTGCTTCACCTCTTCCTGATTATGGCTTTTAAACACTGGCAAGATCGAGAATGACAATACTTCCTTTTGCAATTAAGCTTCCCGGTAAAATCGACTGTCTTACTACTGCACCTTTACCGTTCACCATCACTTTCAAACCCATTTGTTCAAGCAGGAAAAGTGCGTCTTTGATACCCATTCCCGTCACATTGGGCATAGTACCGTTAACAATGGTTTGTGGCAACAATGTCACAGCTGTTTTGTCGACAAATGGTTTTGCCCAGTCCGAAGGGCTACTAAAAGATTTAACTTTTATCTTCAACAGCGTGTAAACTTCTTCCAGGTCCTTTTCCTTTCCGGCATTGGCAAAAGGAATAGAGAACCCTGCAGTATCCACTGGGGGAGGATTTTGCACATCCTGACTGCTGGCAAAAATCTTGTCGGATATTTCACGGAAAACGGGCGCTGCCACCGATGCACCGTAATATCTCTTCCGGGGGTCATAGACAACAACCATCATGGAATATTTTGGGTGATCAACCGGAAAATAGCCTACGAACGATCCTTTATACTTTACCTGCTTTGTCCCTGCAGCGTATCCTCTATTATTGGCTGCAATCATTGCCGTTCCTGTTTTTCCGGCAATTTTATAGTACATAGTATTGGCAATACCATTCGCTGTACCTCTTTCTACAACCCCTTCAAGAAGTGTCCGTACGTTTTCCAGGGTAGCTTTAGAACAAATGGAAGGAACTATTACTTCTGGTGAGAATGTTTGAATAGGAAGTCCGTTTTTCCTGATCTCTTTAACGAAGAGTGGCCTTACCATTTTACCGTTATTGGCAACGGCATTGTACAGGGTCAGGATCTGTAATGGTGAGAGAGCAACTTCATAGCCGATAGACATCCATGGTAATGAAACAGCCGACCACCACTTGTCTTTTGTATTTTTTATATAAGGCTTCCCTTCACCACCGATTTGCAGATGTAAAGGTTTGTTGAGGGACAACCTGTATAACCCATCAATATATTTTTGAGGTTCATCATCATAGGAGGCAACGATCATCATGGATGTCCCCACATTCGATGATTTTTCAAAAACCTGCTGTGCAGTGATTGTTCCCAGCCCGATTTTGTGTGAATCTTCCATTTTTCTTCCGTGGTATATCCTTACCCCGTTCCCGGTGGCAATCGGAGTATTCAAATCGATTTTCTTATCCTCCAGTGCCACAAGAAATGATGCAAGTTTGAATGTGGAGCCGGGTTCTGTGCATTCACCGATTGCATAATTAAAAAGCTCTTCAAATGTGCCTTGTGCAGTTCTGCCAAGATTCGCAATCGCCTTTACAAACCCTGTCCGGACTTCCATAATTATTACACATCCATGATCAGCGCTATCGGCAAGTAATTCCTTTTGAAGAGCAGATTCAGCAAGATCCTGCATGTTTATGTCCAGTGAAGTAATAATGTCCTGGCCATTTTGTGGTTCTACCTGGTTATCGATATCTATTGGCATCCAGTTGTTTCCAGCCACCCTTCTCATGAGTCGTCGGCCATTGACACCCTGCAGGTTTTTGGTAAATGAACCTTCGAGGCCGACAAAGACTTTCTGCGCAGACTCTTCATTTTCATAACCGATGGTTCGTTTGGCCAGGTCTTTGAAAGGCAGTTCTCTTCGGAAATGAGGAAGTACGATCAGACCTCCCTTGTATTTCCCCAATTTGAATATGGGGAATCTCCTCATTTGTTTGAGTTCATTATAAGTGATATCCCTCCTTATAAGAAGGTATCGTTCACCGTTACGCCGTGCTTCCCATAACAGATCTTTATAACCAGAAGGGCTCCTGTCTCTGAATAATCGTGATAAATTGGACGCCAGAGAATCTACATTCTGATTGAAAAAGTCATCATCGATATTCTCAGAATTAACATCCATCCTTACATCAAATATTGGAATTGAGGTGGCCAGCAGCGTACCATCATCAGCACAGATATTTCCTCTCATCGCCTCAACTTCAAACCAATTCATCTCTTTCTTTTGAGCATTTTTCATCAATTCTTTTCCCTCGAAATATTGGATAAAAAGAGCTTTCCCGATGATTGCCATGCCAAACAGGAGAATCGCTATATAGACAAGGTAAACCCGCATTAATATGTCTTTTTTTATATCCTTCATTTGTAAACTCCTTCAATCACTTTTTGAAAGTGGCAGTCGAATCGTCTGAATAAAAGATTTTGTATGGAGGAATCGTTGTTTCCTTTAATCCGAATTTTAATGCCCGCCTCGCAATTTCAGTCTGTTTGCTATAATACATCAGAGTTGATTTTGTAGTAGTGTATTGGAACCGGAGTTCTTTAAGTTCGACTTTTATTTTTTCAATTTCTTTCACTGTCTTCTCCGCATAATAGGTATTTGCTATATAAATAAGCGCCAACATTGCAATGAATATCAGAAAGGGTAAATTCCCAATGACACTTTCCTTTGAGAGATAATCACCACCGAGGATAGCATGAATTGGTCGCCTGTCTTTCTTGGGTTTTTTGACAGGCTGCACCTCGCTTTTACCCCTTTCCGTATTATTTCCTTTAACCTCTTCCATTGTCATAGTTTTTCAGCTATTCTCAATTTTGCACTTCTGGCCCGGTTGTTTCTGGAAATTTCGGCAACAGTCGGAACAATTGGTTTTCGGTTAATGACTTTAAGGGGTACCAATGGGTTACCATAAAAATCTTTTATCATTTCCCCCAGAAAGTTTCCTGACCGGAAAAAGTTCTTTACCAACTTGTCTTCAAGTGAATGGTAGGATATTATCACGAGTTTCCCACCCTGTCGGAGTACTTCATTACTTTGTTTGAGGAATTCCTGAAGCGAAGCAAGTTCCTGATTCACCTCGATTCGCAGCGCCTGAAAAACCTGTGCAAGATATTTGTTCTCGTTTTCCCTGAAAATACAAGGACTGATGATCTCTTTTAATTCACCGGTTGTCTTTATTTCTTTTTCTTTTCTTTCCGATACAATGATCTTGGCAAGTTTTGCTGCATTTCGGATCTCTCCGAAAAGAGTAAAAACAGCTGTTAACCTTTCTTCCTCATATTTGTTTATCAACTCTTTTGCAGAAAAAGTTATTCGTTGATCCATCCGCATATCAAGCTTACCTTCATATCGTGTCGAAAAGCCGCGTTCAGGAGTGTCAATTTGATGGGACGAGATACCCAGATCCGCGATAATTCCATCGACCGGAACTGCTTTATATAGTTTGAGAAAATTTTTGAGGTACCTGAAGTTATTATTGATCATGATGAACCTTGGATCTTCTAAGCTGTTTTTTACCGCATCTTCATCCTGGTCAAACGCATATAACCTGCCTTGTTCTCCTAACCTTTTTACTATTTCCTTTGAATGTCCTCCTCCGCCAAATGTTGCATCAACAATAATCCCATCCGGCTTGATGCTTAATGCTTCAATACTTTCTTTTAATAAGACACTTTCATGAAACTCCATTCGGTTTATCTGATGTTTCTTGTTTCCCCATTACTTCTTCAGCAAGCCTTGCGAAATCTTCCGGTTCATTTGTGATAAACTCTCCGTAAGCCTGTTTCGACCAGATTTCAATATGATCAATCATTCCCAGCAGGACCACTTCTTTTTCAATCTTTGCATGTTCAGTTAAACTTTTTGGAAGTAATAACCGGTTGCTCCTGTCAAGTGTCAACTCCGTGGCTCCACGGTAAAAGTATCGGACGAAAATCCTGTTTTTCTCTACAAAAAGGTTTAAATTCCTGATCTTATCATTCATCACATTCCACTTATCCATGGGATACAAAGCCAGATAATTTTTAAAACCACGGTTGATCATAAACCGATCCAGCGCTTCCAGGGATATCATTTTTTTCAACCCTGCCGGAAGAATTATTCTGTTTTTTTCATCAACTTTGCATTCAAATTCGCCGATCAGACTTGCCATGGATTAAGAGATGAAGATTCAATGGGGTAAATTTAGATAATTTTCTCCCACATTCCTCCACATTTCTCCACTTTGTTAATAACTTTTTCTATAGAGTGAATTTTTGATTCAAGGAAGGCTTTGAAAACCTGAATTAATGCCGGATTACAACTTTAGTCGAGGAATAACTGAAAGAAGAAGGATTGATGGAGAAATAAACATGAAGAATATACAATCCGGAAGACAACGATCCTGTCGGAATAGAAATCCTGCTATCATGAAGGATATTTTTCTCAAAAACATTTTGTCCTAAAGAGTTGACAAGAATTATTGTCAGGTTTGAAAAATTTTGGATTCCTCCGATTTTGAGAAAAACCTCCTTGTCGGCAGGGTTCGGGTAGGCTGTGAGGTCTGGCTTTGTATCATCAAGTGACCTGACAACAGGCGGAATCGAATTATGGCTGAAATAATTTAACCCACCTGACCAATTCCCAACGATCAGATCGAGATATGTCGGATCGCTTAGTTTCCCGATACAGGCTCCAGTCCGCCATCCGCACTGGATATTGAAAGGAGAATTATTGATAAGGGTGAACAGCGAATCGGATGGATTAAACTTCCCATCGATATTATTTTCGATACCTGTGAAATAGAATATTGTTCCCTGTTGTGAACCTGCAATAAGTTTGATCTTATTTGATTTATCCCTGAAAAAGCAAGGCGTGCTGTATCCGTCATAATAAAGGTTATAATCGGTAACATTGATCTTTCCAAGGCTGTCTGTTGTAAGACTGAAAACGGGATTGTTTTGTGGCCCGTCATTATGGTAATAGTTAAGGTTCCCTTTCTGTTCTCCGACAATCAGGTCAAGCTGGCCGTCATTATCCAGGTCGAAGAGTTGTGGCGTGGAAAAATCACCAACATCAATATTCTGATATTTATACTGTGGTGGAGCAAAAACAGGATTTTGCCCCGGACCGGCAATGTTTTCAAAATAGATAAGCGTACCATCGGAATTTCCAATGATCATATCAACATCACCATCTCCGTCTATATCACCGAAAGTCGGATAAATTCCCGTCAAATGAAGAGTTGAAAGACCTGCAAAATCATCTGTAATTAATGTAAATTGGGGATTGAACAGGGCCCCGGTATTCTTATAATAGGAAATTTTAGCCGTATAAACAGAATGCAATACTCCCTGATAATAATAGGATGAATCATAATATCCGTAATCTCCAACAAAAAGATCAGGTAACCCGTCGCCGTCTATATCATAAAGTACCGGGAAGGCATTGGAGCCAACATCGATCATTTCATCCTGGAAAAATCGATCCGTGACGAATTGAAAATTAGGAATGGAATCAGATCCTGTATTTTTATAGAACCATACGCTTTTATAGTTCTCTGCTACCGTGAAACCCGGGTCAAATGGGGATACTACCAAATCTTTTATTCCGTCATTATCGAGGTCCAGAAAGCCCATAGCGGGAAAAGAGAATAGGTTTACAGGTTTTGAATAGGACGGGAAAAGAGTATCCTGGCTTATCATATGTGCCGAATCCGGTGTGCCGCCATTGATCAGGGAGATAAGGTCAGGGAAATCAACGTCCCCGAGAATGAGGTCTTTTACTCCATCGCCATTAAGATCAGTAACCAGGAAAGTCGACCCGGTATGCTTGGAAGTTTCTTCGCTGCAGGAGGTGCATGGGAGTGGTGAGGATTTATAAGGACAAGTGATATCAAGTGTCAAACTGTTTGAACCCTCACTCTCCCTGATATCACCCCAGCATTTATCAGTAAGTATGTAATCAAGGCTGTCGCAATTTCCATATTTTTCCATTGAAAGATTCTTGTGATATTCAATATAGGAGCCAAGTCCAAAAAAAGTCAGTAAATCAAGGTCACCATCATTGTCAATATCCACAATAGCAGGATAATCGACATTCGTGACAAGAATCCCAACATAACCCGTGTAATAAAAAGATTGAAGAAGATTTGTGACAAGCTGGAATTTAAGACTTGAAGTAGAAACGTTCCTGAATACACGAATTCCTCCTAAAGAATAGGTAAAGATATCCTGTTTGCTGTCACGATTGTAGTCTGCAAATATAACCCAGTCGTGGAGATCCGGAAATAAAGAAGCCAATTCCGGATGAAATTCATAATCAGGAATGCCAGGGGTTCCTTTGTTTATAAATGGCAATATCCGGTTTCCATGCCGGTCAAAGATGACCAGGTCTGGTATGCCATCAAGATTGATATCAATTTGTCCGAATTGGCAGGAATTCAATCCGCCTGCCCATGGATATTTCAGAAATTGACTTTGATTTGATCCGATGACCACAGGAGCTTGAGCTTCAGTATTGAAGTCGATTCCTGTAACGAAAATCAGGATGATAGAAGGTAATATTTTACGGAAAGTACGCATAGGAGCTGAAACAAAATTAACGAAAATTTTCCTATCTTTGGGTCGAATAAGAAGGTAAAATGGCTAAGATTTTGGTTATCGACGATGAAAGAAGCATCCGTAACATCTTACTGGAAATATTGGAATATGAGAAATACACAGTGGACACGGCTCCTGATGGTATTGAAGGATTAAAACTGGTAAATGCTACAAAATATGATGTCATACTGTGTGATATAAAAATGCCGAAAATGGATGGCATTGAAGTTCTTGAAAACATGATGAAGATCACCGATGCTCCAATCATCATGATTTCGGGCCATGGAACCATTGAAACTGCGGTGGAAGCCATTAAAAAAGGCGCTTATGATTTTATTTCCAAGCCACTTGATTTGAACCGGTTGCTGGTTACCATCCGCAATGCTATGGAAAGAGCAAGTTTACTGGATGAGACAAAAATATTGAAACGGAAGATAAGGGGGACACATGATATCGTTGGCGAATCAGAAGCCATACTCCATGTGAAAGAGTTAATGAAAAAAGTAGCCTCCACCGATGCCCGGGTATTAATAACCGGGGAAAACGGAACTGGCAAGGAACTGGTAGCGCATTGGTTGCATGAGTTCAGCCAACGGGCAAATGGGCCGTTTATCGAGGTGAACTGTGCTGCCATCCCTTCGGAACTGATCGAGAGTAATCTCTTTGGGCATGAAAAAGGTTCCTTCACTTCTGCCATAAAACAGCGTAAAGGTGATTTTGAGCTTGCCTCAGGTGGTACCATCTTTCTTGATGAAATTGCCGATATGAGCCTTTCCGCCCAGGCAAAAGTATTACGAACCCTTCAGGAAAATAAGATCACACGGGTGGGAGGTGAAAAAGAGATCCCTGTCGATGTGCGTGTCATCGCTGCAACAAATAAAAATCTGAAAGAAGAAATTGAAAAGAGAACATTTCGTGAAGATCTCTATCACCGGCTCAGTGTCATTATCATTGATGTGCCGCCATTAAACAAACGATTGGAAGACCTTCCTTTATTGGTGAACTATTTTATTGACGAATTCTGTACCAATCAGGGGAAAGCAAAAATGAATATCACGAAAGAGGCGTTGGAAGAATTAAAAACCATCCGATGGACAGGAAATATCAGAGAACTCAGGAATGTAGTTGAAAGATTGGTCATTCTCTGTGATAATAAAATTATGGCGGAGGATATACGGCACTATTCTATGCCTTTGTTTTAATCAAATAGCAAAATAGTAAAATGCTCAGGAAACTGACACTAAAATACTTACCCTAATAAAAGTAAGAATTCCAAATGATAGCTCAACATAAAATATAATATTATGGCTTTATAAAAAAAAGTCTGCAATGACTGCAGACTTTTCTTCTTTGTGGAGTTGGAGGGAGTCGAACCCTCGTCCAAACAAGCAGCAAAATGGCTTTCTACATGCTTAGCTTTCTATTTCTTGTCGGGATTTAACTGGTTAAAAGCAAACCGATTAAATCCTTATTCCCTATTTTCTCATTCCGGCATCGGGACACTGACGGAACCATCTCAACTTTTGCGATGCCTCATCCGGGACACCGTTGAGAGAGGTTTCCCAGGAGACAATTGGAACTTAATTTCTAAAATTAAGCAGCCAATCTGTAAGAATAATTATCGCCATTTATTGGCTATGTGAATTGGCGTTTTACGAGACCTGTTCACAACGCTCGGCATGCTTACAATTCCACTTCCTTGCTGTCAAATCCGTACAACCCCGGGTAAGTTTTGCAAAAATACAAAAAATCGGCTCTTAATCCTAAAAAAACCCTGATATTAAGATTGTAAAATTGCGTTAATAAAATTTGATATCTGGTACCTGTTATTAAGCACTTTATAGAGCTCGGCCAGGAGGGGGAATTTGTTTTCCTTCAATGAATTACTTAGTAACTCCTGGTAAATGATATTCACTGCATTTTTTCCTTCCAAAACCAATTCATGAGAAACATGCTCAGTAAAAAATCCTTTTCCGATCAATAATCCTAAAGTCCGGTTCCGGCTCAGGTCATTTAAAGCCGTGTGGGTAAAATCACCAATTCCACAATATTTGAACATCGTTTCTTCCTTCCCACCTAATTGAAGCAATATATCACGCATTTCCGAAAATGCTTTTGTGAGGATCAGGGAACGCAGGTTAGGGGAATTGAAATGTGCATCAATAATTCCGATTACAATGGCATACATGTTTTTCAGGATACTGAGGATTTCAACTCCAACGATATCATCGGAATAATCAAGATAAATCGTTGTGCCGGTAAAAAGCTTTGATACCTGATCCGATACTGTTTCATCATAGTATCCGACCGTGAATGCAGAGGGAAGATGGTTTATGATTTCCCTTGCAAATGTAGGGCCTTTTAAGGAACAAACGGGATTCGGAAAATCCTGTTTCATGCATTGAACAATTGTATTATTTCCCCGGCCAAAGCCTTTAGCAAGATTTATAAGAACTGCCTTGGGGTTAATATAAGATTTTATGCTATTTACATAATCGATAAGAATAACAGAAGGGATTGCTAAAAATATGATGTCGGAGGATTCAAAAATATGGTCATCATAAGTAGCTTTCAGATTGGGATTCAGATGGTTCATCGGGAAATACTTGACATTTACCCCGGTAGTATTGATGGCATCAACAATTTCTTTTTCAATGGAGTGCAGGATTACATTGATATTGGTTTTTCCCGCTAAAACGTTCCCCAATGCCGTGCCAATTGTACCTGCCCCAATAAACACTATTGAATTAACTTGTTTTGGCATGTTTAAACCTTTTTTGCAAAAAAGTAAATCTATTCCTGATCCTGATTTGGTAAAAGAATGTTGAAGGATGCCCCGCCATTACGATCTATTTTAAGCCTGGATTGAAGCTGTCCGGTCAGAACGGTGATAATTTGCATACCTAAGGTAGAAGCATTGTTCAGATCAAAGGTAACAGGTAATCCAACGCCATCATCCCTTACAGTGAGGATCCAGTAAATATCTTCAAGTTCCGGGTCCGCCTCTTCTTCAAGAACCGACCTGAATTCAACCCATATATTTCCCTGCGCTTTATTGATAAATGCATATTTAAAGGCATTCGTCAATAGCTCATTCACAATCAATCCAAGGGGTAAAGCAGTTTCTATATCAAAATAACACTCTTCAATATCCGTGTGTAAAACAATACCATCCTTTTGGAATGCTTTGGAAATCACATTTGATAAGTTAATAAGATACTCACTGAAAGACAAGGTAATAATATTTTTTGAGCGGTAAAGTTGATCATGTACAAGAGCCATGGTGCGAACCCGGAATTGAAGGTCATCGAGACAACTGTGAAGTTCTTTGTCGGATGTTTTCTCCATCTGGAGATTCATTAAACTTATCAGAATTGCAAAATTATTCTTTGCCCGGTGATGGATCTCACGGATCAGGAGTTCTTTTTGTTTTGCGCTCTCAAACAATGCTTCCTCCTGATCAATACGGTGAGAGACATCACGTATTATAGAAATCAATTCCTTTAATTCACCGGTAGATTCGTCAAAAATAGGATTGACATGACTCTCTGCCCAGAAATAAGTACCATCTGCACAAAGTGTCCTGTAAGTGAATTTTGTTGGTTCCTTGTATTGGATCATTTCATCGAACTCACTTTTTAACATTTTATGAAAATCGGGATGTATAATATCAGCCTGATTTTTAATGGCAAGCATTTCGGAAGGGTTAAAACCATATAAATTCCGGCAGGAGGGAGAAATATAGCTTAATTGCAGATCTTTGCCTGTCCTGCAGATCACATCCATGGAATTTTCCGTCAGGAACCGGTGCAGACTTTCACTTTCCCGCAATTGCTCTTCAATTTTCTTTCGATCTTCGATTTCCTGGTCAAGGTGCAGGTTGATGACTTTAAGCTCTAGTTTTGATCTTTTATTCTTGATGTACAACCTGTATATCAGGGTAATGATAAGAAAGGAAAGGATGACGAAAACAAGTAAAACTAAGATCTGAATGGTTTTGATCCGGATATTGAGTTTCTGAATATCATTCTCGTTTTTCAGGATTTCATTCTTCTTTTCCATCTCTGAAATGATTTGATTAGTTTCAAATAATGAAACGTTAAACCTGTTATTTTCAGCAAATACACTATCCTTAGCTTCGGAGAATAACATATAATAATGCAAGGCTGATTTCCAGTTATTCTTATCAAGATAATAACTGTAAAGGTTCTTATAACCGTATTCTTTCAACCTGTGAAGGTTATGTTTATCTGCAAGGACAAGTCCTTTGTTTACATAGTAAAAGGCAGAATCATATTCTTTCAGATCAAGAAAAGAATTACCGGTGTTTAATAAAGAGCTGATATATTGATCCTCCTGTTTATGCTCTTTTCTCCAGTATAAAGCCAGCTTATTATATTTTAACGACATGCGAAAATCTTTGTTGATTTGATAAATGTAGGCAAGTAAAGTGAGCACTTCACCTGAATTATTAGCATAGTTCATTGAAAATTGCGTATTGTTTTCTAAAACTTCCTGATAATAACTTTTTGCTTTTGTGTAATCTTTTAATGACAAATACAGATCACCAAGTGCTCTGTAGACTTTTGACGTTAATGTTGGATCATGATATGTTTTCAGGATAAAAAGAGTATGATTGTAATAAATGGAGGCGTGATCATGATCTGCTTTGTCGTTAGCATTCCTCCCCAAACCAATATAATTATCACAAATGTTAAATGTGTCTTTGGCAATGATTGCACTATTGATTCCTTTAGTGTAATAAATCTTCGCTTGTTCATAACGTTTGAGAATATTATATGTATTTCCGATTTTTTTATAAGCATAAGATTCTAAGGATAATAATCCATAGTTATCCGCTATTTTTTGGGCCGAAAAAAAACAATCCAGTACTGATAAGTAATTTTTTTGATTCATGAAACAATTGCCAATATTTATATAAGCCTCAACTTCTCCTTTTTTATAGTGTAAAAGTTTTGATCGCACTAATGCTTCCTGGCAATATTCATTGGACAGTTTAACGGATGAATCCCTTATCAGAAAAGCCTTTTTATTAAAATTGTCTATTCTCAACCTTTCCGAAATGCTATCAAATATGATCTTTGAGCTTTTTGTTGCAAAGCTGGATATACATATTATGAACGATAGAAAATAAAACAGGAATAATATCTTAAATGGCTGAACCAGGGGAGATCTGTGGTACATAATTTGATATTTACGTTCATATGAAGTTCCTACAAAAATAGAGAATTATATTATCTTCTTTGATCTTTTCATTCAGAATGCAAAAAAATATCGTATCTTTATGCACATCACCCTATCACATCAAAATAAGATTTGGCCAATTTTATGTGATACGGAATGAATTCGTAATTATTATGTAAGTTTGTTAAGTGATATACTCTTCAAACTGATAAAACGAACCCCTTTTAAATTGAATCTTATGTAAATTTTCTATCAAAACAAATATAATGATGAGAATAGGTATAATACTTGACAGTGAAATAAAAAATGATATCCGGGTTCTGAATGAGGCAAAATGCTTATCTGAAACCGGACATAAGGTATTTGTGCTCTGTATCAATTTTGGCAAACAGGAATCTTATGAAAATTATAAGGATTTGCAGATTTTCAGGTTTAAATTAAACAAAACGCTGAAGAATAAATTATATGGATTAATGAATATCCTTCCTTTATATGAATGGATATGGTCAAGGAAAATTAATTGGTTTATTGAGCAAAATGGCATAGAAGTTTTACATGTTCATGATTTATACATGTCTAAATCGGCATGGATTGCTGACAAAAGCCGGCAAATACCTATTGTTCTTGATTTGCACGAGAATTATCCGGACGCTGTTATGTCCTATAATTGGGCTACACATCCCCTGATGAAATATATTGCCCGGCCATGGCTTTGGAAAAAGAAAGAGAAAGAATATTTATCTTATGCATCAAGAATAATAGTTTTAAGTGATAACTTTAAACGATCTCTTTTAACGCAATATTCATTTCTGCATTTTGATAACATAGTGATATACCCCAACGTTCCTGACATAGAAGATTTACTAAAGTATCCTGTTGATAATAAAATTTTCAGTAAAAAGGATGATGAATTTATCCTTTTTTATTTTGGAGGGATAAGTGAAAGAAGAGGGATATTTACTTGCTTTATAGCTTTAAAAATGCTTCTCGGTGAAAATTTCAATATAAGATTATTATTAATCGGACCTGTGGATAAAGCAGATACAAATAAATTTTATCATTTTCTTAATGATCCTTATATAAAATATCATATAACATATTTTCCATGGAAAGATATTTCATTACTCCCTTCATATATTAACATCAGTAATTTATGCCTGTCACCAATTTTTAAGAATCGCCAACATGAATCAGGAGTGGCAAATAAGATTTTCCAATATATGCTTTTTGCGAAACCGTTGTTAGTGTCAGATTGTGAACCCCAGCAAAAGATCGTGGAGGAAGGAAAATGTGGTCTTGTTTTTGAAAGTGATAATCCGATTGATTTAGCAGAAAAGATAAAAGAGTTATATGGGAATCAAGAATTGTGTAAGCAATTTGGAGATAACGGGAGAAGAAATGTTTTAAATGTGTATAATTTGGAAAATTTCGGACAAAACCTAAAGAATTTATATAACTCTATTGGTTGAGTTAGAGATATGATATTTTTCGTAATTTGCACATTAAATCCTGAATTGTCAGGTGAAAAGCCACATTAAAAAGTAAGGAGGTAAAAATATGTTCAATGTATTTATTAACAATCTTCTGCAGACAATTCATAGAAAATTACGATTGAGTCCTATGCAAAAAGTCTTGAGAGAATTAAAGAAGAGAAATGTTAGGTTGCACGATTTGAATGCGCTTGAAGTCTTTGGAGGTTCTGGTGATTTTCATACAAAGGATTATGCTTTTCAAGTATCAACTTTAGACATGTGGGAGATTGAACCAAAATATGAAAGAGCATTAAAGCGAAATTTGCCCATGGCAGAAGTGAAGATTACCGATTCCTTCCGGGAGATAAAAAATACAATAAGAAAATACGGATTGATAGTTGTTGATAATCCCATGTCAAATTATGGTGATTATTGCGAACATTTTGATTTGTTTCCTGACATCTTTCGCATAGCGATGGATTCAGCTATTTTAATATTGAATGTCATTCCTGAGAGTAATGATATTGCATTAAAAAAATATCCCTATTTATTTAACAAAGTACAACTTGCACGTAGGAAATCCTTTTATTCAACAAACCATCCCGAGAAAGTATTATTTGATGAGATAGTAGAAGTGTATTTGAACCTTAGTAAATCAAATGGTTTCAATCTGGAATGGTATTTCTTTCAAAAACGCAGTATTG
This sequence comes from uncultured Bacteroidales bacterium, assembly GCA_903929315.1. Classification (GTDB taxonomy): domain Bacteria; phylum Bacteroidota; class Bacteroidia; order Bacteroidales; family FEN-979; genus CAIYUC01. The sequence continues at coordinate 82,830 of CAIYUC010000152.1, forward strand.
TCTATTATCTTGTACTTAAGATAACATCCGTAAAAAATAAATTTTTAAAAGAAGGAATTGAAAAAACCCCTAAAAGTGGTATTTTCACAAAAGCCAAAAAAATCGATCCTTATACATAATTGCCTTAAATATAAAGCTCACAGGATTTTAACACCTTTAAACTTTTTATATATGAAAAATATTATTATTAGTTTAAGTTTGGTAATTTCTTCCGTTTTTATATTGGATTTATCAGCCCAAAATCTTTGTGATAGTTTAGTATTGTATTATCCATTTAATGGAAACGCGAATGATTCTAGTGGCAATGGCTTTAACGGGATCGTAATTGGAGCTACTCTCACTACCGATCGGTTTGGCAATCCTAATTCTGCCTATTACTTTCATGGAAATACTGATTATATTGATTTACCGCTTAATCCCTTATTGAAGCCCCAATTACCTTTTTCTGTTGCATTTTGGATTATGTTTTCCGACTTGAATCATTATTATTCAGCATTCACATCTGATTATTTTGAAGATATTTACACAGGATGTTTCGTCGGTATTAACCCGAATAACAATGCCTCTTCTTTTATAATTTCATATGGCGATGGGGGTGGTTCACCCAATGGAATAAGTGATCAACATATTAGGGTTAAAACAGGAATCTCAACTATCAATCCGGCTCAATGGTACCATGTTGTTGCAGTGTTTAAAGGTCCCACAAATATGGATCTTTATTTAAATGGTGTAAATGATAATGGAACATATGATGGATTTGGATCAGCTATTGGATATAGTAATAATCCTGGAAGTATAGGAAGAAAAGACCGTTCATATAATGTGTGGCCACCATCTTATTATTACCTTCATGGAAAAATGGATGACATTGCCTTTTGGAACCGAGCCCTCACTCAAGAAGATGTCACAGAATTATATACAGTAGGAATAAGCACAAAACCATCGGCAAATTTTACTTATAATATACAAGGGATAACAGTTGTATTCGCAGATCAATCAATCCGTGCAACCTCCTGGTTATGGGATTTTGGTGATGGTTACTTTTCGAACCTCAAAAATCCTGTTCATGCATACGACCATATGGGAAAATTCTATGCTTGTCTCACAGTCACGGATCCATGTGGTATTGATCAGTATTGCGATACTGTATTTAATTGTCAGCCACCAAATCCTCATTTTACGTATGAAATTAATGATCATTCCGTAAGCTTTCATGATTCGACTTATATGCCTATATTCTGGTACTGGAGTTTTGGTGATGATTTCTTTTCAGATTTGCAGAATCCTATCCATTATTTCAACAATTTTGGCAGGTATTATATTTGTCTTACGTCAGGGAATGTTTGTAAAAATGAAACATCTTGCGATTCTATCTTTATTCAACCCAATGGCATCAGTGAATTTACAAATAATCTTTTAGAAATATATCCAAATCCGGCTACAGACCATATTTATGTAAAAGGAAGTATTGAATTTCATGAATCAGGAACACTACTAATAACGAATACACAAGGATCAATAATTATATCAAGGAAAATAGAAGGGAACAGCAATAACCTTAATTTTATTATTATGGTGAACGATTTCGAATCAGGATTGTATTACTTGAAAATTATTTTGGATACTAGGGTATTGATTAGAAAATTTATAATAATTCACATCCATTCAAAATAAATTTTTAGAAAAAAAGTTAGGATTGGAGATCCCCCTGAAAGGGGTAATTTTACAATATCGACAAAAACCAATCCAATATACTCTATCGGTTGAATTAGAATATATTATCTCATCTCTGTCGGCATATCATAATTAAAGAATCTTTTGTTCCACCCATAGGTAATTCAACTAAATGAGGATTTTTTTTCCATTTGTTCATTTGAAATGGCCCAAAATTTAAATGCAAATTCAGTTTAAATACAATACGTTTTATCAGTCTATTAGTAAATAAAATGGAAAAATTAACAATGTTTTCTAATTCGGTATCGAAAGAATATGCTAATTTATAAGTTTTTACAACGTCAAAATTCATTTTATCCATAAACATTGCAAGTGTTTTAGTATTAAAAAGTAATACATGCTCATCAGCGTTGAAATGACTCCAATACTTTCCTAATACTTTTGCAAAAAAAGATTTAATATTTGGCACCCCAATTATCAAGTACCCTCTAGGTTTGAGAAACTGTTTTAGACATTCTATTGTTTCAACAGGACTAGATATGTGTTCCAAAGTTTGCCACATAGTTATGAAATCGAAATAAGCATTATAATTTGTGATTTCTTCCAGTTTTCTTGTATCTACCTCAATATCGAAGTTATCCTTAGCAAACATTGCAGACCATTCAGATAAGTCAATACCTCTTACCTCATTTACAAATGGTTTAATCCTATAAAGAAAAGTGGCTGTTCCACATCCGAAATCTAATACTTTCGTTTTTTTATCTATAGAAATGTGTTTTTTAATTATTTCAATATAAAAGTCCCCTGCTTTGAAAAGATTCTCAAGGTTATTAACAATTGTATGCCTATTATCAGTCCAATATGACTCGCCATCTTTGTAATAATTATTTAATTTAGAGGGGAGAGGCATGGGATCCTGAAAAATCATTCCACAATTTTTGCATTTAACATAGCGAGCGTTATTTTTTATAAATAACTGTTTATGCTTATCAGAATTACACAGAATACAATTCATTATTTCTTGATTAGCTCATTTATTAATTTCATAACATTTTCAGGGGTAATGGTCACCAAACAATTTTTATGAGGGCATGTTTTATAATTTTGGCTAATTAGAGTATCACATGGAGAACATTGAAGGTTTTTTCTGATAATATAGACTTGTTTGCCAATTTGTTGTACTCTTTGAGGATCACTCATGCCAAATATTGAAATTGTTTTTTGGCCTCTACAAGCTGATATATGGCTAAGCCCACTATCATTTCCTATATATAAATGACTTTTCTCAATAATTGCAGCAGTTTCAAAAAGTGAATATTTACCAGCAATATTAACATAATTAACTTTTGAGTTAGCAAATATATTTTCTATATAATCAAATTCATTAGCAGATCCTACCAATATAAAAATAGCATCATAATCTTGAGCAATCCTTTCTGCTAAGTCTTTATATTGTCTCCAACTTTTATGAGGGCCTTGTGAAGAATAAACCTGTAATACAAATTTAAAATTAATTTTATACTGTTTGAGAAAATTAACCGCCACATCAAAATCATAATCATTAATCTTGAAAATAGGCTCTGTATAAATCGGTTTTATTTGTAAAGGAGCTAATAGATCCAGATTAAATTTGAGTTCATGTTTCTTCTCAATAGGAATTGGAAAATTAAAAAGGAAATCAAATTTACCTTTCCCTTTAATTCCTTTAAATACATGGCCTATTCTATATTTAATGCCACAAAACAAAGCAAGTAAGACCATATTTTTTTTGATTCCTAAAAAGTTACAGATGAACAAATCGTAATGCTTTTTCCGTTGTTGGTAAAAAAAATTCCATCTTTCAATTAACTTCATTTTATCTGGTTGAGCGATGACAACATCAAGTGTATCGAAATTCTTGTTTATAATCTCCGCTAATAATCCATTATTTACAAAAATGGTTATTTCCGTCTCCCTATAGAAATGTATTAAATTCTTAATAAAAGGCATAAAAATTATACTATTGCCAATTCCCAAGTAACTGATAATTAAAATTCTTTTTACTTGAGTTTTATCTATGGATTTAGGATGTTTTAAAAAAAATGAACACATAATACGAATTAATTGTGCATTTAAATATTCTAATTTATTTATTATGTATTTGCTAAAAGAACCCATGACTTTTATATTGTTACACAAATTATTTAAACACAATGAATTTATATTTATTAATGTTTTTATTATTTCTGCTTTACTTTGTTTGTAATCAATTGAAATTGTTTGATTTTTTACAATAAATGTGGGTTTCAATATTTTGAAGTTTAATCCTTAATGCGATTAACAACATTTTAATGTTCTGCATTAGACCATAATCCCAATGATGCGGATGAGTAAGTAAACAAATACATTTTATCTGGTTATTAATGGCTTCCGTGGGGGTTAGACCATATTGCCACTCATGATTTGTCTTGATTGAACTATCAGAAATGTATTTGTCAAATTTTGACAGAACGTTTTGATCATATGTTTCAAAATATATTCCTAGTTCCTTATAAAAACGGGTATCAATTAAAATATGATTTGGAATTCCGACCTTCATATTCCATATTTCACCATGTGAGCTTAATGTTCTTATTTTTCCAAACTTGAATTCAAAGTCCATTACTTCCTTTGATAAAATAGAACGACAATCTTTGATCACTTCCTCCGATACCAGTCCGGCTTGATAAATCTTGTATTTCCTGCAATAAGTAGCCAGTGTTTCATAATGCAGTGATACTTCAAAACCAACGGAAGAAATTGCCCTGATGATCTTCTCGCGGGCAGTTGACCAGCGAAAATAATATGTCGATTTGATATTCCTCTCCTTTTCAATCAGGAACATTTTATAGGCTCCTTCCGGGTTGAAATCAACGTCATGCCGAAGAACGATGACTTTTCTTCCCGGATAAAACTTGTTTTCATACCAATCTGCCAGTGACGTTAACAGGTATCCATTACTTATAGCAAAGTCGAGGAGTGAACTGTATTCCTCTAACCTCGACGGCTGAAAAAGTTTATTAATTATATTGCCAATCACTTTTTTTAATAACATCAACAGTTTTATTGAACATTAAATCAATGAGTTTCAACTTTTTTAAACAAAGGGTAAAAAAAATTGTAAGTCGAATTCCTGCCCGACACAGGCGGGGATCACGATCACGAATTGAACCGGGATCTCAAGGTTATATTCCCCGGAAGTTACTCCTAAAAAGAGTCCAGAGCTTGTCTTGAGGTTCATACCCGTGATTGTCTGACCAATTATCAGTCGGTTTTTTATAATTTTCATTATAGATTTTTTCCCACTAGTGTTGCGTTTAGTTATAATAATATCAATAGATTACAATTTTGATCTTTGACATCTAACCCACCAAACTCCGCATTGAATAAGCAACTTGTTTGAAACTGGGCTTTATTCTTTTATTATTTCTCTCACTTCAACTGTCTTGTCAGTTATAAGTTTCACAAAATATACTCCGTTTGTCAAGTTACTAATATTAATCTCTGTTTTGTTTTCTGTACTTTGTTTTTTTATAAGCTTCTGCCCGTTTATATTGCAAATTATAATAGTAGTTTGTCTTATTGTTTGTGGGATTTCTATTGTCAATTTTGTGTTTGCAGGATTTGGGTAAATAGATACATCTGTTTTATTGTCTGGTTTTTCATTTACTCCATTTGCATTTATTATATTAACGCTTTGACAAGTTACGCCCGAACAACCATTAATGTCTTTATAAACATAAGCTAAATTATATGTGCCGGCATTAAGGGCATTTGGACAAAATTTCCCATCATAAACTCCGGTTCCGTAAAATATTCCACCTTGTGGTGTTCCTGTTAATGTCAGACAAGTATCATTTGTTTTATATGAAGCATTAAGTCCATTGATGGATACATTTATTGGCGTACCACAAAGGATAGTGTTACATAAATTATAATTATCAATATCCTTTTGAGTTAATGCTCTATTCCAAAATCTTAATTCATCAATCTTGCCATTTAAATAATTTGGAGGATCAGAAGATGAAGCTGTGACTCTCCCAATATTACCTGAATTATTACTGTATGCTAAAGTAATTGCTGAACCTTCGTATGTACCATTATCATTTTTACAATTTATATAAATATCCATATCCGAAGGTCCCCTGAAAACACCTATTATTTGATACCAGGTGTTTGGATGTATTTTTGTCGTGCCTATTTTTGAGTTTCTTGAACTAAGACTTCCGGCTAAACCTCCATTTCCAAATTGAATATCCATGGTACTGTCAGCTGAAATACTAAAAAAACACCCGGTATAATAATAATCCAAATAATCAGTAGTTAAAAATGCAGGATAACCACCATTATAATTATAGATTAATGTCCAAAAAGAAATAGTAATTGGGAAATTTGGTTTTAATTTAGTGTTGTTTGGTATTTCAATGTATGAATTTGTTCCATTGAAACTATAAGCACTGTTGGGGTTTCCAAATCTATCTGAAGTTAAAGTTGCACCATAAACAGTGCCATCAAAGCCATGTCCACTGGAATCAAGTGCATTACCGTTGAATGGGTAGTAGAGTAATAAGCTATCAGTTAAAATTTGTGCATTCATTACATCATTTATTGTAAATAATGCAATTAATAAAATATAAAATTTTTTCATAGTGTTTTTATTTTTTTAATTTTTCCCTACTCTTTAACGGATTTCCGAGTTACTCCGTTTATTTATGTTCATTATTCTGTTGTGTTACTTTATTAATCTTTTTAAATTGGTTCCCCATTTCCCCGGATTTTTCCAATCTCTCCAGATGTCAGATATCCTTTGTAATTCAACTTTTTCAAAGAAATTTGAAAAATATAGGGAAACAGGAAAAACCAATAATAACAATATTTTCCCGGCAATACGAATAATCAATGTTGAATGCGAAAATATGAAAGACAGGAAAATCAAAAAAGCGGACAGAAAAACCATTAATAGAATTTTCCTGTATTCATATCCGATAACATATTGCTTGTTGGCAAAATAATGCAATAACAAAAAATAGATTATTTGTGAGATTAGAAAAGAAAATGCAGCGCCTATGTAATTAAATAATGGGATTAAAAGAAGATTTAACAGGATGTTCAATAAGGAAACAGAAACAATAATTACACTCAATAATTTTGTTTTTCCGGTAAGTTGAAGATGAAAGCTTGCCAGGTCTTTCATCATAATAAACACGGCAGCAAAAGATAAAACAGGGATAATTTTAAAAGATTCCCAATATTCCATGTTCCGGGCTAAAATTTTGACAATTTCCTGGCTGAAAAACGAAATGAAAAGAATGAAGATTAAAAGGAAAAAACATAAATATGTCATGACCTTTGAATAAAACCTTTCTTTTTTGTCCGTGTTGAATATCTTGACCAGGATTGGATAAATTGCCAGTTGAATAGGTCCAAGCAATAAAACATTGACAGTATTTGCAAGTTTGGCCCCAAAAGAATAGAGACCGAGGTTCTTATAACCGGAAACAAACCGGAGGATGTACCTGTCGGATACTGAAATTATCAATGCCGCAATCGATGAAATAATCAGGGGGAAAACAAAAATCAACATTTTTAATAATATGTCCCGGTCGAATCTCCGCGACAAATTTTTGATAATAAAGGGGCTTAAAAAAAGCAGGTAGATGATACCGCCAATTGTCTGCGAAATATATATCGCTTCAATGCCGTATTTAAAGACAATGATGAAAACTACAATGAAGGCAAGATTTATAAGAAGCATCAGGATTGTGGCTATCGTATACAGTACAGCTTTTTGCTGAAGTCGTAAAAGCTGAGCCGGCATGTTGATAAGGATTTGAAGGCCGGATGCAGCAACCATAAATATCAGCAAACGATGATATTTTGAATTTTCAAAGATCAGGCTACTTAAAGGTTTTGAGAAAAGAATCGTGATAAGAAGCAAAAAAGTGACAATACATCCCAAACTTGATAACGTGGTAAAAAATAAACTTTTTTGTTTATCAGCATAGTGAGGGTCCCAATACCAAACAAAGAATGCCTGATGTAACGATAATCCGAAAACAGCGATGATTATAATAGAGGTTGCTTCAAGAAATCCTAATAATCCATATTCACTTACAGAAAAATATTTCGTGTATAATGGTATTAAAATGAGTCCTGAAAGTTTTACAGCCACACCTCCAAGCCCATAGATGACGGAATCTTTAAAAGTGCTCTTAAGATAACCAAACATAACAAAAGAATGTTCTGGAACTAACGAAAAAAAGTTGATATTCTTTTATACCAGGAAAATAAGAGATGATACAGCCGGTTCTTATAGTCAACATTCATACAAAGGTATCTCTTTTATCTTTTAGAGGGAGTTGTTTTTTCCCCGGAATTTGAAGATCCTTTTACATCCTTGAGGAAGAAAAGCTTTTCAAAGTTATTTAACCATACCGGGATCACTTTTTCCTTTTTTAGCATTATAGATGCTTGCATTCAATTCAAATCCTATGAGCAGGCTAAACGAATTAAAATAAATCCAGAGCAAAACAATCATTAATGTTCCGATAGAGCCATAAAGAACATTATACTTCGCGAAATTATCAACGTAATAATTGAACCCCAATGTCGTCAGGATCATCAGGATCGTTGCAAGGGAAGAACCTGCAGAAATGAACCTGAAATGCCGCTTCTTTGCGGGGGCCAGATAATATACAAAAGATATTGTGAAAAACAATGTCAGTAGTATCACCAACCATTTCAGGAACCAGATAAAACCCGCATAAATCGTACTGGTCCATAACTGCTTTGGTAAGACCAGTGACAGTAATACTGTACCGAAAGTCATCAGACCGATGGAAATGATCAGCACAATTGAAATTATTAATACAAGGATTGTTGAAATCAAACGCTGTTTTATCCAGGAACGTGTCTCAAGCGTGTGATATGTGCTGTTAAACGCATCTATAAGGCTGTTAATGCCATTCGTGGAAAAGTAAAGGGTTAAGATAAATCCAATTGATAATAACCCCCCATGGGGCCTGATAATAATATCCTCAACTGTGCTTTGAACCGTATTGAAAGCAGACTCGGGTACAAGATCACGGATTAAATCCAGGAGTGTTTGCTGAAAATGTTCAATCGGGATAAAAGGAATGATTGTAAAAAGGAACAGCAGGGAAGGGAAAATTGCAAGAAAAAAATTAAAAGAGACGGATGATGCCCTTGAAGTTAAATCACCTTCATAAAGACCTTTAATGAAAAACCTGGCGACATCATATAACGGAAGGCCATCAAATCCGGGAAGTATGATTTTTTTTGAGATCCTGATTGACCAGGAAATGATTCGCCATCGTAAAAATTTTTCCCACATCAGTATTACAATTCCAGTTCCTTGTTAGTCTTCATCCCAAATCGATTTCCTTCTTGCTTTTAAACTCATATCAAGACTCCTGAAGTTATGCGTAATTGAACCTATTGATATATAATCAACACCGGTTTCCGCGTATTTCCTGATATTTTGCAATTTTATCCCGCCCGATGCTTCAGTCTCAAACCTCCCCTTGATCAACTTCACTGCCGCACTCAAATCTTCAACAGAAAAGTTATCCAGCATGATCCGGTCTACTTTCCCGTCATTTATTACAGCCAGCAGCTCCTCAAAATTCCTGACCTCTATTTCAACCTTTAAATGCATGTTATTGTCATGCATGTATTTATTTACATAATGAATGGCTTGTTCGACACCTCCTGCAAAATCGATGTGGTTATCTTTTATCATGATCATGTCGTAAAGACCCATCCGGTGATTTATTCCGCCTCCGATCCGAACCGCATATTTTTCCAATTCCCTGAGATTGGGCGTCGTTTTTCTCGTATCCAGAATTTTCGTGTTCAATCCCTTCACTTGCGAAATGAACTCTGATGTTGTTGTTGCAATACCACTTAACCTCTGCATAAAATTGAGAACAATCCTTTCGACCGACAAAATAGAGATGATGCTACCTTTAACTTCAAACGCAATATCACCAGGTTTGATTTCTTCACCATCCTGTTTGAAGATATTCACTTTTAACAGCGGATCTGTTTTTTGGAATATTTTTTCCGCAACGGGCACTCCTGCTAATTTACCGCGCTCTTTAATGAGTAAAATTGCCTTGCCCTGGACATCTGGGGGGAAAATAGCCAATGATGTGTGATCCCCGTCTCCAAGGTCTTCTTTTATCGCATTATCTATAATTTCGTCAAGATTCATAGCAGATCTTTCAATGCTCTTCCTGAATTTGAAATAGTTGAATTACATAACTGCCGGAAATTTTCTTCAGCAGGTAAAAAAGCCGGAACATTTTCCCTCCCGCAACAAGTTCCCCGATTGAAAACCGGGAACCATCGGTAGATGTTCCTTGTTTTGTTATTTTAAGCGACTTTATAGGATATTTATCAAAGAAATCCTGGATGATTCTTGTTGCCTGTGCTTTACTATAGGTATCCTCATTTCCCATTATTCCGCAATCTACCATTGAGTTGAAATATTTCGATAAGTTTTCCGCATTTCCTGCCGAAATGGCAGTAATTATCTGCTTGTCTGTTTCTTCCGGCCCATCGGTGGTTACAAAAGACGGGAAAAGGAAAAAGACAGGCATTGAAAAAACAAGAAATAAAATCGAATTTCTCATGGATATTAATTTTAGAAACCAGGTTATGCAACAGTGCAAACTTACAAAAAGAGGATCATTATTCCACTTTTAAAATAAAAAACAAAGTATTAAGTTATTAACTTCGCCTGCCGGGTATAAAGCGGATAGTAAAGTTTCGAATCTTTCAGCCTGATATCCTGAACTTTTCTATATCCGGTTAATATACAGCAGCTTAATGAAAATGCGAAGCAATTTTTTTTAGATGCAGTTATCCCGAAAGGAACAGAAGCTAAAAATTCGCAAACCTGTTCCGATTCGGGATAAAAACGTACTCTTTACTATGAAAATTAAAAAGATCTCAATCAGGAAAACAGATACTGATTACCTGAAGCAAGGGATTGAAGAATATGAAACCCGCATAAAACGTTTAGTACCATTCGAAAGTATCCAAATCCCGGCAGCCAAATCTTCTTCCCAAATGAACGTAAATATTACAAAAGGAAAAGAAGCGGAAAAAGTAATGCATTATCTTGCTCCATCCGATTTTGTTGTTCTTCTTGATGAGAAAGGGAAAGAATTGAGGTCTATCGAATTTGCTGATTTTCTGAGAGCAAAATTTAACTCCAGCATAAAAACCCTGGTTTTTGTAACCGGTGGACCTTTTGGGTTCGATGATTCCCTGAAAACCAGGGCTGATTTTATGCTATCCCTTTCAAAGATGACCTTTTCCCATCAAATGGTCAGGCTTTTCTTTTCAGAACAGCTTTACCGGGCATTGACCATCCTGAACAATGAATCCTATCATCATGAATAGTGCCGGTTAATAAAATAGAGTAGAGGAGCGATTTTGTTATATGAAAGGAAGGATTGATTTTAAATTAAAACAAACAATAAAACTTTTTACAGGAAGTCAAAAAGCTGATCTTTTTCTTGATGGATCAACTCTTGAAGGAGAAAATGCATATCGCTATTTCAATAAGCGGCATCCTTTTTTTAAAATTATAAAGAATAAGACTCATGGGGTGGCTTTACTAAAACTCCCATTACTTGTAGAAGACTATTTGGCATTAATCCGTGGGAAAAACTCTGCATCATATTACTGCCGTGTAGCCGAAAAAAGATCGTATACCTTCGCCCAGATAAACCCAAACCAATACATTGATGATATTTATATAATCAATACATCTGCTCCGACGAGACAAGGCAAACCCATGTCCAATTCTTATATGGAAAAAATCCCAGGTTATCCTTCCGATAAGCTTAACCAGTATTACGGGGTTTTTAAGGAAGGTCAACTGGTGGCTTACGTTTGGATGAAATGTATCGGACAGGTTTGGATTATTTCCCGACTATTGGGACATGCTGAATATTTATCTGACGGTATAATGTACCTGCTCCTGGTAAAAACAATATGTAAGCTGATTTCAGATGGAGACAAGGAGATTATTATGTATGATACATTTCTTGGCAATTCAAGGGGGATAACCCTGTTTAAAAAACGCATCGGGTTTACACCCTATAAAATAAGATGGATACTAAAAAACCAGAGAAAGAACAATGATTAATGAACTTATTATTAATCAGATTGATCCAAGTACACCAGAATAGCCAGGCTTCACGTGGACCGGGAAAATAGAACGCGGGTTAACAAATATTAACATTAATTCTCTTTTCTTGGTTTTTTTAAATTGTATAAATTTGCACCCTCAAAAAATCAACAACTATGATAGAAACGGATATCAATGCTTTGAATGACCGTATCCAGAAAGAAAGCGCTTTTGTCGATATGGTTACCATGGAGATGCACAAAGTCATTATTGGGCAAAAACATATGATTGAGAGATTATTGATCGGATTGCTATCCAATGGCCATATCCTGCTTGAAGGGGTTCCGGGTTTAGCCAAGACCCTGGCCATAAAATCTCTTGCCCATATTATTGATGCAAAATTCAGCCGTATTCAGTTCACACCTGATCTGTTACCTGCAGACCTTATAGGAACATTGATATACAGCCAGAAAAAAGAAGAATTCAAGGTAAGAAAAGGTCCGATCTTCGCAAATTTCATTCTTGCAGATGAAATTAACCGTTCTCCGGCAAAAGTTCAGAGCGCATTGCTGGAAGCCATGCAGGAACGACAAGTGACGATTGGGGATGAAACATTTTTATTACCGGAGCCTTTTTTGGTTCTTGCCACGGAGAACCCTATTGAACATGAAGGTACCTATCCATTGCCTGAAGCGCAGGTTGACCGTTTTATGCTCAAAGTGGTAATCGGCTACCCTGATAAAAAAGAAGAAAAACTGATCATCAGGCAAAATATATCAAATGAAATATTTACCACCAATACAATAATTAAAACTGAAGATGTTCTCAGGGCGAGAAATGTCACACGGGAAGTATACCTTGATGAGAAAATCGAAAATTATATAACCGATATTGTTTTTGCGTCTGCCATCTGCCTATCTGCCGGACGAAGATCAGGGTATGATGATGGTACAGGCCATGCTGCCTGCCAATTCAACAGTTGAGCAG
>CAIYUC010000153.1 GCA_903929315.1 uncultured Bacteroidales bacterium
AACGGAATTATTGTGGGAGGCAATAATCCTGTTTATTCCTATGTTCCGGTCAATGGAGATGTGATCATTTGCATACTGACTTCAAATGCTATGTGCGCCAGTGGAAACCCTGCTACTTCTAATTCTGTATCTATGACCGTCAATCCAAATCTTCAGGTTAGCATTTCCATCAATGCCTCTGCAAATCCCGTTTGTTCGGGAACATCTGTAATATTTCTCGCAAGTGCAATCAACGGGGGAACGAATCCTTTCTATCAGTGGAAAGTGAATGGTATTAATGTGGGGATCAGCACCAATTCATACAGCTATGTTCCACTGACGGGTGATCCTATTACATGTGTGGTTACATCCGATGCAATCTGTCCTACCGGGAATCCTGCAACCTCGAATCAGATCACTATGACCGTCAACCCGAATCTTCCTGTCAGTATTACTATTACCGCATCTGCAAACCCGGTCTGTTCCGGGATATCGGTAACATACAGTAGTGCCACCATAAATGGTGGCACTACACCATTTTACCAGTGGAAGGTCAATGGTGTCAATGCCGGGACAAATTCACCCACATACACTTATAATCCGGCATCCGGTGACCAGATCTTATGCATCCTGACATCAAACATTGTCTGTCCCATTGGAAACCCTGCAACATCCAATATCATCACAATGAACGTTGCAACTTCGCCGGTTGTCACTTACACCCTTTGTAACGATTCCATCACCACAACCAATGCTCAACCATTTAAATTAAAAGGAGGAATCCCGCTTGGTGGAACGTATTCGGGTCCAGGTGTAACCAACGGCATCTTTTACCCTGCTACATCAGGTATTGGTACACACATTATACATTACACTTATACAAATGCTGCCCTCTGCTCTGTCAGCGCGTCCGTGACAATCGTAACAGTCGTGACACCCGTGACAAGTTGTGGCCAACCATTTACTGATATTAGAGATGGTAAAACTTATCAGACTGTACAGATTGGCAGCCAATGCTGGATGGCAGAGGACCTGAATTACGGAACAGAAATATCTTCAAATCTTGATCAGCGGGATAATTGTATTGCCGAGAAATATCACAATCCAGCATCCAGTATCCAGCATCCAGCATCTGTCTATCAATGGGACGAGATCATGAATTACGACGAAGTCGTCTCCACCCAGGGCCTTTGCCCACCGGGATGGCACGTTCCCACAGAAACAGATTGGAATACATTGTTTGCAACTTACATCAACAATGGTTTTGCAGCAAGCCCACTGAAATATTCAGGATTTTCAGGCTTCAACGCTCTTCTTTCCGGTACTCGCCACCTTAACAAAACCTGGGATTTCCAGGGTTTTGCAACATTCTTCTGGTCATCGACTTCGTATGGTGCTTACAAGGCTTGGGCGCATGGGATGAACGATGCTGATCCGAGTGTTTCACTTTATCCGGCATTGAGGAGTAATGCTTTCTCTGTCCGGTGTCTCATGGATTAATAGCGAAATAGCGAAAAATAATAAATTTCGCTATTTCACTACTTCGCTATTTCGCTATTTAATTTTAACTCGCCACTTCACCATCCATCGCGGCAGACACCAGTTCACCAGTTTTTATCTGGCATCTGTCAGTCGTCATCATCATCCCCGCCGGAATCATCATCCGATGTGGAATCCGCCTTTGCTGTGTCTGCCTTCATTACAGGAAGAGGTGGCATGGTTTTCAGGGAAGGCATTTCGGATGCGGAAGGCGCTTGTGTTTTCGTCATATCATCGGGAATACATATGATGAAGTCACCTTTATTCAAATTGTCTTTTGAGAATTCCTCCATTGAAGATTGCTCAACGCTTGAAATTGTCATGATCTTTATTGGAGTGGCCGTTCTTTTATTGTATTCGTTCAGGTACCATACGATACCTTCATGATTTTCGCTGTGATAGCTGCCATTATAATGAAGGAAAGTCTGCCCGATCTGTAAATTTTTAAAAATGAACCATGCCATGGTGGCATCTTTGATCGCCTGTGCCTTCGGCAGATTATCCATCATGTGGCTCGCAGCCGCTTCAGGTCCCATCATTGCCAGCATATTTTTATAACAACCCAGTTCCGGATTGTATTTTATCGGTAAAGGCGCAATCAATCCCCGTTCATTCGCATAGATACTATCCAGACCTTCAAAACCTTTAAGATTCACGATGGCTGCAAACCTGCGCGGGATATTCGTAGCAATGAATTTAATACCGTTGTCATGAGCAAAATCTACTATCGGCGCATAATCGGTCTTGTAATTCCCCCAAAGCTTTGCCTCACCTTCAAAATCTTTCTTCCGGATAAATTTTGTGGTATACTCCTTTAGCAACAACTGATTGTCTGTTTCAAACATCTCAGCTCCCAGGACTAGTTTTCGTTGTTTAAACTGGAAAAGGTCTTTGGCCAATTCGAGTTCAAGCCAATGGCAGATCGGATTATCATGCATCTCACCGAAAAAGATCACATCGCTTTTTTTTGCCTCTTCCAATAACGTAGCATATTTAACTGCTTTACCTTTTGCATTGAAGATACGGTACGCTGGTTTATCTGCTTTCGACGAAACCAGGAAAATTAAAAGTGTAAAATACAAGAAAACTCTTTTCATATTCATATTTTGGGAATAGGTTAATTATCGTCTTTATCCTGATTGGCGGGTTCTTTATCCTCTTGTGGTACCGTCTGTTGCTTATAGGTCCCTGCCAGTATTGATTTATATAGTGCAGGATCGTTAATTGTTTTTATGGCTTCGGCAAGGTCCGAATCATTTTCCAGGGATGATTTCACCTTCCCTTTCTGGTAATAATACCGTCCAACAATTTCGATCCTCAGTAAATCCCCGATCTGATTTTTAAATTTCTTAAGATCTCCTTTTTTATCATTGATCATTTGAGCATTGAGGGCATCATATTCCGCCTTTATCGCGTTAAAATAATGTTCCTGCTGGGCATTTTTCTTAAGATCTTCCAACGCCTGCTCACTTTTCGTTGAATACTCATAATTTTTCCCTGCAATGAACTTCTGAAAATCGCTGAAAACCGAATCAGTGATCTCAAACTCACCTGCCGGAGGTATGCTTGGATGTTCTCTCTTGAATTTGGTAGCATAATCAAAGATCAGGTATTTTGTATATAAAGACATTGCAATATTACTGTAACTGACGGGACTGGTGATAACATCCGGTTTTATACCCCGTCCTTCGTAAACCGTCCGCCCGTTCTTTGTTTTAAATGCATGGATCAGCGAGTCCGGGATCAGTGAAAAGGATCCTTCTTTATTTTTATGCGAATAATCAATGGCCTGAATACAACGCCCCGAAGGGATATAATATTTGGCGACAGTGACCTTCATCTGTGCATTGAAACTAAGCGGAATGACATTCTGAACCAATCCCTTACCATACGTCCGTTGACCGATGATAACACCTCTGTCAAGGTCCTGGACAGAACCTGCAAGGATCTCACTGGCAGAAGCGCTTTGCTTGTCAACTAAAATGGCCAGGGGAATATTCATATCCACCGGGGGAGATTGGGTACGGTGAGTGAAGTTTTTATCGGGCATTTTCCCTTTTGTCGAGACCACTTCCTGTCCTTTATCGATAAAAATATTGGTAATATTAACTGCTTCGTCAAGTAAACCGCCTCCATTACCGCGAAGATCTATGATCACACCTTGAAGATCATTGCCTTCCTTCAGTTTCAGGAATGCCTTTTTCACTTCCTGACCGGCATTTTGCGTAAAGCTGTTAAGCTTGATATAACCGATATTTTTATTGACAATTCCGGAATAGGGAATGTTGTCAACCTTGATTATTTCCCGTGTGATACTCTTCTCGACCGGTTTATCTTCTCCTTCCCTCAGAAGTTTTATGGTAAGGGATGTTCCGGCCTGTCCCTTCAGAATAGTACTTACATCAGAATAGGATTTACCCTTTGCTGATTGACCATTGATTTCAACGATCTTGTCTCCTGCCCGGATATCATCTTTTTGGGCAGGTGATCCCTCATATGGCTCAGAGATGATGACATATTCTCCCTGTTGATGGATCAATGCACCGATTCCCCCATATTCACCGGTTGTGATGAACTTATAATCTTCGATCTCCGACTCGGGAATATAGTTCGTATAGGGATCCAGAGATTCCAGCATGGCATCAATCCCCGTTTTCGTCAATTCACCCGGGTTGATGTCATCTACATAATGCTCATTTAATTCTTTGATAAGAGTTGCATAAATATCAAGATTCTTCAGGATCTCAAAACTATTGTTAACAGGAGGTTGAGCAATTGTAATTCGAAATCCTGAGAAGAAAAAAACAAGTATTATTAATATTCCACTAACCTTTTTCATGTTGTTATAATTATCAGTTGTTTATATAAATGACTAGGGAACCGGATCAAACCCGCTTCCACCCCAGGGATTGCATCGGACCAGTCTTTTCAGGGTCAGCCATCCTCCTTTCAATGCTCCGTATTTCTGAATAGCCTCTATACCGTACGCTGAACACGAAGGAGTATATCTGCATGAAGGCATAAAGTAAGGAGAAATAGCTGCCTGGTAGAACCGGATCAAAAGAATGAAAAGTTTACCCGGGAGTTTTCTCATTTTCCTCCATTAAACGTTGTAAAAGTATAATTATTTTGTCCTGAATAACGCTATATGGCAGGATTGTTTTTGCGGTATAGGTGAAACAAACGAGCATTTTTACATGCTTTTCCAGCAGGGACTTATACTGTATCTGTTTATTCTTCCTGTAAGCCTCACGGATCCGGCGTTTGAGGAGATTACGATCAACCGCATTTTTAATAACTTGCTTGGGAACGCTGATCAGTATTTGGATTGGGGCAACAGAAGAAAGATCGGTTTGCAAGGCAGTCACCCGGAAAGGATAGACATAAAATGAAGCTCCTTCGGTAAAGAGCTTCTTTATAAGGATTTTTTTGTGCAACCTTTCATCTTTTCCGAAAGTTTGCCTCATATTACTTTTTCTTCATCTCATTCTGAAGGTACAGCTCAATAGCCATTGTCATGGACGGGGCAACTTGGGAAGGAGCGGAAATATTCAGATGAAGACCGGCATCGGTCACCGCTTTGGCAGTTGTCGGGCCAAATGCTCCGATGACAGTGTTATTTTGCTTGAATTTGGGAAAATTCTTCTTCAGCGATGCAATTCCTGAAGGACTGAAAAAGATGAACATGTCGTAATGACTGATATCGATGCGGGACAGATCACTTGCAAGAGTCCTGTATATGACTGCTTTTTTATATGGGATTTTATTATCTTCCAGCATCTTAGGGATATCAAGTTTGTGAATATCCGAACAGGGGAGAAGGAACTTTTCACCTTTATGCTTTTTCACAAGCTCCAGCAGATTGGCAGAATTTTCCTTACTGTGGAAGACTTTCCGTTTGCGGTACTGGACATATTTTTGAAGGTAATAAGCAGTAGATTCCGAGATGCTGAAATATTTCATGGAATCGGGAACTTCAACCCGCATTTCTTTGCATATCCTGAAAAAATGATCTACGGCATTGCGGGATGTAAAAATAACAGCAGAATAATCCAGGATATTGATCCGGTCTTTCCTGAATTCCTTAGCCTGGATCCCTTCAATTTTTATAAATTCATGGAAATCAATGCTTACATTAAATTTCCTGGCGAGTTCACCATAAGGGGATTTTTCAAATTCTACAGGCTTTGGCTGGGTTATGAGTATATTTTTTATTTTCAAACTTGAATGTTTTTGATGTGCAATCCCGGGGTTAATCTCTATGTATTGTAATCTTTAGTAAGACAGAATGAGCTTTGCCAAAATGATCACAGGTAGAATTTCAAGGCTGCAAAGATACACAAATAATAGCACATAGGAAAATTTTGAAAGGGAAATTCCAATGATAAAGCCCCGGATGAATCTGAATAGAAACAATAATATAAAGAAAATCATGCAAATATGCAGTAGAAAAACCGATTTCAGGTAAACGGTCAAAACCAATAATGGCAAAAGGAGAATTCCGGAAACAAAGATCAGGATTAATATGTTTAAAATATATTCATGTGTTGCCTGGTAAGTTTTAAAGATTTTTCCAAGGAAACGGATCAGCAGGATTTTAACAAGCCAGTAAATAAGTAAACTCACCATGATCAATAGATAGAGTTGGAACCCGGTCACATTATATATCGTATGATGGTAAAGTAAAATGTTAATCTGATACAGGAACAAGGATATCCCAATAGCATACACTATCACAAGTGCAACAGAAATTCTTTCTTTTATAACATTGCCATCCCTGATCATCTGGTTCAAAAACCTTTTAGAATAAGGAGCTAAAAGAATCTGTTTGAGACGTTTGGAATAAGATACCTGGATCCATGCCAGCAAAACGAAAGATAACAGGAACAATACCAGGATCCAATCGGGCTGGAATTTTATAAAGTAAACCGGGTTAATCTGACCGGGTTTCATCTGGTGTGAAGTAAAGAATGAAGTTTTAACCGTGTTCACCGGAAACACAATACTTTGCATATCGGAGGTTGTATCGCGACTATAACCGGGGAAAGAAGAAAGACCAAAAATTTCCTGAGAAGAAGGCATCTGGATCGTTTTGGATCAATTTAGAAGTTGAATTTGGGCTAAAAAGAAATTCCATAACGTTTCTGAGGGCGGATTTGCAATAACTTTGATCATCTCTTGTTTGACAGGGTGTATAAATTCAACACTCCTGGCATGAAGATGTATCGAGCCATCGGGATTTGACCTGTCGAACCCGTATTTTAAATCACCTTTGACAGGACAGCCGATTTTTGCCAATTGTGCCCTGATCTGGTGATGCCGTCCTGTAATTAATTGTACCTGTAAAAGGAAATATTGATCGCTTTGACCGATCAATTCATAAGTAAGTTCAGCTTTTTGTGTATTCGCGACCGGATGATCGTAAGCAAAGGCTTTATTTTTTTGTTCATCTCTTCGCAGGAAATTGATCAGACAGCCCTTTTCGGGGTATGGTTTGTTTTTCACCACGACCCAATAGGTTTTATGGATTTCTCCTTTCTTAAGCATGTTATTAAGCCTTGTGAGCGCTTTGCCGGTTTTCGCAAAGATCACAATTCCGCTGACCGGGCGATCAATACGATGCACCACTCCAAGGAAAACATTTCCCGGTTTATGATCACGTTCTTTAATAAAGTCTTTTAGCTGTTCACTTAAGGGTTTATCCCCAGTTTTATCGCCCTGTATGATCTGTGAGGGCTTTTTATTAATGATTAGAAGATGGTTATCCTCATAAAGGATTTCATTCACCATCGCTGACATGTTCATTAGTACTGTTCCCGTTCATTCGGGAAATCAAGCGATTTGACATCATTGATATAAGTTGAAACCGAACCTTTGATCTCTTCGTACAAATTATGATAGCGACGAAGGAACCTTGGAGAAAACTCCTGGGTAATGCCAAGCATATCGTGAAGGACAAGTACCTGTCCGTCAACTTCCCGTCCTGCACCAATTCCGATAATCGGGATCTTGATTTCCTTTGTAACCTGTGCCGCGAGCTTGGCAGGGATCTTTTCCAGGACGATCCCGAAACACCCGGCATCGCTAAGAATATGTGCATCCGCTATCAGCCTGGTAGCTTCAGCATCTGTTGTAGCCCTGACAACATATGTTCCGAATTTATGGATGGACTGTGGTGTCAATCCCAGGTGACCCATAATCGGGATCCCTGCTGAAAGGATACGGTCAATGGATTCCTGCACTTCCTTTCCCCCTTCGAGTTTCACTGCATCAGCGCCACTTTCCTTCATGATCCGGATGGCAGAAGAAAGTGCCTCCTTGGAATTTCCCTGGTACGTTCCAAAAGGCATATCCACGATGACCAGTGCCCGCTTAACTGCACGGGCAACGGATGAGGCATGATAGATCATTTCATTTAATGTTATGGGCAGGGTGGAAGTATGCCCGGCCATTACATTTGATGCGGAATCCCCGACAAGTATCACATCTATGCCGGCACCATCAAGGATCTTTGCAAACGAATAATCATAGGCCGTCAACATGGCGATTTTCTCGCCCTGCAGCTTCATCTCCTGAAGAACATGTGTGGTGACTTTCTGGATATTTCTGGTTAATGGTGTCATTCGCTCTTGGATTTAATGACAAATCTACAATATTATTTAAAAAATCTTTACTTTTGTCCTTTCTTTTTAACTTATTACCAGCCACCGAAGTCACCCTCCCTTCCAGGGGGAGGGCAGAAGAGGGGTTACCTTGAGAGAAAAGTAAGCATATTTGCTATGAACAAAAAATATTTCTATTTTCTTTTCATGTTTGCATTCCTTGTTTCCTGTTCCAATAAACTGAATGTAAATGCAGATTGGAAGGACATTACCGTCGTATATGGGTTGTTGAACCAAAATGACAGTATTCATTACTTACGGATCACAAAAGCTTTTCTTGGTCCGGGTGATGCCTTACAATTTGCGAGGATCCCCGATTCCAGCAACTATCCCAATAAACTTGATGTCCGCCTGGAAGAATGGGATATTTCAGGGGGGGACTCAACCCCAAAAAACACTTACTCGTTCGACACTACACGCGTCAAAAAAGATACCGGGAGTTTCATCTTTAATTATCCTTACCAAAAGGTTTATCGTACTATTGGTAAGTTGAATGAAAATTACACCTATAAATTATTCATCACTCTACCGAAAACCGGTAAATTGGTTACCGGCCGGACAGTCCTGATCAGCCGAATGACGATCAAGACTCCCAGGAGCGGAAGCAAAGCAAGCATTTTACCTCAAACCTCTATCCCGCTTGAATTCTTATCCTCAATAAATGGCCGGAGATATCAGCTGGTGTTACGCTTCAACTATACGGAATACACCAGTAAAGACACTGCTAAAATTGCTAAATATGTGGACTGGCAGGTATTTAACGATGAAGTATCCCCCGATCTGACCGGTGGAAAAGATTTACAGCCATATTACCTGGGAGACGGGCTCTATTCGGCACTCAAAAGCAAGATTCCTGTTGACCCGACCGTAACACGACACGCCACGTCCATTGATTATATATTATCCGTTGGATCCGACGATCTTAATACCTATATGAATGTCACAGCCCCTTCTATGACGATTGTCCAGGAAAGGCCGTCATACACCGATATTACCAATGGTATCGGACTCTTTTCAAGCATTTATGATAATACCAAAGAAGACCCCCGGCACCTTACTATTGGCCCCGTCATGCTGGATTCCCTGAGAACAAATCATAATACTTTTAACCTGGGCTTCTGACCTTCCATAATCTTTCATTCATTGCTGTCTTTTTGTCACAAAGATGACAGGATTCTTATTTTGGCATAATGATTGACTTCTGTGAGTAACTTTTAACATAGTACTCACTACAAAAATCAGTATTGAAATGGGTAAAATAATCGGAATAGATCTCGGAACCACTAACTCATGTGTTGCGGTTATGGAGGGGAATGAACCTGTCGTAATTCCTAACAGTGAAGGAAGGCGGACTACTCCTTCCATTGTAGCTTTTGTCGATAACGGGGAACGTAAAGTCGGTGATCCGGCCAAGCGCCAGGCTATCACCAACTCTAAAAATACGGTCTTCTCGATCAAACGGTTTATGGGAGAGTCATGGGACCAGGTTCAAAAGGAAATTAAACGGGTTTCTTATAAGGTTGACCGTGGCGATAATAATATGCCGCGTGTGAATATTAACGGGAAATTATATTCCCCGCAGGAAATTTCTGCTATGATCCTGCAGAAAATGAGAAAAACAGCAGAAGATTATCTTGGCCAGGAGATCAAGGAAGCCGTTATAACGGTTCCAGCATATTTCAGTGATTCTCAGCGACAGGCAACAAAAGAAGCAGGTGAAATAGCCGGGCTGGTAGTGAAAAGGATCATCAATGAACCTACGGCTGCCGCTTTGGCATATGGCCTCGATAAAAAGCATAAAGATATCAAAGTTGCAGTATACGACCTCGGAGGAGGCACTTTCGATATTTCTATCCTCGAACTCGGTGAAGGGGTTTTTGAAGTAAAATCCACCAATGGAAATACCCATTTAGGTGGGGATGACTTCGATCATTTGGTCATCGATTGGCTCGCCGATGAGTTTTTAAAAGATGAAGGTATTGACTTGCGTAAGGATCCGATGGCGCTTCAGCGTTTAAAGGAAGCCGCTGAAAAAGCTAAAATTGAGTTGTCCAGTTCTGTTGAGACCGAAATCAATCTTCCTTATATCATGCCGGTGGATGGAATTCCCAAGCATCTTGTTAGGAAACTGACCAGGGCAAAATTTGAACAATTGATCGATCAGCTGATGCAATCGACTATCGGGCCTTGTGAAAGCGCACTAAAAGATGCAGGTCTGAAACCTTCTGAAATCGATGAAGTCATTTTAGTGGGCGGTTCAACAAGGATCCCGGCTGTACAGAAACTGGTAAAAGATTTATTCGGCAGGGAGCCTTCCAAAGGTGTCAATCCTGATGAAGTAGTAGCTGTTGGCGCTGCAATTCAGGGCGGTGTCTTAACCGGTGAAGTAAAGGATGTTCTTTTACTCGATGTAACACCATTATCGTTGGGTATTGAAACATTAGGGAGTGTTATGACCCGTCTGATCGAGGCCAATACCACGATACCGACAAAAAAATCAGAAGTATTTTCAACAGCTGCGGATAGTCAAACCACTGTAGAAATCCATGTCCTGCAGGGTGAACGGCCGCTGGCCGACCAGAATAAAAGTATCGGACGTTTCCATCTTGATGGAATTCCACCGGCCCAAAGAGGAATACCTCAAATCGAGGTTACTTTTGATATCGATGCCAATGGAATCCTGCATGTCACTGCCAAAGACAAGGCAACCGGTAAATCGCAACAGATCCGGATCGAAGCTTCTTCCGGGTTGTCGGATAAGGATATCAAACGCATGAAAGAGGAAGCACAGGCTTTCGCCGATTCCGACAAGAAGCTCAAGGAAGAGATCGATAAGTTAAATACTGCAGATTCATTGATTTTCCAAACCGAAAAACAACTGAAAGAATACGGGGATAAAATTCCGGCTGATAAACGGGATAACATCCAGAAAGCGTTAGATGAACTCAAACTCGCTCATAAGAATAAAGATATTCCCGGAATTGACAAGACTATGGCCGGTCTCAATTCAATCTGGCAATCTGCAAGTGAAGAGATGTACAAGCATACGCAAAACGGTCCCCAAAGTGGTCCCCAACAAGGTCCCGACCCCTCAACAGGCGAATCAAAAGGTCCTTCGGCAAATGATGAAGTGACAGACGTCGACTTTGAGGAAGTGAAAGACAAATAAAGTCGGCGTTCGCAGTCGGCAGTCAGCAGTTCCCAATCCCCACACTCACACATCAAATATCGAGTATCCAGTATTGAGAATCGAGAATCAATTATTGAGTATCAAAAAATAATTGAATAAAAGGTATCACCTTTTGATGATTAAACCGATAAAGAGAAAATTTTCTGCAGATGAAAAAAATTTTCTTTTCTTCGGTTTTTTTTTCTTTCCTTTTCCTGACGGTTTCTTCACAAACCCTGACAGAGCTTGTCGTTCCGGAATATATGGGAAGTAAAACATCAGGTACGACCAATAATGCCCGTACTCCGTTTGTTGTATGTCTAAGGATTGACGGTCTTTTACCAAATACTTCCTATGATCTGAAAGCAGGGATAGGCCTTGTTTCTGATCCGGCCACCAGTTATGGAGCAGGCAATGTTTGGACAGGTGTGTCTTTTCAGGCTGCGAGTCTTATCAATGTCTTTACAACAAGTATTTCCGGGAGCAGCGCTCCTTTTTGGCTGTTTTTTCAACCCACAGGGAATGCTTCGCGCTTTGATGCAGGCCAGGTGCATAATTTGAGAATCGGGTATGCAGTAAGCGGCAATTCTTTGCCTGGTCAACCGGTTTTTGTCGGAACCAAGACAATTACTGCATTGGATATTGCCAATACTCCAAGAACCTCTTCAACAACAGATGACGGAGCATTTGTGAAAGGTTCCGCATTGGCTGCTGCCGGGGGGAAATATGTCCTTTTGTTTGACAATACCGGCGGCACCGGAGATCCGTTGTTTGCATATATGATCCGGCAGGCAGTCCCGTCACAGAGTACCTATCCGGAGCTTCCTGAAGCCATAAATGATATTTATATGCAAACCGGGACCAGCGCTGTCGGTGATTATCCTGCCGTTATTCCAATTGGCGCCAATAACCTTAATGGAGTGCGCAGGATAGAGTCGAGAAACCCCGACAATACGATCTATGGATCTGCCACCGATACGGATGGTATCTGGCCCGCTGGAGGAAATACTACCACCGCATTGCGGAGAGAGGTCGTGATCATCACCAATACCGATGCATCATTAGTGCCATGCGACTCTTCCGCACCGGATCCTGAATTCTGGTCAGACAAAACCACTATCACGGTAGGGGATTCCATTGACTTTTTTGATTCCACCCTGTATTGCCCGGCAACCTGGAATTGGTCATTTGTGGGGGGGATACCCATGAGTTCCGTAGCTCAGAATCCTACCGGAATTCATTATTATTATCCCGGGATTTATAATGTATGCCTTACCACTACAAATATCTACGGGACACGATCAAAATGCCGGATGGAATACATTCATGTTAATACTCCTCTTGACGTTAAGATCGTGATCACAGAGATAAGCTACAACCCTCCTGAACATGGTTCAGATTCCCTCGAGTATATTGAACTATATAATAATGACACGGTTTCTGTTGATATGGAAAACTTCCATTTTTCCGACGGAGTTCAATATGCTTTTCATTCCTATGTGGCTGAACCACATTCTTATACACTTGTCGCAAAGAGTGCTGCAGCCATGTTGCTCACATTCGGGGTAACAGCATTGCAATGGACATCCGGAACTCTATCCAACAACGGCGAATTGATCCGGTTGAAAGACGCAGATAATATTACGATTGATTCGGTTTTCTATGATAATTCTGCGCCCTGGGATCCCCTGGCCAATGGGAACGGTCCTTCGCTTGAACTGTGTGACCCGGATGCAGATAATGCAGATGGTTCAAACTGGAGACATGCCATAGAATTCCAGTCAGTCAATGCGGATGGAGATTCCATTTGGGGTTCACCCGGACAAGGTTGTTCCTACCTTCCGGTTGCAAATTTTGAAGCCGATGATACTGTCGTCAATACCGGGGATTTTGTCGCTTTTACCGATTCCTCTGAAGGGTTTCCTGCTTCCTGGAACTGGACCTTCGCCGGGGGAATACCGGGGGAATTTTCCGGAGAGAATCCACCACCCATTCAATATAATTCCACGGGAATTTATAGTGTTACACTTGAGGTTTCAAATAGTATTGGATATAATACCCGGATCAGAGATAATTATATTGAAGTGGGTTCAACCAGTATAAGTAAAACCGGTCATAAACCCTTATTCGTCATCTATCCCAATCCAAATGAAGGGATATTTTCATTGATCCTGAAATCCTGTCCGGCTTGCCAGGTGAAGGTTCTTTCTCTTTTGGGCAAAGTGTTGGATCAGAAGATCATGGAGCAGGAATCAATGACCCTGGATCTATCAACAAATCCCGCCGGGGTCTATTTTATCCAGGTAAACGGGTTAACACCGGACAAGCAATTAACCGGTAAAATCCTGATAAAATAAGTATCAACTAAAATAAATAACCACAAAGATCACAACGCCTGCCTGCCGGTAGGCAGGCTTTACACTAAGTCCACAATCAATATTTTCTTTGTGTTCATAGTGGTTAAAGAATTAGTTAGATCTTCAGCTTTTCTGTTAAATTTTTTTTTCTACCATCACATCAAAATATGATGTAACCCAGAAGAACCTCTTTTATTACCAACCGTTAAAGCAACCATTAAATAAAAAACGTGTCTGCAATATAAAGGCAGGTTTTACAATAATGGTACAAAAGGTGATAATAAATTTCTCTATCTTTGTTTTTAGGAACCAACCTTATATGAGAAGGAGTACACTTTTTTTAATTAGTGGGATTGTATTTTTTACGACAAAATCACCCGGCCAGGTAAAACCACAATCATATAGTGATGATAAGCCATTAAGGGTAGAATTCAAAGTCAAATCAGACAATGAAACCTACAGGGTAATCCCTTGCGGGGCATCAGGAGCCCTGCTGTTTTTTAAGAGCCTTGAAACGATTGATAATTTAAAGACTAAATGGTATTTTTCGCTGTATGATAGAAATCTTCAGCAATTATGGGTTAAAAGCCTTCCGGTATTAAATGAACTGGAATATAAGATCTTTTCATTAAAGCACGATACGCTTGCCCTCTTGTTTCAATTACCGGGAAAGGAAAAAGGGGGGGAATATAACTTTTTGATTGCACGGGTGCTGCTTTCCAAAGCCAATTTCATAATAAACACTGGCCGGTTTCCGGAAAACAGCATGACCGACCATTTTGATTTAATGGGCCAAAAAGCCTTTTTTGCTTTGAATGTAAAAGATGAACCATCCCGGATGATGGTGGCGGATTTAGTGTCCGGTGTTGCGAAAACTTTTTCATTGAGTGGAAAAATAGCGTCCATGGTGTCAGCATTTTTTATTGATTCATCAAGCTTTCAGATAATGGCAACCATTAAGAAGCAATTGCCAAAAAACAGAAATGAATGTTATCTGGTTAAATATGACTTTTCCGGGAATCTTCTGACAGAAATCCTGATCAGTACTATTACGGATGACCGTTATTTACAGGAAGTAGAATTTATCCCTTTAAAACCGGATGAAATCCTTCTTTTTGGTTCTTATAGCTCCTCATCAGGCAAGCGTGAGTCCAGCCCGAATAAAGTACAGGGAGAATCTACCGGGTTTTTTTATAGTAAAGTTGAGACCAACCAGCAAAAAACAATTGAATTTTTTAACTTCCTCGAATTAAAAAATGCAAAATCGTTACTTGATGAGAAAGAAATTGCTATGCTTCGGAAAAAAGCGCTAAAAAAAAACCGGGAATTAAGAGATTTTTCGATTGATTTTAAACTTCTTTTACATCCCATCATCAGGGAGAAGGATAAATTCATCGTCTTCTCTGAAGTTTATCATCCGCAATATCATTCGGAAAATTTTACAGATTTTGATTTTTACGGACAACCGTTTACAAATTCCTATACCGTGTTCGACGGATACCGGTTCACGAACGCAATTCTTGCTACATTTGATAAGGACGGTAAACTGTTATGGGATAACAACATGGAAATCCGCAATTTGATAACATTTGAGCTGAGTCCTAAAGTGAATATCTACTTCTCAGACGGGAATGTCGTGTTAACCTATTTAAGTGATGGAAAAATTGCCTCAAAAATCATCAATGGAGATAATGTCGTTGAAAAGTTGGATTTTTCCTCATACGACCTCTCTTATCCCGATGATAAGCTTCTTTCGGAAACAAAGAGCAGAATGGCTTATTGGTATGGGAATTATTTCCTTTGCTATGGTTATGAAGACATAAAAAATGTAGCTCTTGAAGGAAATAATAAAAGGTTGGTATATTATTTTTCCAAAATAAAATTTGAGTAGAAGACAAGGATTAAAATAAAAAGTTGCAGGGAAAGTATTATTGCTTAACAATCAGTGATTTTCTATCACAAATGCTAATAAATACAGTAGTGTCCAAATGATAATTCAAAGAAGAAATACTAATGGTATAGGCCTGGTCACCGTTCAGATCGACGCATTGCATATAATCTTTATGAATCGTCAAAGTTTGGTGCAATTCTGTTATAAATACTGTCAAAACAGTATCCAATTTATTTTCTATGCAAATATTGCCTTTATTATCACAAGGTTGAACAGAACTTTTGGTCTTACAACCCAGGAAGATAAAAAAACCACTTAGTAAAAAAAATGTTAGGATTATAAAGATTTTTTTCATAATATTGTGATTAATTTATGCAAAAATAAATGGATTAATTGAATTAACAAACTATTTTATTGTTTTTGGGTTATTAAAAACTTTTTTGTTAGGTATATTTTTGATGATTATAACAAAATATTACTTAATTTTGTGAAGTAAACAGTTTAGGATAGAAAATTCGCCCAATTCTGATGAAAATGTGTAACATTTAATTGAATAAAAAGTATAAACGTTTAGGTAGGAATCGGTTCATTAAAAATCCACATATATGTATCAAAGAGTAATACGCCATTTTACCTGCATCGCCATCATTTTCGCATTAGCAGCAGTCCGTGTTCTGGCTTCGCCATGTGCGGATACCCAACCGGTTATTACCGGAGCTCAGGTGGTCAGTAACAACCAACAGTTAGTCCTCTATTCAACGCCCAATATTCCCGGGCATACCTATTCATGGACAGTTACTGGCGGAACCATTGCTTCCGGTACGGGTACAAGCCAGATTTCGGTGAATTGGGGGAATGTCGGAACAGGAACAATATCCCTGCAGGAGACCAATCCTGCGGTCCCTTGTTCTACAACGGTGAATAAAAGTATCGCTATACAACCGCTGCTGATAGCCTATTTTTATTACACCAACACCTCCTGCTACGGAGATATCATTACTTTCCACGATACATCAGTATTCGATGTTGCCATGCCTATCACCAATTGGTATTGGACATTCGGAGATGGGGGTACCTCCAATCTCCAAAATCCTCTACACCAGTATCTTCCTCCTTTTAATATCACTTATACGGTCATGCTGGTAGTCAAGAATTCACTAAACTATACCGATACTATTTACGATGCCGTTTATGTTAATCCCGATCAGTACATTCCTCATGCGGTTTTTACTGAAACCATTCCTAATTGCACTTATCAGCCCGTTCAGTTCGACGCCTCTGCCTCAACAACACCAATTACACCCCCTGTAACTAAAATCATACACTACTATTGGGATTTTGGTGATCCCGCTTCAGGAACCAGTAACATTATAAATGATCCTACTGAAAATCCACCACAAAACACAATAACTCCAACGCACATCTTTTCAGCTCCCGGAACCTATAATGTTTATCTGGAGATCACCAATAAGCCCTATTGCAAGGGCTTCGTAACTCATCAGGTCGTAATAGCTCAATCCGTACCCACTGCAAAGTTTACTTATTCAACTCCCACCTGCCTCGGGAATCCTGTCTATTTTACCGACCAATCCATTTTTCCGGCAGGGAAGGACATTGTTAAATGGGAATGGAATTTCGGCGACGGCACATTTCCTGTAACCATCAATTCTCCTGCAACTCCCTCCATGGCGCATACCTTTCCTGGTCTCGGCCCCTATCATGTTCAGTTAATGGTTACCAATAACCTGGGATGTGTGGATACTACTTTTAAGAATGTTTCGCTCGATCCTTCTCCTCTTTCTGCATTCACACAGGATTCACAATGTTTTGGAGATACTGTGAAATTTACTGACGAATCTCTCCTTAACGGAGGGCCCCCCATCGTTTCCTATTACTGGAATTTCGGAGACATCGGTTCCGGATTTTTTAATACCTCTGTCCTGCAAAATCCGACACATAAGTTCAGCGCTCCAGGCACTTTCACCATTACCATGGTAACAACAAATTCCAGCGGTTGCCCGGATACATTGAAAAAAGATGTAGAGATCCACGCCTCCCCTTTTGTTAACTTTACCTGGAATTTCGGAGGTCAGAACAACGAAGTACATTTTCATATTGATTCTGCATCAATGAACATGAACATTATCGGGAATATGATTTTATGGAATTTCGGAGATGGTAACTATGGCTATGGATGGGACCCTATATGGATTTACCCGGCTCCCGGCACCTATAATGTTACCTGTTCAGTCACCGATACTTTGGGATGCAAAGGAGCAATCACCAAAGTCATTCTGGTTCCTTCCATACCTGTAGCTTTCTTCAGTTCAAATTCGCCGGTTTGCGACGGCGATTCGGTATGCTTTACCAATCTCTCCTCTGTTCCGTCTCCACCTTTCGGATTTATCAAAACCTGGATATGGGACTTTGGAGATGGATCGCCTCAGGATACTATCCATTTTCCCAATAACCCCAATGTCTGCCATTTATATGCGACTGTCGATACGTTTTCAGTGACACTGAAAGTCATAGATAATAATGGTTTCACGGATCCTTATTCCGCTAATGTAATCGTTATGCCTGACCCGGTTGCCAATTTCCAGGCCTCAATTGCCTGCGAGAATATGATCGTTAATTTCACCGATGCTTCTACAGCAAACGGCGGAGGGAATATCATTTCCAGGTACTGGGATTTTGGGGATCCTTTATCAGGGACAGATAATACTTCACAATTATTGAATCCAACGCACATCTTTCACAATGGTTGCAACAAGAATTACAATGTCCGGTTGATCATCGTGAACTTCAATAATTGCAGGGATACTATGATAAAACCTGTTTGGGTTCATTGTCCGCCACCTGTCGATTTTATTTTTGATACAGCTTGTTTGAATCAGCTTGTTCACTTTAATGCGAATTCGGGAATTACCCAGGTCGATTCAATCGTTTCCTGGTCATGGTATTTTGGTGATGGTAGTCCTATTGTTAACGATCCGATCGCCACCTCCCATTTATATATGAATGTTGGAACATATATCGTCACTCTGACCGTGATTGACCATCACGGATGTGTGCATGATACCAGCCATACGGTGAGAGTTAATCCTTTACCGGTGCCGGGATTTACATGGGCAACTCCAAACTGCCAGGGCTCGCCCCTTCAGTTTACCGACCAATCCTACGTACCCTCCCAATATACCGGTTATATAGCAAAATGGAGATGGCATTTTGACGACGGTACTCCGGACACCACGATCACGATACCGAATTCTGCCAATGTGATTCATACTTTTGCCAATCCTTCTGCCTTAAACCATACCGTTCGCTTAACAGTATGGACCGGTGATAGCTGCACTGCTTTTATTGTTCAAACGATCACCAGTCTCCCGCATCCCATAGCCCTGTTCCATGCATTACCGACTCATTGTCAGGGCCAGGCAGTTCAGTTTTGGGATGATTCGCAAACCAATGGCGGAGGCAATATAACATCATGGTTATGGAATTTTGGCGATCCTGGTTCAGCTAGTGATAATATCTCACCACTGCCTGATCCTCTTCATACCTTTAACACCGGGAATGCCTGGTATAAGGTCAGCCTGTTGGTCACCAACGGCAATACATGTCACGACACCATCAGCCACTTGATTTTCATACACGGATTACCGCCGGTTGATTTCACCTATGATACCGCTTGTTTGAACCAGATGGTACATTTCAATGGGAATTCAGGCGTAACGATGATCGATTCCATCGTTACCTGGAACTGGTATTTCGGCGATGGCTCTCCTTCGGTGCCGGATCCGGTGACCACTTCACACCTTTATACAACTACCGGAACCTTTACCACTGTCCTGACAGTAACCGATATCCACGGCTGCATCGGTACGAAATCGCATACGATCCATGTCAATCCTCTTCCGGTTTCAAATTTCACCTGGAATACGCCGATATGTGAAGGCAAGCTCGTTCATTTTACCGATCAGTCGTCAGTACCACAGGGTTATCTGGCCAAATGGCAATGGGATTTTAACGATGGCACCGCGCCAGTAACGATCATCATGCCAAATCCACCAAATGTTACCCACCTGTTCCCAATAACTTCAAACACCTTTACTGTAAGATTAACAGTGTGGACCAATGATAGCTGTACGTCATTTATTGATAAGACGGTTAACCTGGTTCCTGCCCCGATCGCTAGTTTCATAGTCTTACCCACAACTTGTGCTGATCAAACGGTTCAGTTCCAGGATAACTCCCAAACGAATGGAGGCGGGCTCATTACTACATGGTTATGGGACTTCGGTGATCCGGGATCAGGTGGACCGAACAATACCTCAACCCTTCCAAATCCGACCCATACTTACGGGAGTCCAGGACCTTACATAGTGCACATGACTGTGACAAATGCCACAGGTTGTGACAGTACCGTAAGCCAGACAGTCAATATTAATCAGTTACCCGTAGCTAAATTCACTGCTGATACAGCTTGTTTGGGTAATCCCACCCAGTTCACGGATATTTCCATTCCAAATTCACCAGGCGGGATTGTTTCCTATTCATGGAATTTTGGCGACAACTCAACACCACCGGGCACATTACCCGATCCTCCTCATACTTATACTCAAGCGGGTGTATTCAATGTCACATTAACAATTGTCAATTCCAATGGTTGTATTAAAGATACGACAGAAGCGATTCTTGTCAATCCTTTACCCATCCCCGGATTCACTTATACCACTCCGAATTGTGTAGGAGCCCCGGTTTTTTATACCAATACCTCAACGACACCTAGCGGTTATCTAGGCCACATTGCAAAATGGATTTGGCATTTCGGTGACGGGTCAGGTGATCAAACAATATTATGGCCGGCCAGCGCAAACACCTCGCATGTTTTCAACGCGGGAGGTAATATACATACTGTCCGTCTGACTGTTTACACAAGCGATAGCTGCCATGCCTATATTGAACATACACTGACCAGTATTCCTTCACCGCTTGCGAATTTTTCATTCCCGACATCGAACTGTGCCTCACTACCCACACAGTTCATGGATGGGTCGGCACCCAATGGTGGTGGCCCTATTATCACCTGGTGGTGGGATTTCGGAGATCCTACTTCGGGCAATCTGAATAATTCGTCCGCACAGAATCCGATTCATATCTGGATGGGTGGTCTCACATCCTATGATGTAACACTCATTGTGACAAACGGGAGCAATTGCTCTGATACAATCGCCTATACCGTCAGCGTGGATGCATTGCCGGTGGCCAGCTTTACCGCCGATACTGTATGTTTTGGCAACCCGACGACTTTTACAAATGCATCCACAGGTGGTACCATTACAACATATTTGTGGCAATTTGGAGACGGAAGTACCTCACCCAATGCAAATCCGACCTATCAATATGCACAACCGGGTACTTTCAACGTTACACTCACTGTCACAACAGACCATGGATGTCATAAGGATACTACCAGGCAGGTACTGGTGATCCCGACACCTACAGCGAATTTCAGTGCGTCCTCACCGACATGTGCCGGTACTGATTCAGTGCATTTTACCGACTTGTCATCTGCACCCTACGGGTCGATCAAACGCTGGTACTGGGATTTTGGCGACGGTTCGAACATGAATATTCTCTGGCCTGGTAATCCTAATGTATATCATAAATATACTCAGGGTGGAACATTTAATGTGAGCCTGACGGTGCATACCGGAGATAGTTGTACCAACACGAAAATCAATCCGGTTGTTGTCCAATGGGCTCCGTTACCCAATTTCGATTTTGACCCTGTACGTTGCGAGCATACGCCGGTTCAGTTTACAGACCTGTCGCAGCCAAACGGTGGTGCACCCCTTGCTGACTGGTCCTGGGATTTCGGAGATCCCAGTTCAGGAAACCTGAATACTTCCGGGATGCAGAATCCAACCCATCCATTCAGCACCTTTGGTAATTTCACGGTAAAACTGACAGTGACTAATGCGAATGGTTGTCATGATACTATTTCCAAACCTGTATCAATAGCCCAGGCGCCTAATGCCGCATTCACTGCAGATACGGCATGTGCCGGGAATATCACAACTTTTACAGATCAATCCGTCGCAAACGTGGGAACGATCACTTCATGGCTCTGGAATTTCGGCGATCCTTCCTCCAACAGTAACACTTCGACACTCCAGGATCCTACTCATATGTTTAGCGGTGTAGGTAACTACCTGGTTTCGTTACATGTTACCAATACCAATACTTGTGGGGCTGATACTTCGATGTGGGTCCTGGTGAATCCAAAACCGGTAGCAATGTTCCAGTTTGGTTCTGTGTGTGTCCATGATTCCACACTGTTTACCGATCTTTCCATTGCTCCGGGGAGCACTGTTATTGGATGGCACTGGAATTTCGGTGATGGAGATACCTCCAATATTCAAAATCCATATCATACTTACCAGGCATCTGGCACATATCCTGTCACAGAAACCGTAACAAACCTTGAAGGGTGTAAGGACTCTATTACGATTCCGGTTGTTGCACGGCCGACCCCGGTAGCAGCTTTCACCTATACCAATTTCTTCTGTCCTGCAGGACAAGTGAATTTTCAGGATGAATCGCATGGTATGGGGGCAGCAATTGTTAGTCACTTATGGATTTTTGAACCCGGTCAAACGTCACCTTGGGTGAATCCTACGCATGTGTTTACCATCACGGATACGACCTATGCGGTGATGGAAATTGTAACAGACAATTTTGGCTGCCAGGATACGGTTGTTGACAGTGTTTTTGTCAAACCCGGCTTTTTGTTCACGTTTAATGCCGATACGGTCTGCTATAAACAAACCTCCCATTTCACTCCTGTTGACCTGGCCCGCGGCGACTCACTTTACTCAGTAAAATGGAATTTCGGAGATCCGTTATCAGGACCCAGCAATATCGTATATGGATACAATGTTATACATGACTTCTCTCATTCCGGAACATTTGTCGTTATGATGAAAGCATGGGATGCTGACAATTGTGTGGACAGTCTCCTTCAGGATGTGATCGTATATGCACTTCCACAACCGGTATTCCATTATAACAGAGTCCCCTGTGACAGTAATTTATACTTCCACGACAGTACTACGATTGCCGGCAGCGGGAATATAGCCAGTTGGACCTGGACCTGGGGTGACGGATCTGCCCCAACCGTTATCAATGCGCCGGGACCCGGGGATGCATCCCATCTCTATGTCAATGTGGGATTCTACAAAGTAGTATTAATGGTGACCAACACACATGGATGTTCCGATACTACTTCCATGTGGGTTCAACGAATCCCATGTATACAGGCCGCTTTTGTCCATCCCGATACATTGCTTTGTGCCCGTTATCCGGTCGCATTCTCAGATAGTTCATTACCCATCGCTCTGATCAACAGGTGGCAATGGAAATGGGGCGACGGGACACCGGATACCATATACTTCGCTCATGATCCTGTATTGCATCACACATTTCCTAATGGAGGAACATTCCCTGTACGACTGATAATCAATGCAACAGTCAGCGGAACATCCATTGCTGACAGCAATACGCAGGCTCTTGTGATCCATCCGACACCTTTGACCTATTTTTCCAATCCACCTGTTTGTCTTAACCAGATCACCCTGTTCGGCGATACCTCAAAAACATTTGGAGTAAAAACGAGCAAATGGAACTGGAACTTCGGTGAATCTTATTCTGCGCCAAATGATACATCCACCTTTAAGAATCCGACACATAAATACGATTCTGCAGGCCTGTTTGATGTTAAACTGGTGCTAATGAATAAATATGGATGTATGGACTCCCTGACCAAAACAACAAGAGTATACGGGATCCCGGTGGCTAAATTCTCAAATTCCGTTGCCTGTAGTGATAACCCGACCTATTTCTATGATAAATCCATCATCGGAGATACAGTACTCGGATATTGGTATTGGAGATTCGGGGATCCTACATCAAAAACCGACTCTTCCCTTCTTCAAAATCCAAATCACATATATGACTCTACTGGACTTTACAGTGTAAAGTTTATGATCAGGGATCGTAATGGATGTATCGATACCACTGATACGGTAGTGACTGTCAATGTAACCCCGACAAGCTCCTTTACATTTACCGATAATTATACAGGTATGCCAGGCAAACTTCTGATGGACAATTTATCTACAGGGGCGAGCGCTTACTTCTGGGATTTCGGGAATGGCCAGACCTCAACAGATGAGAATCCGATCGTCACCTATTCACAGGATGGTACCTATATTATAAAACTCATCTCAAATAACCAGTTCAACTGTTCCGACACTACATATTATAAATATGAGGTGCTCTTCAGGGGGTTATTCATACCCAATGCATTTTCTCCATCGAATTCAAACCTTGCCGTAAGGTTGTTCAAACCGGTTGGAATAAATATCAAGGAATATCATATCCAGGTCTTTGACAATTGGGGTCACCTGGTTTGGGAATCCATCAAATTAGACTCACAGGGTAAACCTGAAGAAGGCTGGGATGGTACATACAATGGACAACTAATGCCTATGGGAGTGTATATGTGGAAAGCCAGCGCTATTTTTATAGATGATACTATCTGGCAAGGTTCTGATATCGGTAAGGGGGAATTCAAGACTTTTGGAACTGTGACATTATTAAGGTAATCATAAATATCTCTCAGATGAAAAAACAGCTGAATTTTTTCGCGGTTATTTTTGGAATGTTATTGGCGGTTATTTCGGTTCATGGCCAGGATCCAAACTTCTCCCAGTGGTTCAGTACACCGTTATATTATAACCCTGCTTATGCAGGGATAAATACCGGTTTACGCGCCCGGTTTTTATTCAGGGATCAATGGCCCAATCTTCCTGTAGATTTTAAATCCTATTATTTCTCTGCAGATTTGGGTGACAGGAGACTCCCCGGATCCGGTGGACTTGGTCTGGTGGTGGAATCGGATAATCAGGGAATTGCCTTTATCCATGACCTTTCCATTGGGTTAAACATATCCGTCAGGATCCCTATAACCGCGAATGTTGTGAGCCAGGTGGGGATCAAAGCTGCCGTAGTGCAAAAGAGTGTCAATTATGATGAATTGGTATTCACGGATGCACTCAGTGCACAATACGGGAATATCTATCAGACCTCTTTTGTTCCGCCTGATGCGGGCAAAAAAGTTTTCCCCGATTTCGGTGCCGGAGGCATCCTGCAATTTTCCAACGAACCGGGTAACATTGCCGGAACTCTTGGTTTTGGAGTAGACCATATCTTTAAACCGGATGAATCATTTTTATCCATGGGATCCGCTCCATTACCAAGGAAATACGTGGCTCATGCAGATTTTGTGATCTCTGCCGGGGGAGGCACTTCGTCAGGTTATTATGGAAGTAATAATGACGAAGAACTTAAGATCAACCCTGGAATTATCTATCAGAACCAATCTAACCTGAACGCTTTGCAAGCCGGGTTAAATCTTTTAAAATACAACATTTACCTGGGTGCGTGGTATAAAAGTACCATGAAAGATATTCCGTCAAGCGCTATAACTCTTCTTGCCGGTTATCGTTACTCCTTTGCCCCTGATATGAATATAAAATTTATGTACAGCTATGATTTGCAGATCTCAGGAGCATTGCAGGGTATGGGTGGAGCACATGAAATCAGCCTGATCCTTGAATTCGATAAATTATCATTATTCGGCGGTGGCGGCGGTGGCGGCGGTTTTTCCGTACCGGGTGCTGCCCATAGCCGTGGTGGGGGATATACACCATTGGAATGCCCATCCTTCTATTAGTATTGATTAGAGTCCAATTCCTATAGTCCCTATAGTCTTGATAGCTATCGGAATCGGAATTTCCCTGAGGTTCATAACCGTGATTGATTCTGTTCGGTTAAAGTTCCGTGGTATTGTCTTATTTTCTGCAGCTATTTATAAATACCTATCTTTGGTCATTGTTTATTCGATCAAAAACCTTAGATCATGATACCAGTCAAAGGATATGCAGTTCAGTCTGCCCGATCACCCCTTGCTCCTTTTCATTTCGAACGCAGGGACCCGGGACCCCATGATGTTCAGTTTGATATACTTTATTGCGGTGTTTGTCATTCGGATATCCACCAGGCACGGGATGAATGGCATGGTTCAATCTTCCCAATGGTGCCCGGGCATGAAATTGTCGGACGTGTGACAAAAACAGGCAATAAGGTGAAAAGATTCAGTCCGGGTGCCCTCGCAGCAGTAGGATGTATGGTCGATTCCTGCAGGACCTGCGAGAACTGTAAAGAAGGTCTCGAACAGTATTGTCTCAATGGCAATGTCCTCACTTATAATTCTTATGAGAGAATGAGCCGGATACCGACTTACGGTGGTTATTCAAAACTGATCGTAGTGGATGAGGACTTTGTCCTCAGGATATCGGATCGCTTCTCCCTTGAAGCCGTTGCACCATTATTGTGTGCCGGTATTACCACCTATTCGCCATTACGTCACTGGAAAGTGGGAAAAGGAGACAAGATCGGTATCTTAGGCCTGGGCGGCTTAGGGCATATGGCAGTGAAGATAGCTGCTTCCTTTGGTGCTGAAGTGACCATCCTTAGCAGGTCACAAAAAAAGGAAGCAGATGCGAAAAGGCTAGGTGCCCACAATTTTATTCTAACCACCAACTCTGACAGGATAAAAACAATGAAAGGCTATTTTAATTTTATTCTCGATACCGTTTCGGCGGAGCATGATTATAATATGTATTTAAGGTTGCTGAAGACCAATGGTGTGCATATCTGCGTGGGCGCCCCACCCAACCCCT
Organism: uncultured Bacteroidales bacterium; assembly: GCA_903929315.1. Taxonomy (GTDB): domain Bacteria; phylum Bacteroidota; class Bacteroidia; order Bacteroidales; family FEN-979; genus CAIYUC01. The sequence goes on from CAIYUC010000153.1 coordinate 26,409, forward strand.
CTGAAATTGCCGCATTCAACCTGATAGAGGGGCGAAAAAGCCTGGCAGGTTCGCTGATCGGAGGGATCCGGGAAACCCAGGAGATGCTCGATCATTGTTCAGAGCATAACATTGTCTCCGATGTGGAAGTGATAAATATCAGTTACATCAATAAGGCCTATGAGCGAATGTTAAAAGGTGATGTCAGGTACAGGTTTGTGATAGATATGGCAAGCTTGAAATAATGTCAGGTTGAAATGAGATTTTGTAAAATCGATAAACAGTTCTGACTTTACGCCGGCTGATCAACCGAATAAAGTATTGCGTGAGACTCATTCAATAGATAATGTAGGGCTGGCTTTCGGTGTGAAGTTCAGTTTAGGGAAATGATCAGATAGCAATAAGTGAGCTATTAAAAATTTTGTTACTTTTGCTTATTCTTTAGGTTTTTCGGGGCGTGGCGCAGTTGGCTAGCGCACTTGCATGGGGTGCAAGGGGTCGGAAGTTCAAGTCTTCTCGCCCCGACTAAAACAAAAAGCAGTCATTCGGCTGCTTTTTTTATATGTACACTGTGTATATATTAATTAGGAGACGAAAGAAAAGGTATTATTCAGGTCACGGTGAAGATTTTTCCATAAAATTAATATAACATAACTTTGGTAGAAATAAATCAACAAAAACAGGCATAATTTGGGGAACTTTGTTTATAAGGCAATTTACCTCAAGTTACCTCAAGAACAGAATCAATGGGATTGGAATCAAAAATTAAAAAGAAAGGTGCAAAAAGATTTTCTTTTTATTTATCAAAATTATTCTCTATATTTATGCTTTTGTTATTTACAAACAATATATTTGCATTTATTCTTTTAACCGGGCCACCGATATTTTATCCCTTAGAGGACAATAGAATATTCGTATATTATGCGTGTAATGAAATTGATACGTATTGTACAATTTGGCCTTTTTCTGGTTTTGTTAAGCTCTGTGTCTGCCAAAGCTGAAAAACAGGGCAAGGAGCTGATCGATTCACTTGAACATATATTAAAACAGCATAACCAGGAGGATACCGGGAAAGTGATCCTATTATACCGATTAGCCTTTGAATGGCATTCAATTGCTCCCGTAAAGAGCATTGAATTCGGTGAGAAAGCCTTAGCGCTCGCGGAGCGACTTACTTATACAAGCGGAATTATCTCGTCTCTTTTATGCACCGGTACCGGATATTGGGAATTTCCGGACTATCCGAAAGCACTTGAATATTTTTTCAGGGCATTGAAGATTTCAGAGCAGGTTGATAACAAACAATTTATCGCGATATCATATAATAATATCGGTAACATCTATGCTGAGCAGAATGAAGAAGATCAAGCCCTGAAGTATTACCTGAAAGCCTTGTCGATCAATGAAATGCTGAAGTCAAGGATCAGGATAGCCCGAAACCTCGGTAACATTGGTACGATCTATCATGGTAAACAGGATTTCCTAAAAGCCCTTGATTTTCATACCAGGGCATTAAAGATTTATGAAGAGCTCGGGGAGAAAAGAGGAATTGCCATCACCTTGCTTAACATTGGAGATGTCTATCTTATCACGGCTGACTATGACCGTGCATTTGAATATTTTACCAGGTCTATTGAGATCTCTAAGGATGCAGGTGAAGATATTTCGCTGATGAATGCATATGGCGAAATCGGGAAATTATTTTATCAACTTGCAATGGATAAAACCGGGCCAATTATCCACTATCCATTACCAGTTGCCGGTAATAAAAACAGTTACCTGCAAAAATCAATCGATTATTCCCTGACAGCATACCGGCTTGGGAAACAAATCCCGGCATTGGATGAAGTAAGATCATGGACCAAGTCGCTTTCGGATGCTTACCGTGAGTTGAATGATTTCAAAATGTCATATTATTATCTGGATTCAAACAGGATCTTTAAAGATTCGGTATTTACTATCGATAAAGAAAAGTTGATCAATAACATGTCAACCAGGAGGGAAATGGATCTCAAGGAGAAGGAGATCCAGATCAAAAATGTGAGCCTTGAAAAAGCTAAAATCCAGCGAATCGCCCTGGCAGGAGGATTGATAGGCCTTATCATTATCCTTTTTGTAATTTACAGGTCACGCCGGAAATCAGAAAGGTTATTGCTGAATATGCTCCCTGAAAAAATTGCGCGTCGCTTAAAACATAAGGAAAAACCGATAGCGGATCTTTTCAGGGATGCGTCTGTTGTTTTTATTGATATCGTGGAATTCACCTCATTTTCAAAGAACAAAGAACCGGACTACCTGGTCAGTGTGTTGACGGATTTCTTTACAAAACTGGATGAATTATCCGGCAAGCATGGGATGGAAAAGATCAAGACGATTGGAGATTGCTATATGGCTGTCTGCGGATTGCCGCAACCGGTGCCCGACAGCATTGAAAGAACTGCCCGTTTTGCCCTTGATTCGCGTGACCTTATGCGCAGTTATAAAACGGCCGATGGGTACGACATCCGTGTCAGGATAGGAATTGATACCGGAAAGGTAGTAGCCGGTGTGATCGGGGAGAAAAAATTCAGTTATGATCTCTGGGGAGATGTGGTAAATACCGCATTCCATATGGAATCACACGGGATTGCCGGAGAGATACAGATCACTGAAAATGTATTTCATAAGCTGGACGGCAAGTTCAAAATGAAAGAACGCGGGGAAGTGGAAATAAAAGGTAAAGGAAAAATGAGAACCTGGATACTGGAGGGTTTGCTTTCCGATAAATAATATCTCTGTCCTTGCGGCCTCTCTGTAATTTTTTTACCTCAATCCCCGGCCCCTTCTCCTTAAGACTACTCTTTATACATATTTTATTCAATAAATTATTTCTTATAAGTTCCTTTCTTTTGCAACTACCAAAAGAAAGGAACCGAAAGAAAAGTCACCGCTCTGGAAAATTTTCTAAAAAACTGCGAACACGCTAAAAAATCCGGGGCTTGGGTTTTCGGGCTTCGCTGTGAAAACCTCAGCCTGATCCGGATTTTTCCTGACGTGTGTTCTTGTTTTTTTTTACGAAAATTTTCCAATGCGGTTTTAAGGCCTTCGGATTTTTTGCGGGGACCCACCCAGTGAAGATTCCGTTAAAAGCCAGGCAGAGAAGTGAGGCACGGATTTATTTGGTAAAAATTATTTTTGTGTAGTATACCGTGACGAACGGCTTGACTGGCTTAGGAATCGAACCGAAGGTGGGTCGCAAAAAAGACGAGGCTGTCTTTTTCTTTCGTTCTTTCTTTTGGACAAGCAAAAGAAAGAACAGAAAAGAATGGAAATGTAAAAGATGTATACAAAGAGTAGTCTTAAGGAGAAGGGGTGCAGGGGATGAGGTGCTTGGTAAATTCACCGGGGCTTGCCCCGGAATTCGGGTCCAGGGCTCTGCCTTGGGGTTCATACCATTTAATTCAATCCTTATTAAAATTACCGGTTTCAATTTTTCAAACACCGGACACTATACCCGTTTGTCTTAGTATAGGCGCGGCGGACCACATAGTCGTAATTGAACTGAAGAAGCCGGTACCATGCATTGGATGAAAGGCTTTCTGAAGATGACCAAAAGGTAGCATAGTCTGTCATGAAAAGGGTGCCGCTGTAATACCTGTAACCGCCGGGAAGAGCAGTAAACCCGCTTTCATTGGTGGCACTGGTATTGGGTGGTGCCCAGTGAGTCCAGCCTGTTTCTTTCATCTTCCCCCCGGCAATACTATCTCCGCCTAACGCGGTCATAAGCGTTGTCCATTCAGCATCCGTCGGAATATGCCATCCCGATGGACATATTCCCTGGATCCCGGGCGTAGTGTCGTATTTCATCATCTCACCCCATTGGTATAACCCGCCATATATATCACAATCTGAAACTTTGTTTTCATAACAGTATTTCTCGGTTATACCATTATCATTTTGATTAAAAGTATCAATAGTCAGGGTTCCCACATTCAGATTTTCCGCCATCCATGTTTGTGAACCTATCCGCACTGTCGCGTATGTATGGTTCTCCTCATCCCTGCAACCGGCAAACTGAAAAGTTACGGTTTTACTGGCTATGGGCACATCAGTAACAATCGTGCGGTAGGGCCCTGATATGCTTTTATAAAGCAGGAGATCTCCCTGGGTATATTGCATATCAACCGTTGAATTCGTGCTTTTCGGTTGTTTTGTTGTCTTGATAAATTGAACTTTTTCATTTGAAACATATTCAATTCTTGCCTCGCTTCGCGAAATGCTTTGGCTTATCAGTTTTGCGGAATAATTATAATTTTGTCCGGTAGCTTTCAGCATATACATCCCTGGGTTAATACCGGAAATATCAAATTCATTCGTCCCCTGGGACAAAAAAGCGCTGATCTGAGTGACTATTTTCCCGGATATATCTGAGATACTTATATCTACATTACCGGTACATGGTGCGAAGAGTGTCAGAACTGATTTTTCTCTCATTGGATTTGGATAAACCTGGAAAGGGCTTTTATCATTGTTCAGTATTTCAATTCCTGCTGTCACCTTTAAATTCAGGATATCTCCCCCGTGTAGGGTGACAGAAGCTCCGCTTGTTAAATTATAAACCTTTATGGAGTCAATTGCGGTAGTATCACCGGTACCCGCAAAACTAATCAGGAAGTTTTGTGCCTGGGTCTGAAGCATCCCTAACATTATTAACATGATAATGGTAAAGTTTTTCATAATTCCCAATTTTAAAGGTTCATGATTATCTGTTTGTTTTATCTCTTATTGTCAGGACAAATCTAAACTAATGTCGTCCTCCTTGATACCTGGCAAAGGAGACAATCGTCCGATAAAAATACAAAATATTTAGTGACTATCGATACGAGGGAAATTTTTATTAAAAATATTCAGTTGAAAGGAGAAGATATTATTGCAACAGCTTATAATAATAGTTAAAGTTTTTAATCCGGTCATCCAAACCAATGGTCCCGGCATTTACACGTTTCGTTACAGGGTAACAACATCTTCAGTATCTCCCTGGTCGCAAATAGTCCAGAGGTTATTTGAATCAAAAAAGAAGGCGGCTGAAGACAACGGGTATTTTGTGGCAACCAGGTCAGGATCGGTAACGGTATCCTCCCCGATATAGGTGGTGAAACGGGTGTAATTGTCTTTACCGGCCAGTTGGATATATCCCCTGCCCCTGAATTTATACCCATCAGCGCTTGCGTCATCGCCATTTCCCATACGGTTGGCATATACTCTTGAAGCGATTTTTACAGGACCATAGGCGTAGGATTCACTTAAGTCATCAGGCGTCACACCTAATTTGGTTTGAAGTTTTTTAACAGTATCACCAATTGATCCGATTTTTAATAGTTTAGCTTTTTGAATAGGTTAATATTCCACAAATATAAATACATTTAATTGCATCTTAACCTTTGTGTTACATTGTGTGTTCTTTGTGAGCTTTGTGGTAAAAAAAATTAACCACAAAGGGCACTAAGGCTTGCACAAAGGTACACGAAGGATTTTTAACCAGTTTCAATTGCGTAACACCTGCTTTTTTCATTATCATACTTGTTACAAAAGCATAAAAATCAGAGACTCCGGGGTAGGTTGAATTTATCTGGATTTCGTAATTTTGATTTTTCTTTTGATAATTTATTGAAACGATTACAAGAAACATTCGATCAATAACCCTTTTATAATGATAACGAAATCGGAAAATGCCATCTATTACTTCAGCAATGGATTTAATTGTTCCCAGGCCGTACTGGCGTCATTCGGCCAGGATTACGGCTTATCGGAAGATGAATGCCTGAAATTAGCCTGTACCTTTGGCGGTGGAATGGCGAGGCGCCAAATGACCTGTGGTACTGTTACCGGTGCTTTAATGGTGCTGGGATTAAAATTCGGACGGGCACGGAATGATGACATCTCAAAAAAGACAGAGACCTATGAAAAGGCCAATGATTTTATCAAAGAATTCATAAAGAGGAACGGATCAGTAAACTGCAGGGAACTTTTGCGCGGGCTTGACATGAATGATCCTGAAGACCGGAAAGTGATCGAAAAACTGGAATTGTTCCAAACGGTTTGTGTAAAGTATGTCAGGGATGCAGTGGAAATAACGCAGGGGATTACCGGGAGTGACTGAGCCCGGCATGATGCCGGAAATAGCGCAGAACCCTATGTAGCGGGAACACTTATGGCAGTACGAAAAGTAAAATCCTTCACCGGACTTAAAAGAGGGTTGGATTCCATTATGGAAATATGAAACTCTTACTATTTCCTGAATTTTCCCCCTCTCTTTTTTCAAGAGGGGGATTAAAGGGGTGAGTTTTTTATTCGATCACCAACTTTGTATTGATAGTTCCTTTGCCAGTGGTCACTTTCAAAAAGTATAACCCTGCCGGTAAAGCTGATACCGGGATTGTCTCAACTGAATTGTTTCCTGTTTTACGATAGACTTGTCTGCCCGAATAGTCATACAGGCTGATCTCTGTGATGCGGCTTGGGGCCTGCAGGGTCACCCAATCCTTTGCCGGGTTCGGATAGATCATCAGATGTGCATCACCATTGGATAGGGGAACCGAAACCGCCACATCCAATAACTGGCAATCACCCGAGGATTCACCGAGGTTATAGAGCGCCTTGACACAATAATTATATTCTCCCGGGGGCAGACCCATGTCGTCATAGGTCAGACCGACGATGACAGGTGTATTAAGCTTCAGACCATCACGGTATACATTATAACCGAGGAGTGTTTCAGAAGTAGGGTCATAATTGGGTGTTTGCCAGGATAAGTGAGCGTCATGACCGTTCGCTATAGCCTGGAGGTCCAATGGTGGCGGCAAAGAAGGTATCAGGACCCCGATGTATTTGTAAGCTCCGTTTTCTGTGGAATCGGTATTAACGCCGCCGGCCCATCCGCAATGATTGTTGATCCATGACATTTGCATATAGCGAGCGCCCTGTGTTCCCTGGAAATCGGTCCAGGTATGTCCGCCATTAAATGAATAGGAAGATCCGTTGGTGCCGCTAGAGCCAGTACTTACCCATGTATTGGGGGTGTTCGGCACATAGGCAAGGTCGGTTGCATAAATGGTACCTGTGGTGGTGACCTGTGTCCATGTTTGACCACCGTCAAACGTCTCGCAAATCGTCCCTGTGGTTCCGGCATCTTTGTCCTGGACCAGCCCGTGTATTCCGGTCCGGAAAGAAGGTTTGATATATTTACCACTGAGAGCGGCCACCGTTGCGACCGTCCATGTGTGACCTTTGTCGGGGGAATGGTAAACACGGCCCATGTTCGTCCCAAACCAGAGGGTGTCATGAACCGCTGAATAATAACCCACAATCCCGAATTCACCCGACAATGGATTCGGGATGTTGGAGCCCTGTACCGCTACCCAGTTGTTTCCACCGTCGGTCGTGGTGTAAATCTCGAATTCCCCGTTAATGGGATCACCCAGCGCCCATCCCTCATTTGCGCTGAAGAAATGGACACAGTCAGGGAAGGAAGCGGAATTACTGAACAAAGCGGTTGTCTGACGCGTCCAGGTTAACCCTCCGTCAGTGGTCACGTAGATCCCTTGCGGCTTGGTTCCCGACACTTTGTACATGGCAATATAAGCTTTGCTTGCACTCATTCCAAAGATCATTGCGGAAGCTAATCCCTGAGTGTTATTGACAACCCCCGGCGACCAGGTATTTCCCCCGTCGGTAGTCATGGTAAAATCAGAGCATGCCCCGGTAGGAAGGTTGTCATCGTATGCAGAAGCCCACACGATATTACTGTCGACAGCTGACATATAGTTAATACCTCTTGAAGGTATCTTGAAACCACTTGCCTGGGAGATCCATTCAGCTACATTCAGGTTGATCTTGTAATAGACAGTATCTGTTCCATTGTAAGCGTAAGCTTTTACCTCATGGCTCCCCAGGTCGTCGGAGGAGGTATTCCAGGTATAAGTCAGGGTATCATTAGCAGTCGAAAACCTCTCCACGCTATCAATAAAAAGTTTCATTACTGTCGGTATTCCCCTTACAGTAACGGCTTGGATCTCCACTGAATAGCCTTCGCCGATAACGGCATTATTTACGGGATGAATGATCCTGACGATAAGGTTCGGATTATAAGGTTTGATATGAAGCACTGCTGAGTTGGTCTGGTTAAAATTTTCCCCTCCGGGGTTAAGACCCCCAATGGCAAACCAGCCGTTACTGGAACCTGACCATCCCCAGTTAATATGGAATTTCCCATCGCTCATCCGGTATCCGTCAAAGACAAAAGCATGTCCGGCAGACCCGGAACCACTATAATAGATAGGTAATTGCTGATCAAGATCAGCCCGCAGCAGATTCCTCCAGTCTTCGACATTGGGGTAGTCACTTAAGTATTTTATTGTAATATCCGGATGATAATTGAAATAATTCAATAGCGCCGGTGGAACATCTTCACTATATGCTCCTGACCCGCTTGTAGCATATTGCATATTTACCGAGACACCGGCATGATACATGAGGGTAGCTACGGAAATGTTGCTGCTGACCACACTGTTAGGCATGGCTGCCCAATTATAGGTTGTGGCTCCAAAATCAGCTGTCTGATCACCGTAAGGAGGATCCGAATAAGTATGCGATCCGACTCCCTGGGGAGGGTAATTATGGTATTTCATGATCTGTGCCATAGCTGTTGCCACACATCCGGTCCAGACATGCCCGCAGTTGCCTCCGGCATCTGCCGGACAAAGGGCATTGTAAAAACAGCCCTGATCCCATAAGGTCGACAGCAACGGATTCACATCCTGCATCATGGAAGGGTACCGCCCGGTCTCTAAAGCATCCCATTCCTTCATTGTTTCCTTATTGCTCAGCTTGTTCTGTATGATCAGATAGATCTGCCTGCTATATCCATCCAGCCATTCTTTTGTGGCAGGATTGTCGATCTCACGGGGCATTGAACCCTCAAATGAATAGCCAAGGATTGGGATAGAGGCATCATCCGCTGCGACCAGGATAAATCCTCCGGACGCCAAATTAAAGGTATAAAAGGTTGTAATGTTTTTATATTCCGTAGCGGTAGCATCCGTAATTACGGGATGACCGACGCTGCCGGGTGAGTTATGGCTATAAAAACCGATCGCAAGTTGTTGTGCCTCATTAAGAGGAACATGTGCTGCAAATAAGGTGATGGTCATGAAAAGCATCGCCAGTAAAGAATAAATTTTTTTCATATTTTTCAATTATGCCTGCCTACCGTCAGGCAGGGATTTTAGGTGCTGTAAAGGTATGATTTTATTTAAATATACATTTGGATTCGTTCTTAATTACGGGCTAAGGTTTGAAGAAATGCAGGAATTCAGAATGCAGTAATGCAGTAATGCAGTAATGCAGGAATTGCCATATTTGGCGCGCGTCTCTGACGCGTGACAACATTCATTTGCCGTATGTCTCCAAACACTTAATCCCCTTCTGACCTCATCCCTCAAAGTTAAGGAGCAACATTTTTCTCTGCGTCTCTGAGCTGCGGTGATTTTACAATTAAGAATCGGATATCGAATATTGATTAACGCCTGCCTACCGGCAGGTAGGATTTTTGAAATTTGAACTGAAGTTAGAAGTTGATCTGATTTATTGACATAAGTAAGATAAAAAATTAATTCTTACTTCAAAATTCGTTGATCGATATTCGAAATTCATCTTAGTCCTTTAAGCACCTGACCGAAAACGCATTACTCCTAAAAGCCGGATACAACGACACTGAAGGATCAGTATCATTCATCCCATGCGCCCAGGCTTTCGTTGCACCATGTGATGTTGATGACCAGAAGAACGTCGCAAACCCTTGGTAATCCCAGGTTTTGTTCATGTGTTTGGCACCGGATAGAAGAGCATTGAAGCCTGAAAATCCTGAATATTTCAACGGACTGGCTGCAAAGGCATTACTGATATAATTTGCAAACAACGTATTCCAGTCGGCTTCGGTTGGTATATGCCATCCGGGGGGACAAAGTCCTTGTAACCCCTGTGTGACATCATATTGCATTAATTCGTCCCATTGGTAAACAGATGCTGGATGCTTCAACTTCTGGTGCAGGCATTCAGACTTCTGGTGCTGATATACAGCAGAGAGTGGATTATGACAGTGTGAGTGTTGATGGCTTCTGGATTGACATTGATGTTCAGGTCGGTGCAACGTGGACAGGAAGAAGTCTATTCATTGCAAATCCTCAAAAATACGGAATCAAAATCCAGAACACAGTAAACAATGATGCTGGTGACTGGGCGATTTCAGATTCTGATTTCTATGCTTACAGTTACGCTGCCGATGCTGCCATTAGAATTGAATCATCAGGCGGTGGCAAAATTACAAACTGCAAGGTGAATTGCGGATGGAACGGAGGCACACCAACAAGCAGATTCGGTATTGGAATTGACGTGAACAATTCAAGTTCCAATGCACCAACAATGATCTTGCACATTCAAAACACGTCTATTGAGAACTTTTCGGTCACAGGAATCAATTTCACAATAGCAACTTATTTTTACAAAAACATTCAAATTGTTGGAGTTGGAATTGGTGTGCCAACAGATGCAAGCGGAGATGCAATTACAATGCTTTCAGATAATGTCACCCATTTGCTGAATGTTATTATCAGCGATTGTATATTCTATGGCAAAACAAGTGGCTATGCAATTTCACTCACAAAGGTGAATATGGTAAAGGGATCAGACAATATAGTGGAGACAGGAAGTTTTGGAAGCGGATTATACACAGCCTCAAATTGCACAAATGTTACCTTGTCATAGGAGAAATGAAATGAAGAAATATTTGTTTGCTTTGATGTTTTTAATAACTGCAATTTGTCAGGCACAGCCTTACAGAGATGTGATTTTTCAATATAACACAAAAGATTCCCTTGTCCATATTTTTCCGAGCTATGTCAAGTTCAATTTCTCTGTTATAGTTGATTCCACCTCTGATCCGGGATATTCTTCA
>CAIYUC010000154.1 GCA_903929315.1 uncultured Bacteroidales bacterium
CACACGGGTATAGGAATTTTGAAAATTTAAGGGCAGCAATATTATTTTTTAACGGACATTTTGACATACTTTCACACGATTAACGGTAGAACCGAAAATATAAACAATAGAGGGTATAATAAATATTTGAAGATTGAAGGGGAAATCAATGTATTTATTGATTATGAAAAATTCAATAGCGACAGCGCATGGGACGGTTTAAAAGGATACGTAACAAACACTCACCTTTCAAAAAAAAAGTTATAAATGAATATCGGCTCAGTGGAGAATTACGGGGGAGAGCATTATTTTTTATGCAAAGATTAAGGAAACCCTATACAGGAAAAAATCAATATCACTTATCCCTCTAAAGACTGATCTAAATGCCTTAATCTTGGAATTAAATGCCTCTGCTAATGTGTTAGTGGTTCTGTTTACAAAAAAGTTTAGAATAGTCTCTTGATGATTTTGAATTGATTGTGAAGCTGTAATGAAAGATGGGAAATTCTTTTCTTCTACTTTTGCATACCATTTTAATAAGCCTTTTTCAGCTTCTTTCTTTGTGGTTGCCATTTCATAAATATTTCCGAACATCATTGATAAATTATACGCCTCTTTTAAATCCGGATACTCCCGGAAAAGTATCTCTGCCCTTGTTTTTTGTGAATCTCTCCATTTACCTGATGGCTTAAACAACAAGTACCTGCTTCTTGCTAATAATTGTTTTCTTGAGTCTCCATTTTCAAATGTTGGTGTTGTATATTTTTCTCCTTTCTTTTTAGCTTCGGCAATTTCTTTGTTTTCCTGTTCTATTGCTTCCCTCCTGTGTTTCATTCTGATTTCTTGAACTGCATCACATATCAGTTGCGCTACATGAAATCTATCGGTAACAATGGACGCATTAGGAAAACAATCTCTTGCAATCTTCTCCATGTTATTAGCCATGTCCATACTGATTTCTACAACTTTATTGCGTTGCTCTAAGGGTATTTGATTAAATATTTTACAAACATCTTCTGCTTTAACTCCTTTTACAATACCTATTAAACTTCCTTTTTGACATCTGTTTTTTGCATTTGTCAATATAGTATATAATTCCCCATCGTTTAAGGCTGCTTCATCTAAACAAAGAGTCATACCTATATTTCCCGGAAATAAAATCCAATCTTCCGCATGTTTCAATTGCTCCCATTCATAAAACCCGCTCAGATGATTTTTATATTGTTTGCCCAGATTACTGCCATCTACCTGAAAATAGTTTCCTATACTATTTGCACTAACCGGGTAGTTGTCCAACCATTTCTTTTAAAAAAGTAGCGAATTCCTTTGTAAAACTAGTCCCTTTAGCCATTAATTTCCAATGCGTTGAATAAGTCGCTCCCGTTAATGGATCCCTCCATTTTCGTTTTCTTATAACTAATATTACAGGCTTATCCCTTATCGGGAAGTCTTGAATTCTTATAGGATCATAAAATCCCTTAGATTCTAATTTCTTGCCCACATGATCCTGGGGTGGTAGATTTTTCTCATCCAAGTAAATAATGAGTTGATTACCTTCCACATTCATTTCTATTAATTCAAAATAGTCTGCTAATTCCTTCGGTAGGATGTGTCGTATAATTGCTGTTGCTTCCATGTTGCAATATTACAAAAAATAATGCTCTCTCCCCCGTAATTCTCCACTGAGCCTTTAGATGCCCTCAATGTAATAACCGAAGACCTGATTGAAGCCCACTTTCAGTGAAGATATGCCGCTACGCTGACTCTCTTGCTTTTGGAACTGCAG
>CAIYUC010000155.1 GCA_903929315.1 uncultured Bacteroidales bacterium
AGTATGGCAGATGATAATTTTTCCTTCTTTGTGTGCTTTGTGCAATCTTGGTGTTCATTGTGGTTCAGTGCTTTAAGAATTAACCACAAAGGCCACAACGTTTTTCACAATGGTCACAAAGACTTTTTAGACAGCCCCAAGGGGGTGAGGGATAAAATGATTAATTAACTCAATTAAAACCATAAAATCAAGTAAACTATGAAAAAAAACCTTTTGACCTTGGGATTAATACTGTTGATGATGGTGGGATTTCGCATCAGTGCATTAGCATGTACCAATTTTTTATTTACCAAAGGCGCCACGATTGACGGATCGACGATGATCACCTATTCGGCTGATTCGCATATTTTGTATGGTGAACTTTATTACAGGCCGGCTGCTGATTATCCGGAAGGCTCAATGGTAGATGTTATTGAATGGGATACAGGTAAAAAGCTTGGGCAAATCCTTCAGGTGCGTCACACTTACTCAGTGGTCGGGAATATGAATGAACACCAGGTGGCTATCGGCGAGACAACCTATGGTGGCAGGGAGGAACTTCAGCACCAGAACGGCGCGGTTGTGGATTATGGGACGTTGATCTATTTCGGCCTGCAACGTGCTAAAACAGCCAGGGAAGCAATAACCGTATTCGGAGATCTTGTAGCACAATATGGTTATACAAGCGAAGGGGAATCTTTTTCGATCTCGGATGCGAATGAAGTTTGGATCCTGGAAATGATCGGAAAAGGCGACGGGCAGAAAGGCGCTGTCTGGGTTGCATTACGCATCCCTGACGGATATATCTGTGGTCATGCAAACCAGGCGAGGATCACACAGTTCCCGTTGAATGATCCCAAAAATTGTATGTATTCTCCCGATGTGATCACCTTTGCACGTTCCAAGGGTTGGTTTGACGGGAAAGATTCAGAATTCAGTTTCTCCGATACTTATGCTCCGGTGACTTTCAGTGGAGCCCGTGCATGTGAAGCAAGAGTATGGTCTATGTTCAACAGGGTCAACGCAAATGTGGGCCAATATGAAGACTATGTTATGGGACATGTCAAAATAGGGAAGTGGGGTTATGCTACCAACAGGATGCCTTTATGGGTGAAGCCTGACAAGAAATTATCCGTTCATGATGCTATGGAACTTATGCGGGACCATTACGAAGGAACCGAGATGGACATGACCAAAGATATAGGTGCAGGTCCTTATACGTGCCCCTATAGATGGCGCCCGATGACGTGGAAAGTCGATAGTGTTGATTATATCCACGAGCGTGCTACCTCCACTCAACAGACCGGTTTTGTATTCGTCGCACAGGGCCGTTCCTGGATGCCTGATCCGATTGGCGGCATCTTCTGGTTTGGAGTTGATGACACCTATACAACTGTCTTCAATCCGATGTATTGTGGAATTTCAAAAGTCCCTGAATCCTATGCCGTCGGGAACGGCGACATGCTCCACTATTCGCCAACATCCGGTTTCTGGGCTTTTAACTGGGTCGCTAACTGGGCCTATACCAGGTACAGCTATATGATCAAGGATATCCAGAAAGTTCAGCGTGAACTCGAGAATAAATACATTGTCATGACCCCGGCTATTGATAAAGCCGCCATGGAACTTTGGAATACCGATAAAAATCTCGCCATAGAATACCTTACAAACTATTCTGTAAATACCGGTAATGGTACAGTAAAGAGATGGAAGGACCTAGGTGAATATCTCTTTGTTAAATATAAAGACGGTAACATCATGAAGGAAAAAGACGGGCAGTTTGAAACGAACGGTACCGGCCAACCGGTCATGCCTTCACAACCCGGTTATTCCGAATGGTGGTTGCGCGAGATCGTGAAAAATCACGGGGATGTTATTAAAGCAGTTAAAGTTCAATAAAACTTATTTACGATGTACGATGTACGATGTACGAATGAAAATACGATCGACGATTGACGATTAAATAGTAAAAAAATCGTAGAGCGTAAATCAAAAATTCAATCGTAAATCGTACATCGTAAATCGTACATCAAATACGGTTTCTTTATTTTAATTTATATTTGCAGGGAAACCATCTTTAAAACCTTGGATTATGGAGGAACAAAAAACAAATTCGACGAAATTTAAAGTGATCATTACAATTCTTATCCTTGCTCTTATTGCTTTGTTCATCTTGTTTTTCCTTCAAAGAACCAACCTGAATAAACTTGTCAGTGAGAAAGACAAGGAAAAGGCCGCATTGCAAAAAGAATTGGATTCCGTGGTGGTGGAGCACAATAAAATTAAAACAGCCTATGGAACTCTTTCCAATTCACTAAAAGCAAAAGACAGCGTGATCCAGGCCAATGCGGTTGAGATCAAAAAATTACTGGATACGCAATGGGAATACAATAAAATAAGAAAAAAACTTGAGTTGCTTCAGAAAGTTGCCCAGGGCTATGTAAAACAGATGGATTCATTGTACACGGTGAACCGGGAACTTCAGGCAGAAAATGAAAAAATCTCACAGGATTATAAAAATGAGCAAACCAAAAATAAATCATTGGTTAAAGACAAAGAAGAGCTTTCCGAAAAAATGACTCAGGCGGCAGTTCTTAAAGCGTACGGTGTAACTGTCATCCCGATTAAATTAAAAGGCGGCCAGAAAGAACAGCCCACAGATAAGGCCAGCCGTACCGACAGGTTAAAGATCTGCTTCACCATTGCAGAAAATTCTCTCATTAAAACCGACAAGAAGATCATATATGTAAGAATTACACGGCCGGACAACGTGGTGGTGACAAAAACCAGATACGATACTTTTGTTTACAACGGACAAACCATTCCATATTCTTTACGGGAGGATATCGATTACAAGGGGCAAGCGATGAATTTATGTGTTGTATGGACAAAAAAAGATACGGATAAACCTGCTATGAAAGGTAAATATACGATCACCATTAATTCGGAAGATAAAGAGATCGGAGACGGATCATTTGAATTGAAATAAAATGGATACTGAGAAAAAATCCAAACGGATCGGAATTCTTACTGCCGGTGGTGATTGTCCTGGTATTAATGCTGCTATCCGTGGTGTCGGAAAGACGGCTATTCTTGAATACGGGATGGAGGTTATCGGGATTTCGTCAGGATTCCTGGGACTGATCAACCAGGAGTATGTGACGCTTGACGAGAATCAGCTGTCGGGGATCCTTACGCTTGGAGGTACTATTCTTGGCACTTCGAGGGAAAATCCCTTTAAAAAAAGCGGCGTTTTCAATGCAATCGACAAGCCTAAACTAATCAAAAAACATTACCAGGAAATTGGACTGGATGCCCTCGTATGTATCGGAGGCAATGGTACGATGCGAACTGCAGACCTTTTGGCAGAAGAGGGACTGGATATTATCGGAATTCCCAAAACTATTGATAATGATGTATGGGGCACTGACATTACGTTCGGTTTTGACTCAGCATTGGGGATTGCCACCGATGCCATTGACAGGCTGCATACCACAGCGAACAGCCATAAACGTATTATGGTGATTGAAGTCATGGGGCATCATGCAGGCTGGTTAGCTTTGTATTCAGGGATTGCCGGTGGCGGGGATGTGATCCTTCTTCCCGAGATCGAATTTGACATCAACATTGTTGCGAAATACCTGAAAAAACGTGCGGTCAACAAAAAGCCATATTCTATTGTGGTTACCGCCGAAGGAGTATCTTGCCCGAAAAATGAAAAAGCAGGGCATTTTATTGCCGAGCAGATCAGCGAGAGAACAGGTCTTGAAACGAGGGAGACCATCCTTGGATATATACAGCGTGGCGGAAGTCCTTCTCCGAATGACCGGTTACTGGCAACCAAATACGGGACTTATGCTGTGGAACTGATCGCTCAGAATAAATTTGGTGTGATGGTCTCAGCAAGAGATGATACGATCGTCTCCGTTCCTCTAAGGGAGGTGTCCGGTAAATTAAGAACCGTTCCGTTGGATCATCCTTTAATTGAGAAAGCTATCCGGATGGGAGTATGTTTCGGGAACTGCCAGGTTTAAGACTCGAATTTTATATCTTTTACATTCAGCTGGAGCGATACCGTTCCATTCCATTCGTTTTCTTCGATATGATAACAGATCGTGAAAGGTGTTCCTTCTTCGATCTTCTCAACATGGGCGCCTTGCTGAAACGCAATTCCCGAAAAAGGTCCTCCTGAAACTTCCGGGTGCACGATGTAAAGCTTAAGATGATTCTTGCCAACTACACGGGTGCCTCCTGCATTGACAACTCCTTCAGTTTGAAATACCGGAGCCATATTCCCGGGTCCAAAAGGAGCAAATTGTTTAAGAATATTATAGAAACGGGAATGAATGGCATTCAGTGGAAGAATGACATCAATTTCAATTTCCGGAACAAATTCTTTTCCTTTCATTCTTTCACCGACTGCATTTTCGAATTTCTTTGCGAATTCTGTAAGTTTTTCAGGTTTTAATGATAAGCCTGCAGCATATTTATGCCCGCCAAAATGTTCAAGGGAATCGCTGCATGCGTCGATGGCTTCGTAGATGTCAAAATCTTTCACCGACCGGGCTGATCCGGTGATAAGATCTCCTGAAAGGGTAAGAACGATCGTTGGCCTGTAATAGTGTTCCGTGAGCCTGGATGCGACAATCCCGATGACGCCTTTGTGCCATTCCGGATTATAGATTACGGTGCTTCTTGCGGATTTCAGGCGTTCATCCTGGCTGATCATTTCAATCGCCTGTTGCGTAGCCAGTGCATCCAGATTTTTCCTTTCTGTATTGTAGTTATTGATCTGCACTCCCAGACGGAGGGCTTCTTCCTGGTCCTGGCAGATGAGCAATTTAACGGAATTCCGGCCGCTTTCAATTCTTCCCGCGGCATTGATCCTCGGTCCAATAAGGAAAACAAGATCGGTAATGGTCAATTCTTTATTGAAGAAAGAGACGCCATTTTCTTCCTCCTTTTTAATGACATTGCTGTATTTGAGAATGGCTTCCAGGCCAGGCCTGGGATGAGTATTCAGCAACTTAAGACCATAACTGGCAAGGATCCGGTTTTCACCTGTTATTTCAACGATATCCGATGCAATACTCACCACTACAAGGTCGAGGTATTGGATCAGCTCTTCGAATGCAATATTATTTTTCTGAGCATATGCCTGGATAAGCTTGAACCCGATACCACACCCGGAAAGTTCTTTAAAAGGATAAATGCAATCAGGTCGTTTTGGGTCCAGCACGGCATTAGCGGGAGGCAGTTCGCTGCCGGGCCGGTGATGATCACAAATGATAAAATCCACGCCTTTTGATTTGGCATATGTGATCAAGTCTACGGCTTTGATACCACAATCCAGTGCAATGACGAGGGAAAACCCGTTTTCGGCCGCGAAATCGATTCCCCGGTATGAGATACCATATCCCTCAACATAGCGGTCAGGGATATAAAAATCAAGCCGATCGTAAAATTGATGTAGAAAAGTGTAAACAAGCGCCACAGCGCTTGTGCCATCCACGTCATAATCCCCGTAAACGAGTATCTTCTCCTGATTTTGAATGGCTGATTCAATCCGCCCGATAGCCTTGTCCATATCTTTCATCAGGAAAGGATCGTGAAGATCTTTCAGGGTGGGCCGGAAAAAAGCTTTCGCTTCATCAAAGCTTCGGATCCCACGTTGTAAAAGAAGATTGGCCAGCGGTGGATCGATGTTCAGTTCCGTTGCTAACTGTTGTACCAATGGCATCTCTCCCTGCTGTTTCAGGACCCAGCGTTTTTCCATGAAAATCTTTTCTTTTGTAAAAGTAGAAAAAAATCCGTTAGATTGACCCGAAATTAAAATTTTGGTAGTGTTTCAGTTTGAAAATCGAATCCATCGATTCTACATGGGGTGAAGAAGTTGATAAGGAATAAGGCAGGAAGATCATCTTCACTGACGGAATCAGCTATTATTTGCCGATTTTATATATACTTCGACGGAACAGGTTTGCGAATAATTAGCATCTGTTCCGCTCAGCATAACTGAATCTAAAAGAAAATTGCTTCGCATTTCATCAAGATTCAGTATAAAACCTTATTTACTTTTTTTTTAACCTTAGTAGAAAAACGATCACGGTCGTCCTTCAGACCTTATTACCTTATTAAATCCTGCTTTAACACCTTATAACCAAAATAAGGTAATAAGGTTGCAATTTTTGTGGTCCGCATTTTTTCTACTAAGGTTAAGAGAAAGGATAAGGTTTGCAGTCAAATAGGCTCATGCTAAGGAAAATAACGATAATTTAGCAGAACTAATTTTATCCATCATGAAAGTCGAATTCAACAATCTCTACACACATTTTGTTTTTACAACATTTCACCGTGAGCCATTTATCAATCCGGATAGCAGGGTTCGAATAGAAAAGTACATCACCGGCATTGTAAATAATAATCAATGCCAGTTATATGCTATTTATGCGAACCCCGAACATGTGCATTTCCTTGTTTCGCGTTCACCAAAAATAGACGAAGAGCATTTAGCAACAACTGTGGCAAACAGTAGTGCGAAATTTATCATCGATAACAAGTTGATTAATTTTCATTTTGAATGGCAGGATTCGTGTTCAGCATTTTCAGTTTCAAAAGCTGACATAGATAAAGTTTGTAAATACATTTTGGATCAGCCCGAACATCATAAAAAACAGACATTTTCAGAGGAATACGAATCCTTCATTAAATTCTATGAGAAAACATTAAAACCATAATTGTGGTATTAGGTTGAAATTTTGGCGTTTGGCTTATTTTCTATCGGCTGACAATGGATTTTTCGGAACCTATCATTTCAGCGCTGCACGAGCATTTTCCAGAGATGACTACATTGATCTGCGTCCCTTTGTTGATAACTTATCAACAAGTTCACCTATGAGAAATTTTCTGAGAGAATTATATAAGAGAAAAGGTATTATTTTTGATGAATCTAAAGCTGCGAATCTTCCCGTGGGGATTATATCCCCTGACATTCCGAACAATACCACCATAGATTTATCTCTCTCTTAACCTTTAAGGAATTGCCTTTGAAAAAGACGTTAAACGACATCAAGAAAGAAATCTTCGATACAGTTTACGCAATCAACGAGAAATATGATGTAGAAAACGAAACATCACGTATCATCTTTTTCTTTGGCACCAAAGCAACATGGTACATAAAAACCAATGTTTATTCCGTAAAGGATATTCATGATGAAAAATATTTTGAATCAAGTAATCATTATTGGTTAACAATACTCTCAATTAATCTTAAAAAAATTCTATGTCAGAAAAAACTCAATCCGGACTTGAGACTTGTCCGCAACCGGAAGTGACAGAACTTCCAAAAGAAAACATTCGTGAAGAAAGAACATATGCTTTATTGGAATCAGAAGAATTCAAATCCAAGAAAGATGAACCTGATCTTACAGAACAACCGGGTGATGATCTTGGTGATGATGTTGCTATCCAACTCAAACCGCCAATCTATGAAGCCTTAAATGGTTCCGGAAGGATCATATTGCAGATGGAACGAACCGGTGATATCAAAGACAAGAAGTCCGGTCTGATCATTACCGGTAATACTGATATTGGAAAAACGAAACGTGAGATCGGGCCTATTCCATCAGATGCCATGTGGTTTGTAGTGAAATACGATCCGGATATCAACATTCATTATCGGACAGCAAAACTCAAGGAATTGGGGTTGCATGATATCCGAAACCATAAGGATCAGAGAATGATCCATAAGATGGAAGAAAATGGAGAACTTGATGTGGTTCGTATCGGTGATCGGGTTTTCTTCAATCATATTAATTTTATTCCTGTAAAGATCCGTATAGGCTTCCAGGAAAACTACATTGCACATCATTATGACATTTTAGGCGTTCTCAAATCATTTCCAAGAAATCGGTTAGAATTACCACAACCAGCACTTGAGGTTGTGAAGTAGTTCTATTGGAGATAATATCGTTCTTTATACTTGCTTATTTCTGTGTAAATCTTAATCCAGGACTTCCCGAAAGCCCTGGATTTTTTTTTTATAAAAGGCCTACCCCTACAGAAAAATCATTAATATTTAAAAATTTTCTTATCTTTATTGCATTAAATTGCTGAATCATCCTTCATGCGATCTGTTATATATATTCTAACTTTCCGCTTTAGTTTTAATAACTTACACTTATCATTTATTTCAATCATTTGTCTGGCATTGTTGGCTCCTTTTCAAGTATTCGCCAAACAATCAACCTTAAAATCTTTTAAGACTAAGTCAGCTTTTATTGAAAACAA
Source organism: uncultured Bacteroidales bacterium (assembly GCA_903929315.1). GTDB lineage: Bacteria > Bacteroidota > Bacteroidia > Bacteroidales > FEN-979 > CAIYUC01. The sequence continues at coordinate 8,269 of CAIYUC010000155.1, forward strand.
AGGCCAAATCATTGATCAGAAGAAAAAACCAAATCCGGGAGTATTGTATTTGCTGAATACTCCGGGGTTGAATGTACTGTTGAGGAGATGTGGGTTTTCATATGATGTTTATTCAGTTGAATATAAACCTAATCCACATCCTTTAATTTCAGTGAATCACAATTCTGTGAGTCCTAAACATCCTTCTGATTCACTGTTTAGAGAATATCAATTCCACAGGATAGACATCACTCTTGAAGGAGCCAACCCCGAATGCCAAATAATCCCATCAAACCCGTTGATAGAGTACTTCAATTATTTTACAGCGTCTGCCCCTCCTGAAGGGATCAAAAATGTCAGACAATACGGCAAAATCACCTATAAGGACATTTATCCGGACATTGATCTTGATTTTTTTACAACTGAAGAACATGGATATGAATACAATTTTGTTATCCGCCCGGGAGCCAATATCAATGATATACGATTAAAGATAGAAGGGCCTGAGTACATTTCTTTAATTCGGGATACCCTGAAATTCAAAACAAGATTTGGAGATCTTGAGGAATTAATACCTGAAAGCTATTACATAGTTAATGATTCGAGAGTTGATATCGAGTTACGGTTTAAAAGGATTGATAATGAAGTTTATGGATTTTCCGTTAACAAAACGGTTCCTGAAAATTCATTGCTGGTAATAGATCCCTCATCAATAAGACTTTGGGGAACTTATTATGGAGGTACGGAGTTAGACAACAACGGGAGATGCGCTATAGATAGATTCTATGATGTTTTTCTTGCAGGATGGACTTATTCAGCCAATAATATTGCTTCCAGCGGATCATACCAGGATACACTGGCCGGTACTTATAATGTCTTTCTGGCAAAGTTCAATGCCGCAGGACAGCGTCAGTGGGGAACCTACTTTGGTCAAGGGAGTGAAGAATTAGGTACATGTACTGTTGATAAAACCGGAAATATTTATATTTCGGGCGATACAAAGTCAACTTCCGGAATTGCTTCCCCCGGAGCACATCAGACAGTATACGGTGGAGGTCTTGATGATTGTTTTATTGAAAAATTCAACCAGTCCGGTGAAAGGCTTTGGGGAACTTATTATGGTGGGGCACATACTGATGATGCAGGAACTGTTACAACCGATAAAAATGGGAATGTATTTCTATCGGGACAAACCGCTTCAGATACAGGTATTGCTACACCGGGATCCTATCAACCAAATAGATATAATACCAATACGGATGTATTTCTTGCAAAATTTGACAGCAACGGTGTCCGTCAATGGGGTACATATTATGGTGGAGAATTGAATGACTATAATACTGCCTGTACGACTGATAGTTCAGGGAATGTATACTTTACTGGTAACACTTCATCGCTCAAAAATATTGCAAGTCCGGGAGCATATGATACAACATATGGAGGAGGTTCCGCAGATGCTTTTCTGGTAAAATTCACTTCAGGGGGCCAAAGATTATGGGCCACTTATTATGGGGGTGCGAATTATGATAATCCTTTTGATTGTGTTTCAGATAATGTAAGAAACGTTTATATTGTCGGTGAAACAAGTTCTCTAAACGGAATAGCAAGCACAGGATGTTTTCAACCTACATATGGAGGAGGATTTTACGATGCATTTATCGTTAAATTTGATAGTTCGGGTCAAAGGCTATGGGGTACTTATTATGGCGGAACTAATTTTGATGAGGCCATTGGCTGTGCAATTGGATGGAACAATGATATTTTCATAGCTGGCTATTCTGCTTCGACCAATAATATTTCAACCCCAAATTCTTATCAACCTGCAATGGCAGGAAATGGTGATGGAATGCTTATAAAATTCAATTCTGCCGGACAACGCCTATGGGGTACCTATTATGGAGGTAGTCAAGAAGACCTTTTAGTTAATTGCAGTTATGTATCAGATGATACTGTCTACCTGGCTGGAAACACATATTCGACAAGTAATATAGCGAGTCCGGGTGCATGGCAGGAAGTTTATGGGGGAGGATCATCGGATGATATGTTGATAAAGTTTCTCGATTGCTGGTCTATCGACACTGCCGGACCCATTACTGGGCCGGTCAATATATGTAAGCCTTCAACCGGAGTTAGTTATTCGATTCCATCACTTGCCCATGCTGTGAATTATATCTGGACCTTACCAGCGGGCTTCACTCTTATAAGTGGTGCAGGAACTCCAAGTATTACGGTGAATATCAACAATTCTGCCGCTTCAGGAACCATCTGGGTAAAAGGATTGAATAAGTGTAATGATCTCGGAGATTCGGCTTATTTATTTGTGACGGTTGGTCAGGCTCCTGTTCCTGTTATTTCCGGGCCAAATAATACCTGTGCGGGTGGGGGAAAGGTATATACGACAGATCCGGGTAAAACGAATTACCAGTGGAGTGTTTCAGCGGGAGGAGTGATCACATCAGGGGGCACAACCACGGATAATACGGTACCGGTTAGCTGGAATACTGCCGGAACTCAGCATGTCTATGTCAATTAGACGGCGGCCA
>CAIYUC010000156.1 GCA_903929315.1 uncultured Bacteroidales bacterium
GCATATTCAAAAGAGAATCCAGAAGGATGTTCGATCCTTGGTATTGATATGTATGGTGATTCCATGGGTGTAAGATTAAGAAGGGGGGCATTTGAATATTCTGGAAGAGTTAATGTTGTTGAAGGTTTAAGTTTGAAAGCACCATATCGTCCATTTCAAGTTGACGCTATCAAAGCTCTGAGTGCTGCAATTCCGATCAATCCTAATTATGCAGGGATTTTAGCCATTCCGACAGGGGGAGGTAAAACTTATACTGCTGCATATTGGTTGTTAAAAAATGCTATTGAAAACAACAATAAAATTCTTTGGATTGCACACAGACATGAACTTTTAAAACAAGCATTAAATACCTTTAAAGATAATGCTTATACGAATGACTCAAATAATAGTGCACTCCTAACGAAAAGAAAAAGTTTTACGTTTAGGCTCATTTCTGGAATTCATGATTCTCCGAGGAACATTCTTGAATCTGATGATTTAATTGTCGCCAGTAAAGACAGCTTAAATAGCGGTGTTTCAAGAGAGAACAATAAGGTATCAGTTACCCCACACAGTGGACTATCTCACGTTTTCGAGAAATGGTTAAAGGATGAGGATAAAGAGTGCTATCTTATTATCGATGAAGCTCATCATGCTGCTGCAAAGACCTATCGCAATATTATAGACTTTTTAAAAGAGAAACATGTACCTGTTAAGGTTCTTGGATTAACTGCAACACCAACTCGCACTGCTGAGAGTGAGAAAGGTTTATTAAAGAAGATTTTTAAAGATGATATTACTTATAGTATCGGGATAAAGGAATTAATTAAAATGGGATTTTTATCTAAACCTGTTTTTATAGAACCTATTAAAACAGGTCTCGATATGACGTCAATTCTATCTAAAGAGGATATAGAAAAGATTAAATACTTTGATATAGAAAGTATCGGACAGAAGGCAGCAAAAACCATTGGTGAGAACAAGGTAAGAAATAAAACCATTGTAGATCACTATTTAAAAAACCAAAGCAGTTATGGACAAACCATATTATTTGCATTAAATATTTCTAATGCTATTGCACTTAATAAACTTTTCAATGAAAACAATGTAAAGTCTGATTATGTAATCTCTGGAACTATTGCTGAAGGGACAATGGCATCGACACCAAAGGAGAATGAAAAGAAGATTGAGAAATTCAAAAATGGTGAGATAGATGTATTAATAAATTATAACATCCTTACAGAAGGCATAGATGTGCCCAAAGTTCAATCGATTTTCTTGACCCGTCCCACGATCTCTACAATACTAATGACCCAAATGATTGGACGAGGGCTTAGGGGAGAAAAGGTGGGCGGCACAGAAGAAACGTTTATCGTGAGTTTTATTGATGATTGGCATAATAAAATAGCATGGGCTGATCCAAAGCAACTAATTGATGATGAGTCAGTATTCGATGATGATAAGGAAAAGACAAAACAGAAAATCTTTAAGGTTATTTCAATAGCAAAACTTGAGGAATATGCTATTTTGCTTGATAATACAATCGATGAAAAAATAAAAGATAGAATAAGAGCCATTGATTTTATTGATCGAGTCCCTGTTGGGATTTATTCCTTTTTTATTGAGAAAGATTTATTTGATAAGGAAAAATCAAAATATCAATTCGAAACAGAGGTAAATATCATTGTTTATAAGCATCTCCATGATGAGTTTACCAAATTGATTGATGAGCTTCCAGACTTATTCAAACAAAATAGTTTTGATAAAAGAGATAAACTTCACAACAATGAAATAGACGATCTTGTTGATCAAGCAGAGTCATTGTTTTTTACTGGTTCCAACTTATCAATTGGCTATAGCAAGGAAGATGTCAAAGAAATTATTAGATATTATGCTAATACTGGTCTCAAACCTGTTTTTTTAAAGTTTGAGGATAGAGAGAAATATGACATCAAGCAAATTGTTACGGAGATAAAAAAAGATAGTAATAAATTTAGACATATCATTGAAAATCATTGGAATCAAAGTAAAATCGGTTGGCAAACATTTTTTGGTATTGAAAACATGAAAAACTTTCTAACTGAAGTTACTTTTGCTTGGCAAAAATCACAATTCCCCGAACTTTATTCAACCTCCAATGAGAGCCCAATTATTGAGAAAGAGAAAAGAGAATATGAAAAAATGACATTAGATGAAATTCGCCATCAAGACCCAGAATATTATAAGTTTCTACGAGACAGAGTCTTTGAGAAATTTCAGGATAAGGATGGGTTTTATTATTGTGCAATTTCAAAACCAAAATTTATAAGCACTAAAAAAGTATATTTCCAGATTGATCACAAAATTTCTTTGAAAAAAGGAGGATTAACAAAAATTTCGAACTTGCAACTTTTAAAGCGTTCTGAGAACTGGAAGAAAGGGAGCAATTAAAATGTCCATCCTTAATTAATCTATTGGTGATGTCTTCTTATATTGAAACCATCATTTAATAGGATTTGTTAGCCTTTCATTACTTATTTTCTGTTCTTCTGAGTTCAAGAAAAGTCGCAAACTTCTCCTGAAGACCGATGTGTATTTCATGTCTGATTCGACACAAAATCTCATTAATCTTTCTGCTTCAGGCAATTCAAGTTCAATCTTATATTCCCTGTATGTTTTCTTCTTTGTGATCCTTTCCATTTATCTGAAATTTTCTTTTTAAACCCTTCTTGGGATTGTTGCTACTATATATAAAATCCGAGAAGATCATTTCAGACATTTTTGAGGAAACCATGAAGAAAGGTCAGGAATAAATGTATCAATTGGTTTTCACCTGTTCTATAAGAGTTTCCAACACTCTAACACATCGGAAATACTCTGCATCACGATGTATTTGGTGAGTCAAATAGCGTGCAAGGGGAATGATGAACAAGGCAAATTCAAGACCATTGATCCCAGCTATTAAGTACCAGAAAACCGCAGTTAGCGGGGCTAATAAACAAAAAGGCTCCTTAAGTAATACCAACAAAATATTTAATGATATTATTTTAAGAGACTTTTCCATAAAAAGCGTTTGGAATATTACTCTAATTCAGTAACCAATTTTCTTCTTCTCTTCCTTTAAGAACCCAGTTTCTTCCGTACAGAATTCCATTATTTCTGAAAGCGTTGGATAGCGATCCTCCAGAATATAGATCATCATCACTTTCTTGACAACATTATCGATTTGCCCACCTGACATTTGCAAATCGCTTAAATGAAGGATATCGTTTTGAGCAAGAATAGACTGTCCGTTAGAAATCCTATTTAAGGTTTCTGACCAAATCGAATATCGGGTTTCCTTATTCCCAAAATCCTTGAAATGTACCTTAAAAAGGCTCCTCCTTGCTATAGCAGAATCAAGATTCTGGGTGAGATTGGTTGTAGCTAAAAAAATCCCATCAATTTCCTCAAGCTCCTGTAATATAATATTTTGAATCGAATTTTCAGTTTGTGAGACTCCGCTTGAAGTATTCCCTAAAATTTTTCTTGAAGAAATAATCCCGTCTGCTTCATTGAAAAGGAGAAGTGGAATTATTTTTGAACTTTCTACTCTTTTTTTATAATCATCAAAAATCTTTTTAATCAATTTTTCACTTTCTCCAAACCATTTACTTTTTGTCTCACTTATATTGACTCTGATCAGATCACGTTTGGTTGATCTGGCAAGTTGATACACATATTCACTTTTCCCACAGCCGCTTAAACCGTGCAGTAACACTACTATTGCGCTACTTGCTGCCCCTGAGTTTTTTAATCGAGTTCTTAATTCAGAATAGTGTGGTTCAGTCAAGGCACTTGTGAGAAAATTCAACTGTTTTTCCAATTCACCACTGAAAAACAATTTTTTTTCAGGGATATTCTTTGCTAAAATAAGGTTGTGAGCATCTTTTTTGTGCTTAATAAAAAAAGTTTTATCCTCATGAAGAAGCATCTCTAATGATTTTTCGGTAAGGATCAGGGTTCGATCTGATCTGAAGGAACTATTTTCCAACTGCACTAAACCATTCACTAATAATGGATGTTGAGAATTTACAAACTCCCTTCTTATTCGTATAGCATCACGATAATCAAATAACTGTTCCAAAACTCTCGGTAAATCTATCTCATCATCTTCGCCAGCTACGAAAGCAATACACAATGCGATATAAAGAACTATGGAGTCAGCGGGAAGGTCAAACTGATCTATAGCTTGAAGAAAGGGAATATGAAAATTCTCCTGAACAATGGAAATAATCTCTTGCGTCATTTCTTCTTCGTCAAAACTGTTGTCTTTTATTATAGCTGAACAGGCTTTGAGTAAATCGAATATATCAAATAGTTTCTCGGATTTAGCGGTGAATTTTCCTTCATTTTGGATGATACTCTCAAACACATCCTTATTAACACTATACTCATAACTGTTTAGCGTTGAGATAGGTCTTCTGCGTTTTTTTGATTCTCCATGGTTACTCCGAATTATCTTCTTCTCAACCAGAACATTGATATCCTTCAAATAGGTTGTCACTCGGATCATCGAGCAATTGAGATAATTACCAATGTCTGAAATATCCGTAATGGAACGAAAGTTCAAGTTAAAGATGATACAAAATAGGATTGCCTGAATTTCGCTACATTCAAGATATTCCGCAACTTTCTTGGCTGATGGAGCTACCGCCTGTAAAAATTCATCTTTCATTTCCGAGGCTCTTGCTGCCTCAGCGATTATTTGAACATGACTAACAATGGGTATACTTGTTTTGTCTTCAGTCATAATCCAGCTCTGATTAATTGTCACATGTTGTAGTCAATGCTTTAAATTCTGCTTTCCACTGTTCTTCTCCTGATATTTGCTGGTGAAAAATCTGAAAGATATCATGTATCAATTGCAAAATGGTAAGATCATTCTGCTCCTCTCTTTCCTGAAAATATAATCTGGTGCCTTCTTCTCTGAGCAGTATTTGCTGGGCATGCATTCTTATCGTATCCCAAATCAGCACATTATCCTGATACCGTCCAAAACAATAGAGAAGTTCAACTTTCAGTACATCTTCAAATAGTTCCAAAAAGTCAGAGGATAATGAAATAATAAGCACAGGGTGATTACCTATGGAATCCTGTAATAAACCCACGTAAAGACGCAACAAATATTTTGGGGGAGTGAACTGGGAAATTTCTAAAACTTTGTTTGCGCTTTTTGACTCCACGATCTCAACAAGGTCATCCTCTCCGATATTGTCTTCAACAAACAATACTCTTGGCAAGTCAAAGTCATCGAATCGCCAGATGATTTGAATGTATCCTGTCATTGGTTTGTTTTGATCAGTTTATAAATAGACCAACTTCTCAAGTAATCCATTGCTATCGATTTGAACCCATTATTTGAAAGAAATGGTGTCATTATAAGTTGAACTTCCAATTTCCGACTATGAGCCTCGATCAAACTGCTTAATTCCATTGCTTTTTCGACATACCCCCGACCAAGGGCTTGGAGAGGGGTGTCCATCTCGATATGAATCCTGTAATCTTTATCTGTAATGAGATGGGCTGTTTTTACAGCTTTCTCGAAATACCCGTTCTGGGCGTAAGAACAGGCTATTTGGAATAATGGGTAATCCTCCGTGGAAAAATCATCAAGTAGTTGAATAGTGTTGAAGGCGCATTCATATAAATGGGCAATTTCAGCATCATTATGACTTGTCCCCATTCTCTGGTCTTGTTGAACAAGTCTATTAATGCGGGCTAAAATTGAAAATACTGTCTGATGGATGTCGGCATCAAGGTTTTGATCTACCAGATGTTGACCAGTACAGGAAACCCCTGCCCCCCAACGATCCCGAAGCAAAGAATTAGCTAATTCATAGCGATCATTTGTGACAAGTACAATGAATAGCTGGTTAAAAGCCTTACATGATTGTTCAAAATCAAGGGTGTTTTCAATGATGAAAAGTGCATCACTATAAAATGTTCTTGCTTCACTTTCTCTACCCAGTTTAAGTTCAATGTTTGTAAGTTTTGAACTTTAGACTGCTTTGGTATAGGGATCAAGGGTGTTTCTGATTATCTCGGTGCATTGATCAATGAGAATCTCACAGGTACTATGGTTATTTCGTGAAATGTAATATTGAGTAAGGCTGTATAGGATTTCAAACTTTACATTAAGGTCAACCTCTCGTTTTAAAATTTCACGAACATCATCAATAGCTGCTTTCCCAAGAAGAAATGATGAGATGGTGAACAGCAATTGTGCCCGATCTCGTGAATCCTTGAATTGATCAGCGAAAGAAAGTGCTTTAGGTAGGTCATTATTTGCCAGAAAAGCTATCACGAGTTCACAGGCAATCCTGAGTCTTGATTGGGTATCCTTAACCAGAGTGTACAGTTTTTCGCTCAAAGCAGTGTGGTCGAGGCTTGCTGCTTGTAAGGCAACTTTCAAAAGGATGCGTTGGTAAGTATCTTTCTTCAGTCTACGCTTTAAGAATGAAAGGGTCTCAATAAAAACAACGGATCGGTTATTGCAGAGTTTGAGGTAAGTCAGCAGCCCTTGCTCGTGTTCGTTCAGATCAAAGCCGTCCAGTAGGGGTCTACTATCGATTCCTTCAGCTCTCAAAGCAAAAAGGAGATGAAAAAGGTAGACATCGGGGAACAAGTCCACTAAGGAAACTTCGCAACGATATAACCTTTGGGAAAGATGATCCGAAAGGATAGAAACCAATTCACGTTTTTGGTGGGTAGGGCGTTCCTCTATAAAAACAACCCTGTGAAGAACTACTATTGACAACACGATATCAGTAATAGATTCTTCTATGGTCTCTCCAATGCTGAGATCATTCAGAAGAGAAAGGATGCGGTCATCACCGCAGCTTAGAGCCTCATCCACTTGTTTTATCAACGTCTGGTGTTTTATCATGAGTTCTTCCTCCTATTCTTCAAATAAACCAAATACAAGAGGAAGAATATGCCAATCGATCCAAAGAACTTGAAATGATGATCGAATGAATTTCTAATCCCCTCATGGCGGATGCTTGACAATACACTGGTACCAAGTTCTTGCGTGTTTTCCACCAAGGAATCATATGCATTTTTGATTTCCTTTAAATCAGTTGATTGTTGTGGTGGATAATCGCTGGACTCTGTTGCATGGGATTCTGGAATTGAATCACAATAGGCAGCCAAAGTAAAGCAGATCATACACCATATTATTATAAGCAGTTTTATCATGCGATCAATCTTGAAATCAGATAAAGCAAAACCATGACGGATAATACTTTTATTGCGATCCTAAAAAACTCAAAAAGAGCATCAGCAATCCAAAGGAAGAAGATTCCAACGATCAGGAAAATCATGGGAGACAGGATAACCACAGGAGTGATCCAACCGAAAATCCTGCTAAGACCGAAAAGCAGCAGGGTGAATATGAGAAAAATAGAGAAAACAAGTTTTCGCATAAACTTGAAAAATATTTAACCTACATCAGAAAGAAGTCTCGATTTTCTTTCTTTAGAAGGACTTTCCCAATATTGAACCAGAGAGAACCAAGAAAGCAGAATATTACATACTGAAAAATGAGGAAAATGAATATTGCATACCATGGATAATGGAGAAGGGTGCATAGACCATCTAATGGATCAGTTCTCAAGATCAGTCTGGAACCAATAAGGTCAACATAGACGCTAATTGTTGTCGGCACCCCCAATACAAAAAGGGTAAACAATATCACCTTGACTTTCAAATAGGTTAAAAACATTCTTCTATTCATAAGGTTAAAGCCAATTATGGGCAAAAAAAAACGACCTCTGGGTAGGAGAGGTCGTTTCGGGGGATGAACTTAAGTTCAAATTTAAGAACATTCTTCAAATAAAAAAAATTCTTGAGAAAATAGACTAATATTCAGCATCTTATAAACGGTAAAAAATACAACAAACTATGCTGCCAATAACTTCTTTACTTTTAAAACAGTATTGACTGATCGTTTTGTGATACCAGCGATCCTTCGGATGCTAAGGTCACTTTTTTTCAAAAGGTCTACGACATCGGAGTACTTCATTAATTGCTTCTCTTTGTTCGCCCTTGCCCCTGACCTACGACCTTGATATTTATTCTGAAGCCTTGCTATCTCAATTCCTTGTTTTTGGCGAATTTTTCGATGGCTGTTCTCCATTTCTGCCCCAATACTAAGAACCTGAAGAAGTAACATTACCATTGGATTTTCTTTTCCGTTTTCAAATGAAATCATGTTGAACTGCTGAACATAGAGCCCTATGCCAAGTTTATGGAACATGTCAACGGTTTTGAGGATATCCACAACTTTTCTACCTATTCTGCTAATCTCACTGATGAGAATAAGTTTGATCTGGTTTCTTTCAACATATTCCAGCATCACACTGAACTCCTTACGATCTGTTGTTGAAATTGTCCCTGACACTTTTTCCTCAAAAACTCTTCTCACATTCCAACCTTTATCAGAAGCGATTTGCTTGAGATTGAGAATTTGCCTTAAATTGTCTTGGGAAATTGAGCTTACACGACTCAGAATTACAACATCCATTTGTATCATCTATAGAGTGACTGCAAACTTAATACAAAACCCTGAGAAAAAAAAAGAAACGGGCACCAAAAACGTTTCCAGTTGAAGTTTACTCTAATCTTAATACATCTAAGCTCTATCATTCATTTAAACATTTGTAAATTGCATTTTAATTTTGTCTCTAACAAATGAATCATGAACCAAGACATCTTTTTACGAGACCAGCAAGATACTGACAGAGAAGTGGCTCGTTTCAAAATTCGAAACTTTATTGGATTCTCACCTGAGGAATTTGATTTACCTATATATCGAATATTACCATGGGAATTTTTATTAGAAATGTTCCTGACGAACCAACTTACATTAGTAAAGCCGAAACTATGGGATGACCCATATGAAAACTTATTATTAAAAAGTAATGCCTATAGAAGGGATGGAACCCCCATCGATCTTAAAGACCTTCAAGAGCATGCCTTTGGGCAATGTTGGACACTGTTTCCTGAGACGGATGCCTTCTGGCGTATTTACTCGCATGATCAAAATGGAGTTCGAATAAAAACCACAGTGAGAAGACTTTTTGATATAATTTTTGACAATCACAGTCACGCCAATTTAACCACTTCATTTATTGGCAGGGTAGAATATCAGCCACAGGCAGAAATAGAAAGGTTTTACTCTGACCCAGTCAATATTGAACCAATCATTAGAGATACTTCAGGTCAAGGAATGGTTATGTCATTATTATTAAAAAGAAATGAGTTTGAACATGAAAAAGAAGTGAGGTTAATATATTCTGTTGATTCCTATTCTGCTGATAAGGCAAATAGTACAAAAAGTTTTAATATTGTGCCGAATGATCTGTTTGATGATATTATGCTTGATCCAAGAATTAAGCCAAGGCAAGAAAGAATTTATAGAGAAACAATACAAAGGCTTGGTTTTAGAAACCCGATAGTCAAATCCTCTTTATATCAATTTACTCCTATAAATATTACATTACCATTTTAAATTCCTGATCAACAATCAAACCAGTCGATTACGAATCTAATGCTGACCTTTATTTGATTGGGCAGTCTGTTTTGAAGATTTCCCTACTTTCTTCTTACCTCCGTTTATATACATTATAACTTCAGCCGTTCTAAGTTTCGTCATTGCGTATCCAAATTTATCGCAGATAGATTTGTGCGCTTTTTCGAATTCATTCCTTTTTGTTAAAAAGTCACAGAAAGTCAGGAAAGACAAGTATGTTTCACAGTTTCCAATTCTATCATGATATGGCTCTTTTTCTGTCAAATAGCGATAAACTCTACTGTCCCAAATTGCAAATTTCTCTGGATTGATAAAGTGAAGAAGTTTAGCGGTTCCAACCAATGAATTATTGAATAATCCTTTTAAGAGCTCAAGTTGATAAACTGATGGAATGACTCCTTTTTTTGCATTGTTCAGAATTTCAACTGCTTCATCAAAATTGTAAGATCGGAAATCAAAAATTGTTGGCATCCAACCATATGTGAAATTAATACCAATAACTAAATTGTGTTTAGTTATATTTTTTAGATTACTGAAATAATTCAGAAACTCAGGATAGGAAACGTCATATGTCTGTTTATCAACCTTGTAATTTTCACAATCATGGAAGAATTTATCTAAAAAGATTTTGTTCTTGAAATCGTCAAAATTATGTTGCATGGAAATTCATAATAAGTTAAATAAATCGAGATAAGTCTTCCCGTATAATTTGGGCATCCAAAAACCCAAAAACATCCACTGTTATTTCAAAAAAATCGTCAGTATATTTGAAAGTTGCAAGACGAGATAATTTCAATTTTTGATAAGGGTGCGTTTAAAACGATAGAAAATTGACTTAAAATTTCAGTTACTTACTCTAAGAGCTGTAAAGTTTATTTACCTCGTCTACATATTCTTCAATTTCAGCTTTAAATTTTTTTTGATGCCAACGGAAGAAAAAGTAGGGAACCTTTGCAGACTCTCGCCTAATGGTGTATATTTCATCTTGAATATCTCGTAATTCATTTGTCAGAATATCCTTCTTATTGCGAATTATTACATCAAGGAACCTTGAAATTTCCTCTCTTTCCGCTATAGCTTCAGCATGGTCACGTATGTGTGTA
>CAIYUC010000157.1 GCA_903929315.1 uncultured Bacteroidales bacterium
GTTGGCGGCAAGGCAAATGAAAACATGGAACAGAATAAACAAATATTGATTACATTTTTACTGATTTCTTTACTTTTTACTTCATGTTCCGTTTATAAAACTGAAGTTTATAAGGGAAAAATTGAACAAAATGAATTTCAAAATACATATTTAAAAACAAAAGACTATGAAGGAGTAATATTTTCGAAATCCTATATTGGAATCTTGAACGCTTCTGAAAATAAGATTACACCAACTCTTCAAGATATTTATTCATCAGAACTAATTTTAAAAAAAGGTATTCGGGAAATTAATAAAGGGAAGCCTAATCAAACAGATAATTTTCCAATTATTAGTGAAAACTTGAGAAAATATCTTAGGCAATATTTCGGATATGTAACATCAAATGGAGATACAATTATTATGATCAATTGTTTTTGGAAAGATGAATCAGTCAAAAGCAAGGATATTACCTGGAAAATAGAAGAAAGAATTGTTTTGGATGGCTGTTCCTTCTTTTGGTCAATAAAAGTAAATTTAACTAGAAAGAGGTTATTTGACTTAAGTGTAAACGGGTGTGCATAAAAATTAAGGTCTAACTGCCCTGCCGCCAACGAGCCGTCAGCCGACAATGCGGGCGGTTTCCGGAGGCTGGCATTCACCAAACCTGCAAATGATATGGGTAAAGAAAAGAAACAACAAGTAAACCCCGCACTGCGGCTGCCGGCGGGGCGTTGGCAACAATTGGTTTCACACCCACTTATATGGATTCTTTAACCAGCACAATAAATTGAAAAATTAGTATGAATTACAAATCGACAGAAGTTTACCGATACCTAATTTTTCTTCAAAAGTACCTTTCAGCCGACTTGGTTCTATTTCATAAATTGTCCCAAGACGCAGAGAAAGAAGAAAAAAGGTGTCGGGGAAAATCTAATACAGGACTATGGAAACTTTTTAAACTCTTTTCTTGTAATATCGACACAACAGTTAGTATGATTGAAACTACAAAGTATCCATATTCATTTGAGTTTATGTTTGGCAATCCTATTATCGCTCGATCGACAATACCTAATACACAAACGTTATTTTCTATAATAGATATTTTAGGCTATCTGAATAGAAATGAACCAGATTTCTCGGCAACCAGTAAGAATTTTATTGAATTCTTTAACCATCAAACAACCCTAGACCCATTGGAATTAAGGCTTTTAACCAAGGTGTATAGGCACGGAATTACCCATACCTATTTCCCTAAACTTAACATGGAGTTATCATACCATTCTTCTAATCCACAAGGAAAATTTTTCTTTATTAGTTCAAACGGGAACTTAGTTTTAAATGTTAATGCTCTCATACCTGTTGTTAAAAATCGAATACAGAGTATTATTGATGATTCTAGTTTATATAGTAACATGCAGAATCAATATAGTGTCATGGTAAACAACTATGAATCTGATTGTCGCTCAGATATTGAAGAATTAAAGAATAAACTCAAAAATCACAATACAATATAGCAAATGGATCTGTACTACTTCATACAGAAAAATGGAACTAAGCAAGGACCATTTAAATTATCTGAACTTAACCTTCAGACTATTTACTCCGATGAATTAATTTGGAGGAGTGACAATGATCAATGGAAGAAGGCTTCAGAATTTGAAGAATTACACGACATTCTCATTAATAAACCTCCGTTGACGCCAACGGAAGAAAGAAATAAAAGTTTCAACAATAATTTTCTGAGAAAGTTCCTGCCTTTTGCTTGTGGGATCTATTTTTTTATTTCCCTTCTACTTTCAGTAACCTCTTTCATTATATCAACTAATGATTGGAATGAGGAAATTAGTAAATATCTGATAAAAGAAGATTTCCGTCAAGGTAATTACCTTGATGATACTGTATATTTGAATAACTATGGTAAAAGGCTCAAATCACTAAGATTACATGAAATTCAATTGGAAGATTATGTTTATGTAGATAGAAAAGACAAGAAGAATTTACGATTTAAAAAGAATGCTGAAGACGATTCAATATTTCTTATACAAAAGCTTTGCCACGAAATTATGTATCTCGAAGCGGAATCTAGTTATAGAGCCTACCATGGTTTTTCTAATTTCTCCGGAGGGTATCAATTAAGAGGAGAATCGAAGTATAAAATTCCTCAGAATGTCATTTTATCAGAGCATGCCTATGGATCAAATCAATCATTTTTATTCAGACCATTAAAGGCGTTTTTTTCAAAGATTTACTTAACTAAGGAAGAGCAAGATAATTCTATATTACTCTTTTTTAACTTAACACTATCATCATTTGTCTCTTTATTTCTAGTATTTATTCTACTGATTTTTATTTATTACCTAATAGCAAGAGTGTCAAATGGATGATGATGTTTAAAATGATTGTGAGATCTCAACTTGCTTTAATGAAAACAAGCAATTCACAAAAACCAACTGTTGCCAACGAGCTTGCAGCCGAGCAATGCGGGGGTATCCCGGCGGCAGACGGTCAGCAGGTCTATAAGCGAAGAACGACGGCAAATGAAACAACAAGTAAAACCCGCACTGCGGCTGCAAGCGGCACGTTAGTGGCCATTCAAGGATAGATTTTCACTTTGGAAAAAAATATTCGTACCTTTGTATAAACGGATTGATCATGACA
>CAIYUC010000158.1 GCA_903929315.1 uncultured Bacteroidales bacterium
AGCAAGGCTGCTCCCTCCGATGTTGAATCATCTCCCGAAACAGGTGTGGATGAAGAGATCCTTAAAGAAATCGGGGATAAAATCACTTCCCTCCCACCGGATAAACCATTCTTTAAAAAAATAATAAAATTACAGCATGACCGTAAAGAAATGATGGAGCATCCCGGGAAGTTGGATTGGGGAATGGCAGAATTAATGGCATATGGATCTCTTTTATGGGAAGGATTTCCTGTCCGTATTAGTGGGCAGGATTCACAACGAGGTACTTTTTCACACCGCCATTCTGTCCTGACCATCGAAGATTCTGAGGAGAAATATATTCCTCTCTCTCATATAAATGAAAACCAGGCTAAATTTACTATTTATAATTCCTTGCTCTCCGAATATGGGGTTCTTGGTTTTGAATCAGGATACGCTTTTTCTTCTCCTTATACGCTGACTGTCTGGGAAGCTCAATTTGGAGATTTCTCTAATGGTGCACAGGTTATTATTGACCAATATATCACTAGTGCCGAAGACAAATGGAAGGCCATGAACGGACTTGTCATGTTTCTACCGCATGGTTACGAAGGACAGGGCCCTGAGCATTCCAGCGGCAGAATTGAGCGATTCCTTGCAGCCTGCGGAAATAATAATATACAAATTGTGAATTGCACCACCCCGGCTAACTTTTTTCATGTTCTTCGCAGACAATTGCATCGTCCTTTCCGGAAACCTCTTGTTATTTTCACTCCAAAAAGTTTACTCCGTCATCCACGTTGTATCTCTTCTCTTGCGGAATTTACGAAAGGAAGATTCATGGAAGTATTGGATGATCCACTGGCGGATCCCAATAAGATCAAAAGGGTAGTTTTCTGTTCAGGGAAAGTTTACTACGATATTTTGGAAGAGAAGGAGAAGATGAATAAAGCAGATACTGCCATTATCAGGTTAGAGCAACTTTACCCGTTTCCTTACCAACAGTTAAATAAGATCATTACGAAATATTCAGCGACGGAACTCTGGGAATGGGTTCAGGAGGAACCTGCAAATATGGGGGCATTAAAATTTATCGTAAATACTTTCAGGGATGTCACTCTTATCTTCACTTCAAGGCCGATCAGCGGAAGCCCAGCCACGGGATCAGCAAAATTGCATAAGATACAACAACAACTGATCGTGGAGAAAGCGCTCGGGTTTTGCAAATGCAACGAGACAAACGGATCCTGCCGCTTAAATTGTGCAGAAACTGAAAAACAGGTAGGGTAGCAATGATTTAAAATTAACTTACTCAATATGGCAATTGAAATAAAAGTTCCAAGTCCCGGAGAATCCATCACCCAGGTTCAGATCGCAAAATGGTTGAGCACTGATGGGGATGAAGTGGCAAAAGACCAGGAAGTTGTAGAGATTGATTCGGATAAAGCTTCTTTCCCATTGACAGCTCCTGTCGATGGAATCCTGAAGATAATGATCCAGGAAGGCGAAACAATCCAGGTGGGAACTGTAATTGCAATTGTTGAACCATCCGCTTTAATGCCTAAGCCGGTCGGAAGTAAAACAGATGAACGGGAAGAAAAGTCAATGCAACCCGACATTTTAAAACAGCAGGATAAGTTAAAAAAGAGCTATATCTCCCCCCTTGCAGAAAAGATGCTGGATGAAAAGAAACTAAGCAAAGAGGAAGTTGTTAGCTATTTCAATGGTAAACGAGTGACGAAAAAAGACCTGGAAAAATTTATCAGTTCAAGAAAAGAGCCTGCAGTTTCGACTATTTCAACACCAAAAGCAGGTTCCCGTGAAGTGGAACGAAAAAAACTTTCAACATTACGGCTGAAACTCGCAGAACGGTTGGTTACAGTCAGGAACGAAACTGCCATGCTGACAACGTTTAACGAAATTAACATGCATGCAGTCCTTGATATTAAAACTAAATATAATGAACGCTTCCGGGAAAAATTCGGAACAAGTCTTGGATTGATGTCATTTTTTACAAAAGCTGTAGCTGTTGCGATAAAAAGTTATCCGGGGATCAATTCAATGATTGACGGAACCGATCTGGTCATTCCTTATTATGTGGATATAGGAATTGCCGTCAGTGCTCCTAAAGGTCTTGTCGTCCCTGTGCTGAGAAATGTGGAAATGATGAGTTTTGCCGAAATTGAGATCAGGATCAAAGAATTTGCGGCCAAAGCCAGGGAGAACAGAATTTCGGTAGATGAAATGCAGGGAGGAACATTCACGATAACCAATGGTGGTGTTTTTGGATCATTGATGTCAACACCTATTCTCAATCCTCCCCAGAGTGCTATCCTGGGGATGCACAAGATCATCGACAGGCCAATTGCAGTAAATGGCAAGGTGGAAATTCATCCCATGATGTATGTTGCATTATCCTATGACCACAGGGTGATCGATGGTAGTGAATCGGTAAGTTTCCTGGTTAAAATAAAAGATTTTCTTGAAGACCCCGTTAAAATACTAACGGATGGGGAGGAGCCTGTAAGTTTACTCCTTGACTTATAAAATAAATTCAATGAGGAAATATGTTGATTTTTTAGTTATTGGTTCCGGTATTGCCGGACTGACTTTTGCATTGAAAGTTGCAAAACACGGGAAAGTTTGTATCGTTACAAAATCAAAAATGGAGGATACAGCAACCCGTTATGCACAGGGAGGGATTGCAGCAGTGATGTATACGCCCGATTCTTATCAGAAACATATTCAGGATACAATTATCTCAGGTGATGGGTTATGTGATGAAAATATTGTTCGTATAACCATTTCCGAATCAACGGAGCGTATCAGGGAGTTAGTAAAATGGGGAGCAAAATTCGATAAGACGAAAACCGGTCGTTATGATCTTGGAAAAGAAGGTGGTCATTCCGAATACCGTGTTCTTCATCACAAAGACTCTACCGGACTTGAGATTGAAAGTACTCTTCTTGACCAGGTCATGAAGCATCCCAATATTGAAGTCCTGGAAGATTTTTTCGCCATCGATATCATTACCCAGCATCACTTAGGTATAGAAGTAAACCGGAGAACCGTTGATACCATATGCTTTGGAGCATATATTCTGAATCCAAGGACGTACCTGGTGGATACGATCATGTCAAAATTCACGCTGATAGCAACCGGAGGCGGTGGCAATGTATATAGCGTGACCACAAATCCACCCATTGCAACCGGTGATGGGGTGGCCATGGTTTACCGTGCAAAAGGAACCATTGAAAATATGGAATTTATCCAGTTTCATCCCACAGCGCTGTATAATCCGGGAGAGAAACCGGCATTTCTGATAACGGAAGCTTTACGCGGATTTGGTGCGATATTGAAAACAATGGATGGAAAAGAGTTCATGCAAAAATACGATGCAAGACTTTCACTTGCGACGCGTGATATTGTTGCACGGGCTATTGATAATGAAATGAAGATAACCGGGGATGAATGGGTTTGTCTTGATTGCCGCCACCTCAAAAAAAATGAGATCATCCATCAATTCCCGACGATATATGCAAAATGCCTTAGTATTGGTCTTGATATTTCCAGGGATATGATACCGGTAGTGCCTGCCGCACATTTCATATGCGGAGGGATCAAGGTTGATGAATTTGGAAAAAGCACTATCAAGAACCTTTACGCTTCCGGCGAATGCTCTTCGACCGGGCTTCATGGCGCCAACCGGTTGGCATCCAATTCCCTTCTCGAGTCCTTGGTTTTTTCACACCGGGCAGCACAGGATGCTATTCAGAAAGTCAAATCTGTCGATTATCAATATGATATCCCTGATTGGAATGCTGAAGGAATGGTTCTTAATGAAGAAATGATCCTGGTAACCCAATCGATGAAAGAGCTTCAGGCCATCATGACCAGTTACGTAGCCATCGTACGGTCAAACCTCAGGTTGAAACGCGCTTTTGACCGTCTTGAGATCCTCTATAATGAGACGGAAGACCTGTACAAAAAATCCATCCTTACACCCAGGATTTGTGAATTGCGAAACCTGATCAACATCGGTTACCTTATCATCAAGATGGCTATGAACCGGAAGGAAAGCCGTGGCTTGCATTTTTCCCTGGATTATCCCAGAAGTTCAGAAAAGAGGTAAATTACAGATTTGAGAGGATCTCTCAACCGTTACAATAAAGGATAAAATGACTTCCGCTTTTCAGACGGATATTTTATTTTGAAATTCCCAATTTCTTTTTTACAAGAGCCATAAGATCATCGGTAGGCTCATTATAAAGGACTACATCCTCGATGGAATTCAACACATAAGTATATTTATTCTCCTTGGCAACTTCCTTAATTGCACCTTTAGCTTTTTCGACTATTGGTGCTAAAAGTTCCTGTTGTTTGGCCTGGAGATCTTGCTGGGCTTTCGTCTGAAATCCGTCGATACGGCTTTGCAGATCCTGCAGTTCCTTTTCTTTTGTTTGCTTTATCAAATCTGACATGGATGCAGATTGTGATTGATAATCAAGATACTTATTCTCAAATTCAGCACGCATTGCATCAAGCTGATCAGTGAGGGTTTGCTGATATTTCTGAAGTTTGATCTTCACGGAATCGACCCCCGGCATGGCTGCTATGAGAGTATTAAAATCAATATAACCGATCTTTAGTGCATTTTGAGCGTTTGATGCAGAAGAAAAAGCGATTATCAATGCAACAACTGTCAGGATTTTTACAAAGGTTTTCATCTGTTTTAATTAATGGGTTAATAATTTAAAGTAAGGGTGCAAAATTAGAAATTTTTCTCAAATCCCAATGGGATAATTCATTATCTTATTTCTTTCCGGGGGTTGGATTACCGCCACTAGTTTTCGGTTCATTGCTTCCGCTTTTCGGCAGATTGCCGCCCCCTTTTTCCCCGGCCTGGCCCTTACCTTTACGTCCACTCATGGCAGCGCCAAGATTATCCAGGACTTCATCGCTTAAATCGTATTTAGGATTGACGTAAAGCATTGTCAGACTCCCCGATTTATCGAAGATCACCATATAATTGTTATTGGTAGCAATATCCTGTATGGCATTGTAAACTTTCTCCTGAATCGGTTTTACCAATTCCTGGCGTTTTTTAAATAACTCGCCATCAACCCCGAAGCGTTGTTTTTGCAAGCTTTTAGCTTCTTTTTCTTTATCGACGATTTCCTGTTCTTTTTTCTTTTTCATATCCTCGGGCAGCAGAACGGCTTGTGTCTCGTAATCTTTGTACATTTTATCCACTTCTGCAAACTTAGCTTCGATCTCTTTCTGCCATTGGTTGGAAAGCTCGTCCAGTTGAGCTTGAGCTTCAGTAAATTCCGGTAAATTATCTAAAATATATTGTGAATCTACATATGCAAATTTTTGTGCATGGATCAAAACGACCGCGAAACAGCATAGGAATGTTGTCAGAATCAGTTTTTTCATTTTAAACCTCCAGTCTTTATTCCAAAATTTAATGAACTTTTTTTATTTAGTATTCAATTTACTATTTCACAATTTTCTTAATCAATCGATGAATTAATAGAGAAATGGAATTGTCCGCCGTTTGAGCCGGGAGCGCCAGGAACGGGATCAAGACCATAACCCCAGTCAAGACCAAGTAATCCGAACATGGGAAGGAAGACCCGAATGCCTACACCGGCTGACCGGTAAACCTGGAAAGGGTTTACATCCTGCCAGTTCAGCCAGCAATTTCCTGCTTCCAGGAATGCAAGACCATAAATGGTGGCGCTGGGATTCAAGGAAACAGGATAGCGAAACTCAAAAGTATACTTTGTATAAGTGGTTCCCCCAACACTGTTAGGAAAATCCGGAGTCAGTGAATTATTGGCGTAACCACGCATACCAATTAACTCTCTTCCGTCCATATTGTTATAACCGGTTAAGCCATCACCTCCGAGATAGAACCTTTGAAATGGCGTCACACCAAGGGCGGAATTATAGGCTCCAAGGACACCAAATTGAATCCTGGGGGACAGGACCAGCTTTTCTATCAAATCAATATACCATGCCCCTTTGATTTTCCATTTATAAAATTCCACCCATTTGTATTTATCCTGAAGTGACATCGTTGAATAATCCACATTCCCATTAAATAACGAATAAGGTGGTGTAAATTCAAGACTTATAGATACTTGCGATCCCATCTTGGGATAAATTGGAACATCGATAGAATTCCGGGCCAGGATTATATTGTAACTGATCGAATTATAAATACCATTACCTCCTCCGAAAGTAAATATCTGAGTGTATTTGTGACTGTTATAACGTTGGAAATTGATGCTCTGGTATAATGTAAAATAATCATCCGGCCACATCAATTGTGTACCAAGTCCAACCGAAATACCATCAATCTTAAAATATGCATAATTTGTATCGCTTTGCGCAAGAGCATTTGTATAGCGAGAATGTACATATGAAAGGCTAAGCGCCAAAGGTTTTCTTCCGCCAAGCCATGGTTCAGTGAATGATGCACTATAGCTAATATATGCCGGACCATTTGTCTGAAACCGTAAACTTAACTTTTGTCCGTCACCGGAAGGGATCGGACGCCATGCTTTCCAGTTTAAAAAATTTCGTAAAGAAAAATTATTAAATGACAAACCCAGGGTTCCAATGATAGTGCCATACCCCCACCCACCGGATAGTTCGATCTGGTCAGCGGATGTCTCCTCCACTTTATAATCTATATCCACTGTACCATCGTCGGGGTTCGGATTAACATTAGGCAAAAGCTTTTCCGCGTCGAAATATTTCAATTGTGCAAGCTGCCTTTGTGACCGGATCAGTTTATCGCGGCTGAATAACTGGCCGGGATGGGTATAAACTTCCCGTAACGCAACATGATCATTTGTTTTTGTATTACCGGTTATTGTCACTTTGTTCACAGTGGCTTGTTTACCTTCATGCATGCGTATTTCAAGATCGATTGAATCATTTTCTACGTTTACTTCAACAGGCTCAACATCAAAAAATAAATAACCGTCATCCATATATAAGGACCGGATGTCAGTACCATTGGGATTGTATGTCAATGCTGTCTCAAGCATTTCCTGGTTATAGATATCTCCCTTCTGTATCTTAAGTATGCGGTTTAAATATCCATCCGGGTATTTAGTGTTTCCTACCCATGTAATATTCCGGAAATAATATTTTGGTCCTTCATCTACCCAGATATCAATGTCTATTGTGTTATCATCGTTCTTTGAAATTGAATCCCTGAGGATCCTTGCATCCCTGTATCCAAGGGAATTGTATTTACTGATCAGGCTTACTTTATCCTCTGTATAATCATCCTGGATAAATTTTGAAGTTTTAAATATTCTGAGCCGTATGTTATCATATGCTGTCTTTTCAATTGCATTCGCAATCTCAAGAAAATCCATGTGTAGAACAGCTGAGATAGCGGCATATATCATTTTATCAAGATCATTCAGCGGATTGAATATGCTTTTCTCTTTGGTTTTTTTAAATACTGCTTTTATCTGTTCATTGGTTACATGTTCATTTCCATGGATGGTAATCTGTAATATCTTGATTCTTCCGTTACGTTTAATATCGATCACCAGGGATTCCTCATTTGATGTCGCAGAATCTTTCTTCTCTATGACGTTGATCTCTGCATTAAGGAAACCCTTATCCGTATAATATTTCCCGATAGTATTTTTTAATTTCATAATAAGGTTATCAGTAATATAATCACCTTTAACCAGCTTGATCTTTTCCCGGATATTATCAGCATCGGATTTCTTAATCCCATTGAATGAAAATTTTGATAGCCGGGGTCTTTCTTTAAGTGCAATGTTCAGAAAAATGTTGTTTTCCTGAATTCTTGAGATGGAAATCTGCACATCCTCAAATAATCCCTGGTCCCAAAGTTTTTTTACAGCTTCTGAAATTTTATCTCCGGGTATCTTGATCTTATCACCAACCGTCAATCCCGAAAGCATCACAAGAACATTATTATCAAGATATTTCACTCCGGAAACCGTGATACCTCCAATAGTATACTCTTTCGGGCTGGAATAATCCACATTGATTTCCTGACCCAGGGTAACTTGCGCTTTAACAGGAATGAGACAGATAAAGTAAATGAGCAGCAGTAAAAGGAATTTTTCTTTCATCCGATTTTAGTTGTAGATTTTTTTTTACTGCTTTCAATCTGTTCACTGGTAAAGCCAAATCTTCTTTCTCTTCCCTGGTAGTCAAGAATAGCCTGATAAAATTCTTCCCGGGTAAAGTCGGGCCATAAAGTAGGTGTAAAATAAAGTTCAGTATATGCAATTTGCCAAAGTAAAAAGTTGCTAACCCTGAATTCCCCACTGGTTCTGAT
Source organism: uncultured Bacteroidales bacterium (assembly GCA_903929315.1). Lineage (GTDB taxonomy): Bacteria > Bacteroidota > Bacteroidia > Bacteroidales > FEN-979 > CAIYUC01. Next base: position 8,306 of record CAIYUC010000158.1, read on the forward strand.
AAGCAATTCCGGGTCAGGAATAGAAGATGTAGTAAGAAATGTGCTGAACAGTTCAGCATTGATTTGATCTGGTTTAATTGTTCCTGACAATGTTTGCTGCGCTATTTTTCTTGCTGCTTCAATAATTTCCCATCTCGAACTATAGCTTAATGCAAGAATAAGAGTAAGACCTGTATTTGCAGAAGTTTCCTCAATGGCTTTGTGCAATTCCCTGTGACTTCTTGACGGAAGGTTACTGAGATCCCCAATGGTTGTTAACCGGATATTATTTTCCTGGAATGTTTTTTTTTCTTTGTTTACAGAACGGACCAATAACTTCATCAGGGCTGCAATCTCATATTTGGGACGGTTCCAATTTTCCGTTGAAAAGGCATATAAAGTCAGGTATTTTATCCCTAATTCAGTAGCGGCTTCAACCGTTTCCCTGACTGCATCAACTCCTTTTTCATGACCCATTGTACGGGCAATGCCTCTTTTCCTGGCCCATCTGCCATTCCCGTCCATAATAATGGCAACATGAACCGGTATCATTTCTTGATTAATTTTTTCCCTGACGTTCATGTTACTGAATTCTTCTATTTATGATGGATATCCTTGCATCTTCTCTTTGCACGGATGGTAAATTTATAGGTTAGCGAAAGTCCGGAAAAAGAGTACCAATCCTTATTACTTGAGTTACCTCGTTGCATGCCTGGCTGATGATCCATTGAGGGATCCGAAAGTACCGTCGTCTGGTCATTGGGGTTAATAGACGGCCCGTTTAGATAATAGGTCGTACTCACATCATCAATATAATCTGTAAATGTTTTATGCATTTCCCAAAAAGCTGCGATACAAATTCTTCTGCTCAAACTGAATTTCAATCCCAAGCCAAAAGGGATACTGAGGCTCGTTGTTGAATAAGGCTTTCTTCCCTGGTAACCAACATTTTGACCTTCCGTTCCCAAGGAACGGAGATTCTGACCGTTGGATTTCGGATTAAACCAAAACACCCCCAAACCTGCATAAATATAAGGTGTAAGATAATTCCTGTCACTTCCTGTAAAATAATCAAAAAAGTTGAACTCAACCATACCTGAAATATCGGTAATTGGACTTTCAAACTTCAACATATTGCCAGGAAGGAAGGTAGATGTAGCCGAATTTCCTTTAACAACCCCTCTTGATCCGCTTAGTTTAACGGTCCACCGGCTATCAAAATTATATCGTATCAACAGACCATAAGCCAGTTGAGGATACTGAAAATGCTTCCCTGGATTTAAATCTCCAAGATAATAAGAATCTCCACCGGATAAGCCTACTTCAAAGGTTTGGGGGAAACTTTGATTTGTAACTGTGAACAACAGACAAAAAATAAAAATGCGTAATAACAAATATTGTCCCCGGAAAATCTTCTGAAAACTGACTGGTCTGAATGATGCCGGATTCATTCGATATATTTACGTTTTTAATAACACTACTAAACGTAGTTTTAACCATTTTATTTGAAGTTACAAAACCAATTCACATTTTTTTAATTAGTTCCGGACATCCAGCCCCCAATTCAATTTTTCCCGGATAGTTTTAAAGAAGTTCTTATTTGACATTTGAAGGAGGTTGATAGTAAAATCTTCTTTCCTGACAATCAAGTCAATAGAATCATCAACGTTTTCTATCCTCGAATCCAGGCCAATAAAACATTCCTTTCCTCGTCCCTCGGTCCGGATTTTAATAATACTTATGTCCGGAATCACAATCGGTCGTACTGTCAAATTATGACTTGCTATTGGGGTTATCACAAAATTTTCCGCATGGGGCATAAGAATGGGACCGGTACAACTTAAAGAATAGGCAGTTGAACCTGTGGGAGTGGCAACGATTAGCCCATCAGCCCAATACGTATTCAAATATTCATCATTTATGTATGTCTTAATAGTAAGCATCGAAACAGAAGTCTTTTTGTAAACCGTCAAATCATTAAGAGCATAATTACAATCCCCGAAAAGACCTGATGATGTTTCCAGCCGCAGTAATGTTCTTTGATCAATGGAATACTGATGACTGATGATTTCATCAATAGCAGGAATAATTTCCTCTTTTGAGATACTTGATAGAAAGCCCAATCGACCCATATTTATACCAATGATTGGGATACCCGTATTACCAACCAGGGTAATAGTATCCAGCAATGTACCGTCTCCTCCTATAGAAAACAGGAACTGGATTGCATTCCTGATCTCCGACTGTTTTGTGAAAGGAACCGGTTGTTGTCCGAAATGGACTTTGCCGAGAAGATAATTATAAAACGGTTCATAAATGAAAACCTGTCCGCCGGTAGTCTCCAGTTTATCAATCAAACCCTGGATATAAAACGCATCATCCCGGGTAAATAATTTTCCATACAATGCAACATTCATAATCAATCGGATTATCCACGAAAAATAAGTTCGTAAAGATAGTCCATTTTTTAATCTGCAGGTGATTCTTCTGTTATATGGGAGCAATAAAATGAAGGTACAGACCGGGACTTCCTTCCCCGTTTATCGAACATTCAAGTCGGATCACAATATCATAATATGTAGTAAAATCCAGTCCGATACCATAACCGGTCAGCAATTGATTCTGAAGATCATTTCCCTCATTCTTAATTTTATTATCATTGTATACATATCCAAAATCCGCAAAAACATTCATATACAAAGCATATGGAATAGTATTGAATTTGATGCTTTTTAAAATATCCACAACGGCAACCTGCTGAGGAATAATTGCAAATTTGATATTGTTTTTCAAGAGCAGAAATTGTTGTCCATCAATAACATAGTATTCATATCCCCGGATGTAGTCCCTTCCATACCCAAGTCCACGCTGCAGAAAATAAGACTGATCTCCGGGAAGGGAATATTTCCCCTGGATCCCTGAGGCAAAAAACCATCTGTTGTAAAGCTGCCAGTATTTCCTGAAGGAAGATTTGATCGAAAAGAGATTAACATCCTTTTCAAAAAAACCGTTTTGAGAAACATTCACATCAAAATAATATCCATGTAACGGATAAAACCGGATATCCCGGTGGTCATCTTTGTATTGATATGAAAAACTGAAATAATGGAATCTATTGGTCTTATTATCGAAAGAGAATTCAGGTATTTTAACGAGCGAATCTGATAAATAAACTTGATTATATTCCAAACGGAAGGTATGTTTACTGTAAAAGTTGGGCCGAAGAAAAAACTCAAGAAAAGCAATCCCCATTTGCATCGGGTAATTTTGAAGATCCTTGTAATAGACCGGTTTATTATCGACGCTTTGAACGACCACTTCGTGGTTCCTGTCATAATTAGCCCCAAATCCAATGCCTATGGTCTTCTTATTATTGATGTAAGGGATGCGGTAAGCAATTCCAAATCTCTGGTTAAATCCGAAATGAATAGGGAAAACCAGGGTTTCATTCCTTCCCCTCATGTTAAAAAAAGTCATGTTAATTCCGTAAGTGACCTTGCTTAAATCGGTTGTCTCAAGCCAAGTATTGAAGTTCCGGTCAGAAATCACAAAAAAAGGCCATGGCCATATATACCATCGTTCGATAACGTGGATTTGGATATCAATATCATGTTGGGACATCACATGTGATGTCCCAACGACATGTGATGTCCCAACGACATGAGATGCCCCGACGATATTTGATGTATCTATCGTCACAATATTAAATAAAGAAGTATTAAAAACATTCTCACGACTGGATTTTAATAATTCCAAAAGATTGACGAGAGGAATCGTGTCATGCTCATGGACACGCAATTCCCTGGATATTATAGATCCACGGGTGATTTTATTTCCATCAATATTGATCTTATGGATAATTACGTAAGGAAGGCTATCCTGATTTTTAGAAGGGATAAGCTGTACCTGACAAAATCCGGTACTAAAATGAAAGAAATTTGTGAAAATAAAAAGTATGAAAAGGGAACAAACGGATTGTCTGTCAACAAAAATCTTCATCCATTAAACATTCAGGTAATTCATAAATGAATCAAAGCGTTCCTGGAGACCTTCAGAATAGGTATCCTCAAAGTAGGAAGCATTAACGGTATAATTATAACGTGAGAACGTTTGAAGGATGGGTCCGATGTCTATTTTGTTGACTTTTAGTGTGACTTCCATTTTCCCTTTATCAGGAATGGAAGTAATATAAAGGTTTAATATTTTGGCATCGTTTGATTCAACAATCTGGGCAATTTCTGTTAGTAGATAATCTTTTTCGTTGATCTCCAGAATAATAATTCCCCCGGGGTTTTCGATTGCAAATATTTCAGAAAAAAGATGAATCACATTGGTTAGATTAATTACGCCTAAATACTGATTATTCTCACCCAGAACAGGTAAAAGAGTTAATTTCAGTGCAGAAATGGTTTTAATAACTTCATAGACATGCTGGTTTTCTGTCACGTAAGGTCTGCTAAGGGATAAACTATGATTTCCAACCGGTTCTTCAAAGTTGTTCAATGAATAGATATCCCTTTCTGATATAAGTCCAATATATTCAAGATCATTTACTACAGGAAGATGAGACACCCGGTATTCCTCCATCATACTCAAAGCAAAAGCCCCTGTATCTGAAGTCTTCAAAGGAATAATCGTGTTGGATATGAATTGTCTCGCATTCATAAAACGGAATTAAGGTTAATCATTCAGGATGCTAAGGTAACTATTATATCTGAGCCGGCTAACTTCTCCTGTTTTTAATGCCTCTTTTACTGCACATCCGGGTTCATGTGTATGTGAACAGTTCTTATATTGGCATTGAGATAATAATCTGTCCATTTCCGGAAAACAACGGGGGATTTCGGATTTCTCAAAATCTATTAATCCGAATTCTTTAATACCAGGTGTATCAATGATAAATCCACCGTTTGATAATTCATACATTTCCGTAAAAGTCGTAGTATGCTTACCTTTCCGATGCATCTCCGAAAGATTTGCGGTTTTCAGGTTCAAAGTCGGCTCAATTGCCATGATAAGTGCCGTCTTCCCGGCGCCTGAATATCCTGAAAAAAGGTTGATCCTTCCGGTTAATAGTCCTTTCAGGGAGTCTATATTGATCCCCGTAAGTGCCGACACTGAGTAACAGGAATAACCGGCCCTTTCGTAAATATCTCTAAGCTCTTTCTCCCGGGCATATAATCCTTCATTATACAGATCTATTTTATTAAAAATCAGACTCGCAGGAATGTAATACCCGGTAGCTGTTACAAGGAATCTGTCAATGAACCCGGTGGAAGTCCGGGGCAGGACCAATGTTACGATCAGGAAAGCCCTGTCAATGTTAGCAGCGAGAATATGAGAAGCTTTGGATAGTTTTATTGCCTTACGTATGATATAATTGTCCCGTTCTAAAATTTCCGAGATTAATCCGGTATTCTCTCCAGGTATTAATTCATAGATTATCTTATCTCCGATGGCTACCGGGTTGGTAGACCGGATCCCCTTTATCCGGAATTGACCTTTGAGTTTACAATCAAGTCTCCCTCCATCTTCCTGACGGATGGTGATCCGACTTCCTGTGGACTTAATAACGATCCCTTTCAAATCTTCTTACTTAATAGTAATCAAGGAAAATTATAATGTTTCCTGACGGGTCTTTTTATATCCCAGACGCATTTCAGACCATCCTGAAAGATAACAAAATCTCCCGGCGAAATTGAATAATTGCTATCCTTCGTTTCTATCACAACTTCTCCTTCCAAAAAAAGACACTCTTCATCTCCGTCATAGCTATGTTCGAACCGGGACACTTCTTTCTCCCAAATGGGCCATTTTTTAATTTGTCTTTCCTCAATCTCCTGTGAGGTCAGTTTTTGAATGATCACTTTTGTCATAAAAATGTTTTATTATCTGTTAACAACCGCGATGTAAAATTATAAAATTAGTATGCACTGCCGATGACAAACTTTTATTCATCAGGTGAAAGTATAAACCTTTCCGGGTAAACATTTTACAATTCCTTCAAATTCAAGATTCAGTAATGCTGCAGCAACTTTGCTCATGCTTAGCTTGGCCTCAATGCATAACTCATCAATTCCCAAGTGCCCGAGACGTGTAAGAATGTCTGTTACAATTTGTTCTTCTGTTGTCAGCTCAATAAATATTTTCTTTTGAATGGACAATGGCTTTTTATCCGGCAGATCCCAGCCCATCATGTACTTAATATCTTCAGCTGACTGGATTAATGAAGCTTTATTTGATTTTATGAGATTATTGGTGCCTTCAGAATACAGATCCCCTATTCTTCCCGGTACGGCAAAAACATCCCTGTGGTAAGAATTAGCGATATCCGCTGTGATCAAAGCACCTCCCTTTTGGGTCGCTTCAATCACCACAATGGCATCACAAAGCCCTGCTATGATACGGTTCCTCATTGGGAAGTTCTCCCGGTCAGGTTTTGTTTCACTTATGAAATCCGTTATTAAACCTCCATTTTTGATCATTCTTTCAGCCAATACTTTATTCAAATAAGGATAAATCCTGTCAAGGCCATGCCCTAAAACTCCTACTGTTTTCAATCCTTTTTCCAGTGAAACACGGTGAGCACAACTGTCAATCCCATAGGCCAGGCCACTCACAACAAGTACCTCCTGGGTCTGAAGCCCATCAATCAGTTGAAAACAAATCTCCTTACCATAATCCGTAGCATTCCTTGTCCCGACTATCCCGATGACTTTTGGAAAATTTAAATTCACATTGCCTTTAAAGTAAAGCAAAAGAGGACCATCGACGCAATTTTTCAGACGGAATGGATAATCCTTGTCAAGAAAAAACAGCGTTTTTATGTGGTATCTCTGAATGAATTCTACTTCTTTTTCAGCTCTTTCAAGTATACCCTTAGTTCGTAAAGATGCGAAAATAGCGTGACTCATCCTTGGAATTTTACGAAGCAGTTTTTGGGGTTCCTTAAATACTGCTTCGGGGCTTCCGCAAAGGGATACTAATTTCTTCCCCAGGACATCGCCTATTCCCGGAACCAGAGTCAGCGCAATTTGATAGAGTATACCGTTGTTATTCATGGTTATTCGGTAGTTATTCAGTAGTTAGTCCGTGGTTATTCAGTAGTTATTCAATAGTTATTCGGTTGTTATTCCGTGGTTATTCAATAGTTATTCATAGTTATTCATAGTTATTCAGTAGTTATTCAGAATTGATTTTATCTTTTATAGAGTTGATGAAGTTGTTGAGTTTTACTCCTTCGGATCTAAGGGATTTTAAAATCATTTCATATAAAACAGGGGTTACAAGATTTCGTGTTTTAAGTAAATAAATCCAATGTTTCGATTCATGTAAGGAGCCACGGGAATAATAGTAAAACTTTAATGAATCTTTGTAATGGTATCTTCCAAAACCTTCAGCAATGTTTGCTCCGACAGAGTCGATTGCATCAAGGAATTGAGCACCGATATGAAATTTGTATTGGTAGGGAAGAATATCAAAAACTTGCCAGGCTAAACCAGCTAATTCAACGGCTATCTTATAAATTTCCAGATCACCTAATTTTCTCCCATCCATGATAAGTTTCTTAATAACAATAAGTAACTATAATTAACTATGTATAACTACCGATTAACTGCTGAATAACCACGAATAACTACCATTTACCACCCACAATCCTTAACCCTTAATCGATCCTTTCAATAATCGAATGACATTAATCGTCCGGTTAATAAAAAGGTAATACATTTTCTTTGAGTTTTTTTTCCTGGCATAAAAAATATATATTTTTGGCCGGGGACATCAAAAAATGATAGAATGATTTTAAAAACGGTCTTAGTCTGCCCTCTTAACTGGGGTATTGGTCATGCAACACGATGTGTTCCTGTTATTAGAAAGTTTTTTGAGAATGGGTTTAATGTTGTTATCGCTGCTGACGGTCGCCCTCTTGAATTTCTAAGAAAGGAATTCCCATCTTTACGGTTTATCAGGTTTCCGGGAACTAAAATAATCTACCCGAAAAATTCCCGGTTTGCTTTAAAGATGTGTCTTTTGACTCCAAAATTCCTTTACGGAATATATCACGAGCATCGCCTGCTTAAGAAATTACTAAGGAAAGAACATGTTGATATTATCCTGTCGGATAACCGCTATGGTTTATGGAATCAGGACAAGTATTCAATCCTTATAACACATCAGTTGAATATCCGCCTTCCGGGTAAGATCAATTTTCTTTCTGGTATTATCAGGAAAATCAATCAATCCCTGATCCGAAAATTCAATGAATGCTGGATCCCTGATTTTGAGCTTCACCAGGGATTGGCAGGAAAATTGTCCCATCCGGCAATCCTTCCTTCCAATTGTATTTATCTTGGAGCGCTTTCCAGGTTTTCTTCCGGGATGGCTTACAACCAACAAACCCTTCCAATTCAATATGATATAGTAGTAGTATTATCCGGTCCGGAGCCTCAACGGAGCATTTTCGAAGAAAAGATCCTTTACCAGTTAAAATCCACGAGCCTTAAAGGCATTGTGATCCGTGGTATAATCGATAGTGATCAATCGTATGACCTTACCGAAAATATCCGGGTCTTTTCTCATCTCGAAACACAGCGGTTAAAAACAGAAATGCTGGGATCGGAAGTGATCATCTGCCGGCCGGGGTATTCCAGCATCATGGATGTTGTTACCATTGGAAAAAGAGCCATCTTCATTCCCACACCTGGCCAGACTGAACAGGAATATCTTGCGCATTATATGATGGATAAAAAAATCTTTTTTGCAATGCCACAATCTGAATTTGATCTTTTATATGCCCTTGAAATGGCGAAAAATTACCCCGGCATGGCGATGCAGAATGACTATAAGATACTTGAAGACAAGATAAGGATAATGAAGAATGAGGAATGAAGAATGAAGAATTAAATCAGACCGCCGGGGTCATAATTTGAAAGATTTTTTCTTGGCAAGGTAGACAAGAATAGCACCTGTTATGATCAATGGAATTGATAGAAGCTGACCCATATTCAGGATCATTGATTTTTCGAATCCTTCCTGTGGTTCTTTTATAAATTCGATAAGGAACCTGACCCCGAAGACCAGTATCAGGAATAATCCGAATAATAAACCCCGAGGCGGTTTCCCTTCTTTTTTATAGTATAGCCACCAGAGCAATAAGAAAATAATCAGATAGGATAACCCTTCATAAAGTTGCGTCGGATGCCGAGGAACAATAGCTTCCGGAATATCTGTTGCTCTTGGGAAACGGAATCCCCAGGGTAATGATGTTGGAATTCCAAAGATCTCTGAGTTCATAAGATTACCCATGCGGATGAGAAATCCGGATAATGCAACTACAATGACCACCCGATCCATAACCCAAAGAAAAGTAAGCTTCTTTACATATGAAAATATCAGTATTGTGACAATGATCCCGATGGCTGCACCGTGACTTGCAAGTCCGCCTTCCCAAATCATAAGAATTTTCCAGGGATGTTGAAGATAATATTGTGGCTCATAAAAAAAACAATGACCGAGGCGTGCACCTACAATTGTTCCGATAATCATATAAGTAGTCAGCTCATCCAGGTACTTTATACTGATGTTCTCTTTTTTGAAGACCTTATACAGGATAAGATAGCCGAAGAAAAAAGAGGAAGCAAAAAGAAGCCCGTACCAACGGACAGCAAACCCACCGATCCGGAATATCTCCGGATTCACATTCCAGTTAATATATAGCATGATCATTTATAACTTTTTAACTCCTTGTTAAACAATTCATTCATCCTTGCAGCGAGTTTCGGTTGATTATTTTGGGAAGCAATGAAATTCAACCTTCTCAGGACATTGAGTGAAGTCTGGATATCGTCCTTGAAATAATCCTTGTATTTTCCGGTAAATGAGAAATAGTAATCGAGATTCTGGCTGTAAATAACGGCAACTCGTTCAATGATCTTATTTGCCTTATCAGTTTCTCCTGCCTTATAGTACATCTCTGCAAAGGGCAAATTGTAGATATCATAGGAAAATTTTGATGAAGGGAAATTTTTATAGTAAAGATCCATCAATTCCACAGCTTTTTTCTTGTCAGACTGGTCAATCAAGGATTGAACCACCCGTAAGAAGTTTGTTTTAGGTCTGATAGCATTATCCAGACTTTCAGGATCCACATATACATGAGGATCATTAAGATTTCCCCAGGTACATTTATGCATCAGGATGTCATATGATCCTTGTGCATCCACCCCTCCCATACCGGAGATATAATCCCCCCTGGTAGCTTTAACCGGCATGAACTTATATACCCAACCCTCGACCAGACAAAATGAATCGACGTTGAAACAATGGCTTACACTCGAGGCCGATACGAAATACAGAGGTCTTCGCCAATTGCCTGAAGCAATAATATCGAGCATCATAACATCATTTTTATAAAGCTCGTTGGATTTGACGGTCCAATAGATTGTATCCACCATCTTCCCGCGTAAATTTTCAGGGACAATCCCATATTTAACACAAGCTGCAGTGTCTACGGTCAGTTTTATTTTCCTGGACGGGAAAAATTTCATCTTTTGGCCATTTTGCAAGGGAATGAAAGTTTGCGGATCATCACTTTTTATAAAGTCAATAATGTCCTTTAACTCAACATATCCTTTCATACCGATGTCATAATAGGGGATGATATCATTGCTGTCGGGTCGATATTGCGTTTGTGATAAACTAAAGGGTAGCGGTTCAGAATCATAGGCTTTTTTAAACATCTGGTCGATGTACCACGAACTGGTGGCCAGCATCAGGTTCACCACCCTTACATCCGTTTTTATACCCTCGACCTCCTGATCATACCACAATGGGAAGGTATCATTATCCCCGTTTGTAAATAAGATACCATTTTTATCGCAGGAATTCAAATAACCTGCAGCAAAATCCCTGCAGGAATACTTCCCTGAACGGTCATGATCATCCCAATTCTCTTTCGCCATGTTAACAGGGACGGCAAGCAGACAGATCAATGCAACCAGGATGTTGGAAAGAATTTCTTTTCTCAGGTATTTTTTTGCTGCGTTTATCAGCCAGATTACCCCAAGCCCGATCCAGATGGCAAAAGCATAGGTTGACCCGCAGAAAGAATAATCCCGTTCCCTTGGTTCAAAGGGTTTCTGATTCAGGTAAACGACAATTGCCAGACCAGTCATGATAAATAATAAGGTTATCACAATAGCGCCTTTGTATTCTTTTTTAGCCTGGTAGAAGAACCCTGTAAGCCCCAGAAGGAACGGTAACAGGTAATACTTGTTGGTTCCACGGTTTTTCAGGCTGTCCGGGAGATGTGTCTGAGAATGTCCTAACAACCATTTATCGAGCAATGGGATTCCGGTGATCCAATTCCCTTCCTGAATTCCACCATAACCCTGGACATCATTTTGCCGCCCTGAATAATTCCACATGAAATAACGGAGATACATCCAGCTGACCTGGTATGAAAAAAAGAATCTGAGATTTTCTCCAAAGGTTGGTTTTCTTATCGTTTCCGTTTTACCATCGGCATTGGTAACCTTGACAGGCTCACCCGGTCCTCCCCACTTTTTAAAATAATCAGTGGACCCTCTTCTTTCATTGCTCCACATTCGTGGGAAAAAGGTAGTGAACCGTGAATCAAAAACAGGTATGGTGCCTTTCCGGTCATCCGTGATTACGTATTTTCCTGCTTTTTCATCTTTCTCATAAACAGGATCTCCATTGCGATAATCCACGATAGGAGCATCATAATACTGACCATATAATAATGGCCAGGTGCCATATTCGTCACGGTTTAGAAATGAAACCAGGCTGATCAAATCTTTCGGTTGATTTTCATTGATCGGCGTCCCTGCATTCGCACGAATAACCACCATAATGAAGGAGGAATAACCGATAAGCAGAAAAACAAATGAAAGAATAAGGGTATTTAAAAATCCTTTCCCTGTTTTGTTGGTATAGTATAAGCCCCAGGTTATTAAACCGATGAGAAGTAAAAAATAAAGTATTGTTCCGGTATTGAAAGGGAGCCCGAAAACGTTAACGAATAAGAGCTCGGATTTACCGGCCATTTGAGGGATCCATGGAATTACTATATACATTATAAAAGCGAGGACCAGGATGGATAAAATGAGGGTTAAAAGGATACCGGTTCCCGAAGGTTTGTATTTTTTAAAATAGATTACAAAACCTAATGCAGGAATCGTTAACAGGTTTAAAAGATGAACACCGATGGCTAATCCTATCATAAATGCGATGAATATCAGCCAACGCGAAGAATGGTGCTCCCCGGCCATAACTTCCCATTTCAATATAGCCCAGAAAACGATTGCGGTGAACATGGCCGACATAGCATACACTTCTCCTTCAACAGCTGAAAACCAAAAAGAATCGGTAAAGGTAAAGGTCAGTGCACCGATAAAGCCGGCCGAAAAGATCGTGAACATTTGTCCTTTAGTCACTTCCCCTTGAGGAGCGACTATTTTACGGGCAAAGATGGTGATTGTCCAAAACAGGAAAAGCACGGCAAACCCGCTGCAAATCGCTGACATGGCATTGACCATCAGAGCCACTTTAGCAGTATTTCCGAATGCCAGCAGTGTAAAGATTCTTCCGATCATTTGCATCGTGGGCGCTCCCGGCGGATGGCCAACCTGTAATTTATAGGATGTTGAAATAAATTCTCCCGGATCCCACCAGCTTGCTGTCGGTTCAATGGTCAACAGAAACACGGATGAAGCAATGATAAAAGTCATCCATCCGAATAGATTATTCAGTTTCTGATAATTGTTCATCTGAAAGCGTTTTGAATCCTGAAAGATTATTTCTTTCGTAAATCCCTGGAAATCTTATCTATTTCTTCCCTTAAATGATAAATTTTCCCGTTGTAAATAATTTTTGAACGAATGAATTTTGGCCGGTTTTTTACTTCCTCAATAATTTTCCCGATATAATCTCCGAGAATACTTATCGAGATCAGCTGAATACCTCCTAACCCAAGCATCAAAATAATTACTGTCGTGATCCCCCTTGCATTGACCGGTGGTTCAATAAAATACAGTATTAGATAAAAAATAGCCAAAGCAATCGTGATAAGGAATACACTGAACCCTATCGTTTGAATATATTGAAGTGGTTTGGTACTGAAAGAGAAAATACCCTTTTTTGCCCACCAAATATTTTTAAAAAAACTGTTGGTACTTCTGCCAAACAGACGTTCCGGCCTTGAATAACTTACACCTGTCTGGTTGAATCCGATCCATGCACGTAGCCCCCTTAAAAAAATATCTTTTTCAGTAAACCGCAACAGATATTCTACTGCTTTTTTATCGATCAACGAAAAATCTCCGGCATCAACGGGTATTTGAATGTCAGAAACTTTTTTAAAAATACGGTAAAACAATTTATAAAAAATTTGCATATAGAGCGGGGCTTCCCGTTTTATCCGCTGACCATAAACAATATCAAATCCTTCCTGCCATTTTTTGATAAATGCGGGAATTATTTCAGGAGGATCCTGTCCATCACCATCCATTAAAATCGAAGCATCTCCAGTTGCCAATTCCATTCCACTGATGAATGCCGATTGTGAACCAAAGTTACGTGAATGGGATACCCCAATAACATGGTTGTCCTGTAAACATAATTGGGTAATTACCTGCTCATCTTCAGCAGGGCTGTGATCATTAACAAAAATTATTTCGTAATCATAGCCATTTTCAACGAAAGTTTTTGTAAGCCGTTCGTAGAGAATAGGAATTGATTGATTATCCCTGTAACAAGCAATAACTACTGATATTTTTTTCTCAATTTTAGGGACCGGTATATATTTATACTGTTTTAACGCTTTCTTTTGCCAGTCTGCCGTTTGTCTCAGGCCATCTTCGAAGGACGTTTTATACTTCCATCCCATTAATTCTTCAGCCAATGCCGGATTTCCGTACCAGTCAGCCAGATCCCATTTTCGGTTTGGCATTGAACCGAATACCGGATCTTCTTCAATATTAAAAATTCGTTTTGCAACAAATGCTATATCCTCAAATGTTGTTTTTATTCCTGAGGCTATATTGATCGATATACCGGGATGACTCCTGCATATGGTCAGTGCTGCTTTTACAAATGCATTGTTGCAATCATCAATATAAACGAAATCGCGGGAAATGTTCTTATTGACAAAATGAGGATATTTCCCATTCAGCCCGTTCATAACAAGGGTAGGGATTAACCGGTCTCTTTCTTCCCATGGTCCATAGATTGAATAGAATCGTAGATTTATGCAAGGGAATCCCTGGATACGACCATAGTATTTAATTAGAAACCCCGAACCTACTTTAGATACAGCATAATCACTGTTGGGTATCAGTTCATCTGCCTCATTGGAATTAGTACAATTAAGCCCATATTCCGATGATGTTCCCGATTGAATAAATGCATGACATCCTGTTTCTGTTAAAGCCCTTATAAGGTTCAGCGTACCGATATAGTTTGTGATATGAATTTTTTCCGTCTCAGATTGCCTTGAATAAGCTCCATAAGCAGCAAGATTATAAACCGTTTGTGGTTTGATCCGTTGGATCAAATATTTTATCTGCTCTGCATCATTGATATCAACATTTATTAATTTTTTTGATGTATCGCCTGCCAGTCTCCAGCTTTTTTGCGGATTCCGTGAGCATCCGTATACATCATCACGGAGATTTGAAAGACTGTAAAACAAATTTGCGCCGATAAATCCGGAAACTCCGACAATCAAAATAGGGCCTGTAATCTGAAAAGCTTCTTTCTTTTCTTCTTCAGTCCAAGTATTATACGAGAATAACTCTTTATTCATTGATAAAAGTTATTATTGAATCAGCCATTGAATTCACATCCAGATGATTAATTTTTTGATGATAATCCTGGCTGCCATAAAGTCCGTTTGGATATCCGGATGCAAAATGATGTTTCACTGCGCATCCTATGTTCGCAGTTAAAATCAAAATACCCAGGTTTTCTCCTAATCCGCCTCTTCTTACATGCTCTTCAACGATAAGCAAGCGTTTTGTTTTCTTTATGCTCTCAGCAAATTTTTCATCAAGCCGGACAACCGGGATCCTGGAAATCGTAAACAAGTCAACATCATTCTGCAAACCAGAATCATTAATAGCATTACATACATTCAAAGTCAGGGGACCTAACGCAGCCACGGTAATTTTATTACCTTCTGAGATTTTCCGGAAAGTGTCAAATGATGGCACGATCGTTGTATCCTGTTTCTTCCCAAATCCAAGTCTCAGGTAAGAAGGACCTGCATATTCGAACATTGCATGCACAGTATTTTCAACATCTTCATTACAAAAGGGAACGAAACAATGCATATTCTGAAAGGAGGATAAAACCGCGATATCCTCAATTGCATGATGAGTTGGTCCCATTATACCATATCCATATCCCCCTCCATTGCCAACAATTTTAACATTCATGTTGTGAAGACAAACATCTACCCGGATCTGTTCTGCAGGTCTGAAAACGGCAAAAGGAGCAATACTGTAACAAACCGGAATTAAACCTTCAGCAGCAAGACCCGCCGCAACCGAAATCATATTTTGCTCGCTAACTCCAACGTTTATGAACCGGTTTCCCATGGCATCCCTCACATTTTCAAGGGCCATAAAACCAAGATCACCGGTCAGAAAAATAATTCGCTGATCCTCCCTGGCAATTTTTTCAATACAAGCTGAAAATTCTTTACGCATTCCGGTTTATTTCATCAATTGCTATTTTATACTGTTCATCGCTCATGGGCAAATAATGCCATTCCATTTTATTCTCCATATATGAAACACCATGCCCTTTGACTGTTTTTGCAATGATACACTTCGGTTTGAGTGAGTGAATATCTGCAGATGAAAAAGCAGTATCAAGAGATTCAAATTGGTTTCCGTTTTCTGCAACAACAACATCAAAGTTAAATGCTTCCCATTTTTTCACAAAGGGCTCCAGATTTATAACATTTTTAGATTCACCAAATCCCTGCAAATGATTTTGATCAATAATTACCGTGAGGTTATTCAGGTGATGCTGACCGGCAAACAATGCAGCTTCCCAAGTCGAGCCTTCATTGCAATCACCATCAGAAAGAACACAATAAACATTAAACTTTTTTTCATTGTATCTGTTCGATAATGCTAAACCGGTACTCAATGATAAACCATGTCCAAGGCTCCCTGTACCAAAAATTATCTCTTTTATTCGCCTGTTTGTCGGTGGATGAGCTGCTAACAATGTCCCATCATTATAATAGGTTTCCAATTCTTGTAAGGAAATTTTACCGGATTCATAAAGCACAACATATAAAGCCAATGCAGCATGCCCTTTTGATAAAATAAATTTATCTTCCTGATTCATCTTATAAAAGTAAAGATAGAGAAGAATGTCGAGACATGATAATGAGGAACCAATATGCCCGGCATTCGCTCTTTTATAAAGACCGAGCAGGTTCAATAAACTTTTTTTCCGGATTTCTCTAAGATCGTTAAAACTCACTTTACGCTAATTTGGATGAGGGAAAACATTTCATTTTTAGTTATGCAGAGACTATTTCTTTCTTCCTTTTCTTAAAAAATTCATAACCTACAGCCAAAATATATATAAGAATACCGATTACAGAAAGATAAATTCCTGTATTAAAAAGCCGGGGTTTATAATATAAATCGATTGAATGTTTGCCGGATGGAACATTAAGACCCATGAAGCCAATATTTAAAATAAGGGATTTCACTTCTTTGTTATCCATTGAAAGATGCCATCCGTCATCATATGGTATACTGAAAAAAAGAATTTTCGGTTTTTGAAGGTCAATCATTCCTGAAATACTGCCTTGATTGAATTTGCCAATCTTTAATGTATCTGCTTTAAGGTTATCTATATATTTAAAATAATTATCCAATGTTAAAACAGAGATGGTATCATTTAATGTAAACTTTACAAGATTTTTTCCCGCTGATTCCACATCGTTGTCATCAATCACACTCGCCCTGTACAATGTAGTTTCTTTCGCAATGCCTTGAATCTTGTCAAAATCACTTTTTAATATATAGTGATCATAGGTAAACCCCAGGGGCAGAAAATGCTTGTTCTGAAATACCTGCACGTTCCCTATAGTAGTGAGCGGATCATATCCATAGGTAGGAAAACTGGATTGATGACTTATTTTTAAGAAATATTTATTGCTTGCAAGGTTTAATAATAATGGACGTGTAGATAAACCGGGAGCCCACCGGCTTTGAAATTCATTTCCCTTTTCAATTATTTTCATAGCCTCCTGGAATGCAATGTAATATTTCGGGTTAAATGAATTGTACATGGAAGTTCCATAATAGCCTTGCACTTCAGCATCATTAATACTGGTATGAATGGCCGGGTTACAGGTTGAATCCCTGCTTACCCTGAAAAACCCCTTATCTTTTTCATTGAGGAAATTAACTGCATCAAGGCTGTAGTCATTGTATCCTGTTTTTTCATGAAAGTCTTCCCTTTTCAATACCCTGCGGTCATTGACAGTATGATAGTTAAAATATCCTAACTCAATGATAATACAGAAAAAGAAAAGATATTGGGGCCAGGGATAATTTTTAATATATTTTCTAAGGAAGATGAGGAGTGTATAAAGAAGAAGAAAATTGCGAACAGCATTTTTTTCACTTGTAATTATAAATTCTTCCGAGTGTTCATAAGGGTAATAGAGAATTACAAGCCATAAAAGGGAAGTAAGAACTAATAACACCATATTTTTATTTCCCCAGGAATCAATCTTATCGAATGCCTGAAGACTAAAGAACAAAAAAATAAGTGATAAAAATAAACTGAATCCCCTGAAATAATCACCGGTGAAAAGCCAGTATGCATAACGAAAATGTGGAAAAATAACGGCAAACAGAAACAGTCCTGAAAGAATGGCATAAATAATTCTTCTTCGCTTGTCAAGTATTAAAAAAACCTGAGGCATCAGCAAAACAGGAATTAACCCGATATAGAACATGGGAGCCTCGAGGTAATTATACCATCCTTTGAAATTAATGCCATTTCCCATTAAATCATTGGATAACATCCGTAAAGCAGCAGTTACATAAAACATGCTTTTCTCAATAAAAAACAAAGGGGTCGAACGTAACAGGTTAAAATATCCTCCATGACCCCCAACCCTCGGGCTGTTGAAGAGAACCTGCAAATTGTTGAATAGAAAAAAACTACTGATCAGCAGGCCAAGAATGAATAAACCAGCCATTTTCAGCGTAGTGATGTATAGCTTTTCCCAGGAATGGTCTTCGGAACTGAAATGTCTGAAAAGAAAATAGATGATCAGGAACAAGCCATACAGATAAAGATAGAATGGTTGAAAACAGGCAAACAACGCGATTGGGATTGGAAAAAGGTACCACTTGTTTTTCTGATATAGCATTTCAAAACTAAACAGGAGTAAGGCGAGATAACAGGATTCGGAGGAAAACATCGTCCAACCGCCACCGACAATCATGAATCCGCCGAAACAATATAGGATTGCCCCTATAATCCTTGTTGTTGCAGATAATTTCCAGTATTTTAAGACCTGGTAGAAAAATAACCCTGCAAGAACAATTTTGGCAAGTTCCATAATGATAAAACTATAGGCAACATTGGAATATCCAAAAAATATAATGATCCAGGAAAACGGATCAGAGAAAAATGACATTACATTAGCCCCCATCCCTGCCCCGAATGAATAGACAGGAAATTGCTTCTCATGGAATATACGAGTGATCAATTTGAATTGCGGGTAAACCTGGTTCAGTGAATCACTCCCGATATCTTTAAACAAATAAAAAGCATCTCCCGCAAGGAATTTACTGAAGATGATTATGATTAAAAGACAGATGCTGCTTAGAGTCAATAAGAAACCATTCTTTTCCAGAAACTTATCAAATCCTTTCTTTTGTGGGGGACTTTTTTTAACAGGAATCTGTTTTGAAGGTTTATTTATCTTCTTCTTATTCGTCATTCAGACTCAAATATTAGTTGGCAAAGATAAAAATTCGTCAGCTTCATCGCCAAAATTGGTTGACTTTTGTAATTATTTTAAATGGATTTGTTAAAATTTATTATCATTGTGCCATGAAAGATGACAAAGTCATAACAAAAATTGCGTTGGATCCTGTTTCTATTATACATATAAAATGAGAAAATATCAGAATATCATTCTCGGTTCTATTGTTTTTCTGGTTTCAATACTGTTTATCCTATATTCCAGCCTGAATCTGTCGCTCTTTCCGACACAAGAAACAAAGTGGGGTGATAAATGTTTTTATTTCCGGTTTATCAAGGATTACATGGTCATCGAGAAACTGCCCATGAAAAAGGACTTCATTTCCGGTATAGATATTTGTTTGGCCAATTTTGAGTCTCCGGGAAGTCATAATGAGGACGTGATATTCTTTACCAATTCACGGTATGAGATGCTTTATACTTACCGGTTCTCATCAGATCAGATCCCACGAATGGAGTTTATTCCGATTAAATTCAAGAATAAAATTTTCATTGGTAAAAATGATAGTATATATATATGTTTACACTCATCAAATGGAACAACAGATAACCATATTCTTTGCGGGATTAACACTGCAGATACCCTGAATCATATTGATCTTGCAAATGTAACCAATGAGGATCTCCTTGCAGCATTGAAAGGTCCCCGAAACCCGATAAAGGGAAGTCTGGCTTTGAAGACATATGAATCGGATACGGGCAATTTCTTATGGACCAAAGTTGTCTTTATCTTTTTTACATTGGTTATCAGCCTGTTCATTGTATTTTTCAACAAAGTAAAAGCCTCGATCATTAAAGTCCGGCTTTCTCCAGAAAAGTCGTACTTAATTATTGCAGGTGCAGGTTCTCTTCTCATGTTAATAATTACTCCTCCTTTCCAGTTTGTAGATGAGGATAAGCATTTTTACAGGGCTTACCAGGTCTCTGAAGGGGATATTTTTCAGTTTCAGGATATCGTACCAAAATCGCTTCCGGATCTGGCAGCCAATAATTTTATGCAGATGTATTTCGGGATGTTTGACAAAACGAGCCCGAATAAGATCTATTCAACTATAAATGCGAAGCTGGAACCGGAAAAACATGTGAAGGGAACTGATGCTCCTTCAAATGTTTTCTTTTCTTATATTCCTCAGGCGATCGGTATTACAATTGGAAAAATATTCCACGCCCCTCCTTTGATCCTATTGTACCTGGCACGTTTGTTCGGACTTATATTTTTAATATTCGTAATCTTTTGTGCGATCCGGATCATTCCATTTGGGAAATGGTTATTGTTCCTTTTAGGTGTTATGCCCATGACACTTGCATTAACTGCTTCAGCTTCGTACGATGGGTCTACAATTGGTATCTCGTTTTTAGTTATTGCATGGTTATTAAAGAAGATAACAGTAAAGAATGAATTATTCACTAAGTGGGACTTTCTTCGTCTTGGTTTATTAATATTTTGTCTGGCTCTCTGTAAACCTCCTTATTTTATTATCGGTTTTCTGGCTCTTTTAATTCCAATGGATAAGATCGGCGGAAGAAAAAAATTCGGACTGGCTGTGATTATTACCATCTCAGCGATGATATTGGGATCCCAGTTTAATTCCTTAAAGACCATAATTGAACCCCTTCGAAATAAATACTTCCTCAGTGCTTCACAACAGAAGATATTGAATCAGATACCTGACAGACAACCTTCTGCGACTGAAAAGAGGTTTGTTGATGATAACAGACCAAAAAACATTGATCCAAAGGCTCAGAGAACATTCATTCTTGATCACAAGGTTGATTTTCTCAACTATTTCCTGAAAACGATATTTGTCTATTGTGGCTATTTTTATTTTAAAACCTTTGTAGGGATCTTTGGATGGGTAACAAATCCTCTACCACCCTGGCTTGTTTATACATATTTAATAATCCTGATTTTAACTGCCCTGATCAATCCTAAGTCCGTTTTTTCCTTTCCCATTTTAAAAAGGATTTCGCTTTTTTTTACATTTATCATTGGGTTGTCATTGATTGAGCTTGGCTTTTATCTTTCGTTTAATACGGTTGCATCACATTATATTGAAGGTGTTCAGGGGCGGTACTTTATTCCATTTGCGCCTTTGCTTTTCCTGTTCTTTTATAACGGGACTATCGGAAATTTTTTAAACCGGTACTTCAGTCCAAAAAAGAAAGAATTGAAAAAACCCATCTCCAGGACTAAAAAAGAATCGATACCGGCAATCGTTCTATCAGAAGAACAATTCTTCACAAAATTCTGGGCCTATATCGTGATCTGTTTTTCTGTAATCGCTATTCTATGTTCATTATACCTGGTAATTACAAAATATTATATTATTTTACTCTAGTGCAACAAGTGAAATTGGAAAATTTGTAAGGACATTAAAAATCCTTACTTTTGCCACTCTTAATTATTAATTCCACACCCACACCCACACCCAAACCCACACTCACACTCACACTCACACCACACCCAAACCCACACCCAAACCCACACCCTATTGTCCGATGGTGTAACGGCAGCACTAGAGATTTTGGTTCTCTCGGCCCAGGTTCGAATCCTGGTCGGACAACATTAATTTGAGTTAACCCATTGATTATAAATAATTTATTCAATGGGTTCTTTATTTTTGTTCGGTATTTGTCCGATTTTTCGTTTATTTTTAACACCTTTTATTCATTAAAAAAAACTTTTAAAATATAGATATTCACATATGTTTGTTTGTATTAAGTCGACTGCTACCATTCCCGATCATATCGTTCCTGCCTTCTTCTTTCTTTTTCAAGTTTCTTACGCCATTCTTCATATTCCTTGTTCTGCTTCTCGATCGAATGTGCCTGGATCTCGTCCTTCGATATACCGGGGTTTTCCACAAGATCGATGACTGTAATCCATTGTTCATTATTCCAGATCAGCAGATTGGGATTCAACAGGTAATGTCCCCTGTCTATCCTTATAAATATTTTTTTATTATATGGATTTTTACTGTCTGCCTCATGTTTAGCAAGAACTGCCAGTAAATATTCACGTTTCTTGCGGAAAGCAGGCAGAACCGTTTCTGAAAAGTGTTGAATCCTGCCTATAAGATCGTCGATCCTCACTCCAAATGCCTCATAATGTCGTTTTGTCTGCAATATATTTGTCTGAACGGCTAAAAACAGGTTGATCAGAAGATACTCGATCTTATGTGTGTCGATCTTTATAAGCCGTCCCTCCACCTGAATTTTTAATGAACCGGGAAGTAAAAGCTGATAGATCTTTCCCAGTTTGTTTTTTGCATATTCTGGTAAAACAAATGCCTGTCCGAGCGCTATCTGAACCCCTGTCTTATTGAACGTATCCAATAATTCCGGATTTGCCCCGTTCTCCAGAAGGGTCCTGGAAATATTTACAGCACCTGCAAATGCAGCAGCATGTAAGGG
>CAIYUC010000159.1 GCA_903929315.1 uncultured Bacteroidales bacterium
TTACCCGGATAATTATGCCTCATATACCGTTCCTGTTCGTCAGTACCGGATTTTGCAGTCTCGCTTCCTTCAGTGCATACTTCACAGTAAACCACCTTGCGACTTGCTAATACTTCCGGATCCTACCCCGGCGTGTAAGGGACTTCCTGCCTTCGGCAGGCAGGTCACCCTCTGGAAAATTATTAACGACACTCATTGTTTGCTTTTAAAAGTTTATTTGTATTTTTAAACTTTTTCTAGAGCTTACAACAAGTATGCGCTGCATGCTCATGCAGGGCACACACGAGCACGCAGCCGAGCAATGCGGGGCAAGTCGGTCAGGAAAGATGGTTAATGCTAATAAACATGATTACGAAACTCAAATATAAAATCTGCTAAAACCCGCACTGCGGCTGCCGGCAACACGTTATGTGCCATTTATAACAGAACCCCAATGCGATTAGTATACATCGTGATTGTATTTTTACTACTTGCCAGTACTGGATGTTCGAGTATTGAGAAATGTATATACTTAAAACCAATTGGAAAGAATAACAATTGGATCGTTCAAAGAAATAAACATTACAGAGGGTATTACGATGAAATAACGCACTATTACTTTGCTTGTGATAGCCTTAGCTCAATTCGAGTATCCTTTACTAATAGAGTCAGACCTATTCTAATCGGTCCACTTATAATTCCTATCTTTCCAATGTTTTCTTTTAAAACAGAAACATTTCAGATCTCAATATCTATAAAAACCTATAATGATACGGATTTGGTTACCTTGTCAAAAGATATTCATATCAAAATTAATGACTCGTTATCATTTTTTCCATACAAAACAATTTTAGATAACTCCCAAAAAAAGTGGAATGAAGAATCTCATAAATCCATTTGTGATAATAAATCAAAAACTAATAATTACTTAAGGATACTTTATCGCTATAAAGTAAATCCTAATAAAATCAACAATATAACCATCAGTTTTGATCAAGCCATCAATAAGAGATTAAGCTCAAATTACAAGTCATTGAATTTAAAAAGAAGGAATCGACTGCATTATAATGCCTGGTTTTTCCCTGCGTCATATGAGTGAGATTCACTGAAAGATTAATGATAAGTATAAACGGCACATAACATGTCGCTAAATTGCAACAAAACCAGACTTATTCGTGCTTTTCAAAGGTTCTACCTTTGCTGCGTTTAGCGACCACACGTTAGTCTCGCCACTCCGCATTATAAACAATCTTTTCCTTGATCTTCTCAATATCGTCCTGGGTGAGGTCAGTCCAGATGGCCAGGTTGTAATCCTGAATGCTCCGCATAAGACAGTTAAGGTCCAAAAGTTGTGCAGCACGACGTTTCAGGAAGATATCCGATCGCTGGTACTGATCAATGAAATCATCGACCAGCACAGTTAAGGCATTCTGTGATTCAACACAGAGCTGATCAAGTTCTATTTGGGTTATTGGAATCATACATCAAGGACTATAACACCTATCGCTGCGAAGGAATCCAAATTCGGAATGACAGTTACAAAGTTTTCTTGACTGACAGATACTACCTCCTTAACATTGGTATAATTTCTCATTTAGCCCCACGATCTATTATATGGGATAAAATTGAAACGCATTCAAGATTAAAGCACGATTGAGCGTTATTTACCGCCGGTTAGACACACACTCACTAACTCAAGGCAGGCAAACTCTGTTGTAAAATTATCATTCCCCATCGTATTACCTTTTGACTTTTCACCGATTAATGTATCATACTTATGAATTGTTTTTCACAAGAATGATTTCACTACAGTATTTTATATATTTTTGATGCAAACAGAAATCAAATTTGTTTCAATGGATCCACGTCAGATCATTGAAGAGCTGGAACGGTTAAATTCCTTTACAAAGCTAACTGTTGAAGAGGTTCGCGAGCAGGAAAAACTTTTCAAATACGCACCTTTCAGACATTATCTTGAAAGCCTGATTTACGCTGCGAAACCGGAAACGATCTCCGCTGAATTATTACGGCATCTTGCCGATGATATCTTTAAAGAGGAAGGCTTCTCAGAGGTAAAACTATCAGTTGGTTTCGGCGATTTTATCATCCAGGAAAATAAGATCAATCCCATCCTTCTCGAATTGAAACCTGCATTTGTAAGAACAGAGGATAAATCGGGAATCCCAAATGGCATTATTGCTAAAAAGATAGAGCTTGCAGACCATAAAGCACAGGTTCAGAAATACCTGACCGTAAATGATTATCTTGTTTTAACCGATCTGCGTAAAGCGAGCCTTTTCAGCCGTGATGCACTCGTTAATTTCAAGCCATTTTATGAAATTCCATTTCCGGAACTTCTTAAAATGTATCTTGAGAATGATTGTTTTTGGGATAATGTCAGGCGACTCGAAGACCAGCATGTCAAACCGGAGCTGGAAAATGTTTTCTTCCAGGATCTGAACAAATGGTTTGAAGCTTTTAAAGCAGTACAGTTTAATGAAAAATTGGGACTTTCACACAATGAAATAGTGGTCTTACTTATCAATAAAA
>CAIYUC010000160.1 GCA_903929315.1 uncultured Bacteroidales bacterium
CTCCTGGGATGAGTTCATCAAAGGAGGGAGGTAAAAGAAAGACCTGATTAGGATTGTAGGTTTTAAATGTCAGCTTTTTTGATTTACCTTTGGGCATATTGTAATTTTTATCCAAAGATAACACTTTATTACATTGAATATCAAATATATGTGATGTTTTTATTAACATTTTATTGTTAAAAATCAGTTAATAAAGTTAGCTTTGCACCTTACTTATTAGACAACCCCGAAAGGGGTGAGGTCTTTATAGGTTTGTGATACTATTCATTTTCCAATTCCTTATGCTCAATTAATATTTTAACGGGAAATTTCGATTTCAAATGCTTTGCCAGTTCCTCTGCACAGTACACAGAACGATGCTTCCCACCGGTACAGCCGAAACTCACAGAAATACTTGTAAAACCACGCTCGATATAGTTCTTCACGCTTTGATCGATCAGGGAAAATACATGAATAAGGAAGTCATTAACATCATGTTCTTTCCTTAAAAATTCAATGACCGGTTGATCTTTCCCTGAGAATTCCATGAATTCTTCGATCCTGCCCGGGTTGGGTAAAGCACGGCAATCAAACAAAAATCCGCCACCATTTCCGCTCTCATCCCGCGGAATGTCATTTTTATAGGAAAAGCTTGAAATCTGAACCGTAAGGTTGCTATGCCTGGGAGGATAATGAGAAAATGCGGTAGTTTCAATGATCTCCTGCAAAACATCTGTCAGCATGGGAAGGTGAAGAGGAAGATTATTTCCCTTCAGCAACCATTTTATATTTTGGACGGCAAACGGAATGCTTTGCAAAAAATGGGGTTTATTTTCATAGTAGCCCCGGAAACCATATGCCCCCATGGCCTGCAGGATCCTGATAAGGACAAATCCATAATAATACTTCAGGAATTTAGGCCTGTCAAACGGAAGATGATCTTCAAGGACCTCCAGGTAGAAGGCAAGCAAATCATTCCGGATTTTTTGGGGAATAGCTGCCTTGGCATCGTACAGCAATGAGGCAATATCATATTGCAACGCTCCTTTCCTGCCACCCTGGTAATCGATGAAATAAGGCTTGCCATCCAGAAGCATGATGTTCCTCGACTGAAAATCACGATACATGAAATAATTGTGACCCGCCTCGAGCAGGAAATCTGTAAGAGTTTCAAAGTCATCTTCCAGTTTTTGCTCATCGAATGGAACCTTCGCCAGCTTCAGAAAATAATATTTGAAATAATTCAGATCCCATATCATAGACTGCCGGTCAAATGCCTCCCTTGGATAACATAATCTGTAGTCTATTTCCTTCCCTGCAGGGATCTGGAACACTGGCAACCATTCTATGATTTCCTTATACTTCGCCGTCAGTTCGGATGGAAAACTTTTATCATCTTTTCGTAACGTGCTTAAATATCCGAAAAGAGTAAGGTCGCCAAGGTCTTTGATCAGGTAAATGTTTTCACCCATTGATTCTGCATAGATCTCAGGAACGGGTAATCCTGATTTAGTAAAATGGTTGGTAAACGAAATAAATGCACTGTTTTCCCTGGAATCATCATGGAATACTCCAATAGCGGTATGGGAATGTCCGGTGATCCTGTAATAACGACGGGTTGAACCAGATTCGGGTAAGGGTTGAATTCCTGTCGCTTCCTCCCCTGACCAGGATCGGTAAAGAGCGAGCAATTTGAGTTTGTGAATGTTATTCATGGTTATTCGTAGTTATTCGTAGTTATTTATTGTTTACTATTAATTATTCACTCTTCACTTTCATCTAACTAAAAACCAAGCTGCTTGGTTGACAAGCATATAGGTTTAACTCTGATTCGATTTTTAATAACCTTTTTTGTAAAAATATTCGCTTAGACTCGAGCATTTTTACATTCTTTGTACGGTCAATAGA
>CAIYUC010000161.1 GCA_903929315.1 uncultured Bacteroidales bacterium
GTATGGCAGATGATAATTTTTCCTTCTTTGTGTGCTTTGTGCAATCTTGGTGTTCATTGTGGTTCAGTGCTTTAAGAATTAACCACAAAGGCCACAACGTTTTTCACAATGGTCACAAAGACTTTTTAGACAGCCCCACGGGGGTTGAGGTGCAAAAATACTTTTATGATCTACGGAATAGGTACAGATATCATCGAAGTGAGCCGCATCCAGAAAGTGATGGAACGAGAGATCGGCTTCAGGGATAAAATTTATACCCCCGGAGAAATCGAATATTGTGAATCTAAAAAGAACAAATACCAGCATTATGCTGTACGGTTTTCCGCAAAGGAAGCCTTTTTAAAAGCCATCGGAACAGGATGGAGATTTGGATTGCGGTTCGCCGATATCGATGTGTATCATGATGAATACGGTAGACCCCTGATCCGGCTTAATGGCAAAGCTGAAGAGCTGGCTTCAAAAGAGCGCATTACAAATATTCACGTATCTTTAACGCATGTTAAGGAGTTTGCGAATGCGGTTGTGGTTATTGAGCGAGAGGACTGAAGATAGCAAACAGATACTCGATACTGGATGCTGGATACTCGATGTGTGAGTGTGGGAACAGGACTTGAATCTATATCGAGCATCAAGCATCAGAATATTAACTTGTCTAAAACTAAAATAATAAGCTATGTCAAACATGGGTTCGTACAATGAACGAATAAAGGATTTCGATTGGAGTATCTCTGAAAAAGAATTGGGATATAAACCCGGCGATATCATTAATATCGGTTGGTACTGCTCCGACCGGATCTGCAATATGGGGAAAGCGGATAAACTGGGGTTGATCTGGGAAGGCCAGGGAGGTGTGGAGAAAAGATACACCTATAATGACATCCGTCTTGCAACAAATGCCATTGGTGCATTTCTCCGGGGTCTTGGTATCAAGCCTGAAGACAGAGTATGTCTTTTTATGGATAAGATCCCTGAACTGTACCTTGGATTTCTTGGGATCCTGAAGACCGGTGCCATTGCACAACCCCTGTTTTCTGCATTTGGTGATGAATCGCTGTTCATCCGTCTGGAAAATGCCCAAACCAGAGCGATCATCACACAAAAGAAACACGCTCCGAAAGTCAGGAAGATCCTTGATAAAATGCCGTGGGTGGAATTTCTGATCATTGTTGACCAGGATCCGGGTAAACCCTTACAACAAAGGGAAATTGCAATGAACCTGGAACAACTCCCGAAAATGGAGGAATTTGAGATCTATCCGACCTATGCAGAATCGCCTTCGGTACTTCACTATACTTCAGGAACAACGGGTCAACCCAAAGGCGTGAAACATGTTCATTATTCCCTGATCGCACAATACCTTACATCAAAATGGGTCCTGGACCTTCAGGACGATGATATCTATTGGTGTACGGCAGACCCGGGTTGGGTTACAGGAACATCCTACGGGATTATCGGCGCTTTCAGCAATGGTGTCACACAATGTGTGCTTGATGCCGGTTTTTCTGCGGAAGCCTGGTACCGGTTCATTGAAAAGAACAAGATCACCATGTGGTACTCAGCTCCGACAGCCATCCGTTCATTGATGAAAGCCGGGAATGAGATCATCAAGAAATTCGACCTTTCCAGTCTCCGTCACCTCGCATCAGTGGGCGAACCGTTGAATTCCGAAGCCGTGATCTGGTCGGAAAAAGTTTTCGGGAAACCTTTCCTCGATACTTACTGGCAGACAGAAACCGGCGCAATAATGATCTCCAACTATCCCGGGATGAAAATAAAACCCGGTTCAATGGGGAAACCTTTTCCCGGCATTACTGCCACCGTCATCGATCCTGAAAATTTTGAACCGTTCAAAGAAAGCGGGAAAATTGGCCTGATAGCGCTGAAGCCCGGTTGGCCTTCCATGATGAGAATGTATTGGAACAATGAAGAGACCTACAGGAAAAAATTCAAGAACGGGTGGTATCTTCCGGGAGACCGTTCAAGTATCGACAATGAAGGGTATTTTTGGTTCGTCGGGCGTGACGATGATGTGATCAATACAGGAGGTCACCTGGTGAGCCCGTTTGAAGTAGAATCAGCCTTGCTTGAACATCCTGCGGTAGCTGAATCTGCCGTCGTTGCAAAACCTGATTTCGTGAACATGGAAGTGGTGAAAGCATTCGTAACGCTCAAACCCGGATTTATAGCCAGTAAAGACCTGGACCTCGAAATTATGAACTTTGTCAGGAAAAAACTGTCGCCACTGGCTATGCCGCAGGAAATAGAATTCGTTGACTCGCTTCCGAAAACCCGCAGCGGAAAGATCATGCGGCGTATTTTACATGCAAAGGAATGGGGGGAAGAGATAGGAGATACATCGACCCTGGAAAATGATTAATGTACGGACACGATATATCGTGTCCCAACAAATACCACCAATCATAATTAACAATTAAACCTAAAGGAGAACCAACCCATGGAAGAAATGAAAGACGTCGTTCTGAAATATGTCATTGCCGAGTATGTCGAGGATGATAGTGAGATCAAATATGATACGCCACTGATCTCAGGCGGAATTGTAGATTCTTTTTCAATGGTATCGCTAAAAAGATTCCTTGAAAATAAATACAACATCTCCATACCGGATGACAAAGCAACACCCGAAGCATTCGACACGGTCAACAAGATCGTCACTCTTGTTAATGAATATGTTAAAAAATAAGGAGGAACGTTATGGCATACAGTAATAAAGTACGGGAATCATATCTGGAAACCCTCAACGGGTTGAAAAATGCCGGGATCTTTAAAATGGAACGCTTTATCCATTCAGCCCAGGCAGCAGACATCATAGTAGAATTTCCCACCGGGGCCTCCCTGAAAAAAGTGATCAACATCTGTGCAAACAATTACCTTGGATTATCCAGCCATCCCGACGTAATAAAAGCAGCACATGAAGGACTGGATACCCGTGGTTATGGGATGTCCTCCGTCAGGTTTATCTGTGGTACCCAGGATATTCACAAACAGTTGGAAAAACTGGTGACAGAATTTCTCGGAACAGAGGATACGATCCTGTTCCCCTCGTGTATGGATGCAAATGCAGGCGTATTCGAAGCCGTTTTGACGAAAGACGATGTGATGATATCCGACCGTCTTGTTCATGCCTCTCTTGTTGACGGGATCCGTCTTTGCAGTGCCATGCATGACACCTTCAAGCATTCCGACATGGCCCATCTGGAAAGTAAGCTTCAGCTTTTCCAGGACAAACGGATTAAAATGGTGATTACGGATGGCGTTTTCTCTATGGATGGTGATACTGCCAAGCTGGATGAAATGGTAACCCTTTGCGAAAAGTATGATGCCATGATCCTTGTTGACGAATCCCATTCAAGTGGTTTTATTGGCAAGACCGGCCGCGGGACCCATGAAAAATGTGGAGTTATGGGTAAGATCGATGTCATCACCACCACTTTTGGGAAAGCCCTTGGCGGAGCTTCCGGAGGTTGTGTTTCCGGAAGGAAAGAGCTGGTCGAGATGTGCAGGCAGAAAGCCCGTCCTTATTTATTCTCGAACACCATTGCACCGGTTGTCGTCGCAGGCGTTCTGAAAGTGCTGGAGATCCTTTCCGCCACTACTGAACGGCGTGATAAGCTGGAAACCAACACTGCATTCTGGAGAAAAGGCCTCATTGATGCAGGGATCATTATCAAGGAAGGGGATACACCTATTGTTCCGGTGATGCTCTTCAACGCCAAGCTCTCGCAGGATTTCTCCAGGGATCTTTACGATGAAGGTATCTATGCGATCGGGTTCTTCTTCCCGGTTGTTCCGCAGGGACAGGCCAGGATCCGTACCCAGATCTCAGCCGGTCATGAGATCCATCACCTCGAAAAAGCTCTGGACGCTTTTAAGAAAGTTGGCAAGAAATACAACATTCTTGGCAAGACCAAGCAGGAAATTATTGATATGTATGGCATGTGAGCCAGATGCCGGATTCCAGATAATTACGAATTACGGATTACGAAAAACCCATGCTCGCGCGCGTCTCTGACGCGTGCGTCACCTTAGCTCGCGCGCGTTTCCGAACGCGTGCATAATCTACTGCTGACAGCAGACTTAAAAGAAGTAATACACCCCAATAAGTACCCTGAGGTTACCGACCTCCTTTGAGTTGGAAACATAGCCTTTATCGTTGGTCTTTCCATAGGCTGCGACGGTATATTCCAGTTCAGGGGCAAAACGGAATTTATTCACGTTCAGTAAAACCCTGGGGGAGATACGGTAGAGGTAGTCGATATCAGGTCCTCTTGAATAATACGGGCCGGTGACCTTCACTCCGGCACCAAGGTTCTTGCAATATCCACCTAAGATCCCGAATTGCCATTTCTTTCCATTCGTAACAAGATCGCACCACCCTGAGAGGATCGGAACATTTGCATAATCAACCGACTCTGTTTCCGGATCTGTAACGCTTTTCACGACATACCCTCCCAGCATCGTGAACGCATACATGTTCTGCCCCCAGAATCCTCCGATCTTAAAAGTGAACTTCGGTATCCTGAGTTTTGCAAACACATTCGCAGCTAGGGCCGGAATGGTTTGATTGGCCACATAAGTAGATGTCACTGCGTTATGATGAACGACAATGTTGTTCACCACCGTATCATACGCTTTTTTCAAAACAACATCTGCGGATAAAAGTGGTGTTAATACCATATAATCAACACCAGCTCCCACCAGGAATTCTGTTCCTTTTTGTTCATTTTTGCTTCCAACCTGTACCTGGAAGTTAACTTCAGGAATGACTGAGTTTCTCAGGTATTTCGGACTGGCGCCGTCCGGACCTGTATTTGTGAAATCCAGCTGTGACAGGGCTGTCAGAAGGAATTTGAATTTCCCGGCAGTTCGTGTCAGCCGGACCTGTGGATTTCTTGAGAAGACCACAAACGGGGCCCCGGTATTAAAGGAAACAGGATCGGGGGAACAGGCAACCACAAACATCGGATGCCAATACTGTCCTACCAATAGTTCGGTTTTTGGCCAGTTCAATTTCAGGTATGCATGACGCAGGCGAAATGTATTGATGTTGGGATTGGAATTCCCGAAAAACTCTGCTTCGAAATAGCCGGAGGTCTTGGCGCCCAAAGCATCCGGACCTGTAATCGTACCGGCCAGTCGTGTCTGGATAGAAAGAATGTTATAGCTGGCTTTTGCGTTGATGTCTTTACCATCCGCATCCTGTTTCTTGCTATCAGGATAAAGCAGGAAATGACCTTCACGGATATTGACCGTCTGGCGGGTATCAAAAAAGATATCTGATTTAATATACCCGGAAAAGCTGATCCCGAAGATTGGGGGTTTTGTTTCGGCATTCTGTGATTTTAGCGCAGGACAAAGGGATCCCAGAACCAAGAGGGCTAGTAGACTTTTTTTCATAGGAAAGTTGTTTAAGAATGATCTGCAAATAACCAAATAATTCACATTATTTACAAATACATCTGGTACAGGTCACTGTTCATCATTTTAATAATTTAATTCAGATGATCCATTTTTCCAATTTCCAGGGTTATTCCGTATATATTTCCTTATACGGTTAAATGATTCATTGTCACGGATGATATGTTCATAATAATTACGTTGCCATAATTTGCAGGATGGTTCCCGCATCATATTTATTTGTTTTGCCGACACCATTTTGAATCGTCCGATAATTTTTGACAATAACATTTTGCGCCGACGATTGCAATAATCCATCAAATCGTTTTTATTATTTTGCGAATCGTGTTGTCGTTGTTGTTGTGATAGGGGCGATTCATGAATCGCCCCGACATGAATCGCCCCGACATCATGAATCGCCCCGATATAATCATATGCACCATCGTGCGATTTGATAATAACAATACCATGAAAATGGTCCGGCATTAAAACCCATTCATCCAATTCGATATTATCATAATGATGCGGAATGTCCATCCATGTATTTGCAACGATAAATCCGTAATCATTGTAATTCATTTTTCCGGTTTCAATTCGTCCAAATTGCACAGTTTGAAATTCAACCCGGATTGTAATAAAATAGGATCCCGAGTTGGAATAATCCCAATTCTGTAAACGTATCGACTGGCGATGATGAATTTCAGGATTGTATTTTCGAAATATAGCCAAATGGTAATTTGTTTCAATTTAATTTCATTAATCGGTCGAAAATGAAAAGGTAATAGGTGTTGATAATTTTTTTTGGGCGGGGTATGAAAATATTCATTGTGGACTTAGTGTAAAGCATTGAGATCTTTGTGGTTATTTGTCTTTATGAATCCTGCACTTTTAAAAAAACAGCAACCAAAAGTATCTCTGTCATTGATTTTCACGGGAAAATGTAACTTTGCAGCTAACTGCTACTACTATAATTATGAATATCCACAAACTCGATAAGATCTTTAATCCGCAGCGTATTGCACTCATCGGTGTAACAACAAATCCTAACAGTGTAAGCGGGAAAATATTGACCAATCTTGTCGGCGCCGGGTTCCGGGGAGTCGTTTATCCCGTGAATCCTGATCAGGAAGCTGTCCTTGGCATTCCGTGTTATCCCGATGTTAAAAGTCTTCCCAGGACTCCTGACCTTGGCATTATCTGTACTCCTGCTGAAAAAGTTCCCGGGGTGATAAAGGAATGTGGTGAAGCTGGCATACTGGGGTTGATCATTATTTCGGCCGGATTCAAAGAAATTGGAGAAGAGGGGCAAAAACTTGAAGATGAGATCCGGACAATTATCCGTCAGTATGATGGTATGCGTGTTATCGGGCCTAATTGCCTGGGTGTGATTGTGCCGGCGTTGAAACTGAATGCAAGTTTTGCAGCAGCCATGCCAAAGCCCGGCAATATTGCTTTTATTTCGCAATCGGGCGCCTTATGCACATCCGTGCTGGATTGGGCCATCGAGGGAAAGATCGGGTTCAGCCAGTTTGTATCTATCGGAAACAGCATTGATGTTGAATTTGGTGATCTGATCGATTATTTCGGGGAAGATGAAAATACCCGTTGTATCATCCTTTACATCGAATCCATTTCAAATGCCCGGAAATTCATGACGGCGGCACGGGCGTTTGCACGGAACAAACCAATCATTGTTTATAAAGCCGGGCGATTTCCCGAATCTGCACAGGTCGCTGCTTCTCATACAGGCGCAATGGCTTCGGAAGACGCCGTTTACGACGCAGCATTCCAGAGGACTGGATTGGCCCGTGTTTATGAGATCGGAGATATTTTTAGCGTGGCAGAATTGATAGGAAGGAATAAATTTCCCCAGGGACCGAAATTGGGAATTATCACCAATGCAGGTGGACCCGGAGTGATGGCTACCGATGCGCTGATCGCATCCAACGGAATCCTGGCGGAATTATCGGAGGAAACCTATGCAAAACTGAATGAGAACTTACCGGCTTTCTGGTCACACAGAAATCCCGTGGATGTCCTGGGAGATGCAAGGGCAAAACGGATCGCTAAAGCTACCCGGATCGTCCTCGAAGATAAAGGAGTCGATGCAGTGCTGGTGATCCTGACACCACAAGCGATGACAAACCCCGATGCAACCGCCAGGGAAATAAGCGCCCTGGTCAGCACTACAACCAAACCTATCCTTGCTGCATGGCTTGGAGGACAAAGCATGCATGAAGCCGATGATATCCTGGTGGATGCCGGTATTGCATCCTACAAAACACCTGAACAGGCGATCCATGCATTTATGACCCTGGTCGCCTATTCCCGTAACCTTAAAACACTTTTTGAAACCCCTAAAGATGTTCCTGTCGAATTCAGCATCGATCGCGACAGTATGGTGGAGAAAATCAGATCTCTTACAAGGAACCAGGGAATGGTGCTCTCAGAAGAGATCTCAAAAAAAATACTGGAAATATATGGCATTCCAACCACAGTTCCGGTAATTGCTCCGACCGCTGACGCTGCAGCGAAAATAGCCGGCGACATTGGCTATCCGGTTGTTTTGAAGATACATTCTCCTGATATAACGCATAAATCGGATGTGGGAGGTGTGATGCTTAATATGGGAAATGAAAGTCAGGTTCGTCAGTCATTTGATAAAATCATTGAAAGTTGCAGATCCCAGGCTCCCGGTTGCAGGATTGAAGGCGTAACAGTACAGAAAATGGTCTCATCCAAAGATGCAGTCGAACTCATCCTTGGGATTAAAAAAGATAATGTTTTTGGAACTGTTTTGATGGTTGGAATGGGAGGGATCACTGCAGAGCTGTTTGGCGATAAGGCTCTCGGCCTTCCCCCGTTGAATGAACGGCTTGCATGTCATATGCTTGAATCGTTGAAAATATATCCGTTGTTAACCGGATTCAGGGGAAGTCAGCCGAAGGACATAAATAAACTCATCCAGGTTCTGATCAGGCTTTCTTATCTGGCTGCCGATCATCCGGAGATAAAGGAACTGGATATCAACCCGCTTTACGTAACCCCTGGTGATGTAATTGCTCTCGATGCAAGAATTATTATTGACACGGAAGTGGTGGAAGAGGATATCCTGTCATACGGTCATCTTGCATTGCATCCTTATCCTGAAAAATACATTGAAAAAACCGTCCTGCAGGATGGGACAAATGTCTTGCTGCGTCCGATCAAACCCGAAGACGAGCCACTCTGGCTTGAAATGTTAGGGAGTTGTTCAAAAGAGACGATCTATTCCCGGTTCAGGTATTTTTTCCATTGGGAAGCACATGAAATTGCCACACGTTATTGTTTTATCGATTATGACCGGGAAATAGCTATTGTTGCGGAAATAACTGAAGGAGAAAAGAGACAGATAGCAGGGATCGGACGTCTCATTGCTGATCCTGATCATGAAACCGTTGAATTCGCCATCCTCATAGCGGATGCCTGGCAACAAAAAGACCTGGGAAACATCTTAACAGATTTCTGTCTTAATATTGCCGGGAAATGGAATTTAAAAAAGATCGTGGCACAAACAACAACCGATAACAACCGGATGATTGCAGTATTCAAAAAACGGGGGTTTGATATGCTCATCAACAACGAGGATTCTACGGTTGATGTTTCAAAAGAATTATAGATAAAGGACAAAGTTCTGCCGGAGAACAATAGTCAAATAATAATATACCTTTAAAATCGTTTTCTAAATAGGGTCTGCTGATTTTTATTCAAGGCCTTAAAGTTCAGCATTATTCATGATATTTGCAAATAATATATGCAAGGAAATATGGCGAAAGCTCAGAAAAACCGTGCATCAAAGCATGGATACATCAGCCCCGACCAAATGACTATAGTAGGATTTGAGAGCCCCTTTTCTCAACTTTTGACCCCAAATAATCGGTGGGTGATTTTAGCTCAAAAGATTCCATGGGATTTGTTGGTTGCCACTTACCAGTCCCGGTTGAATAATAGTCAGACAGGGGCTGATGGGATCAATCCGAGGGTGGCCATTGGAGCCATCATCCTGAAACATATTTGTAATACAAGCGATCGTGAAACCGTGTTGCAGATACAGGAGAACATGTACATGCAGTACTTCATAGGTTACAGCAGTTTCAGTGCTGAAGCACCTTTTGATCCCTCCTTGTTTGTAGAATTCCGCAAGAGATTGGGGATCGATCAGATCAATGCCATCAATGAGAAGATCCTTGGTTTGTCGCCTGGTAATGGGGAAGAGAGAACTGATGACAAAAATGACCAAGGACATTCCAATGACACTGGACCATTGGATGTTTTAAGTGAACAAGAAAATGAAAATGGGGAAAACGTAATAACACACAAGGGCAAACTTATCACCGATGCTACAGCATGTCCGCAAGATATAGCTTATCCAACGGATTTAAATTTACTCAATGACGCCCGGGTGAAATCTGAAGAATTGATAGATCAACTGTACGACCCACAATATCATAAGCGTAAACCAAGAACCTACCGGAAAGTTGCCCGCAAATATTATCTGAGAACCGCCCAGAAAAAAGTAAAATCGAAAAAAGAAATACACAACGCTGTAAAAAAACAATTGGGATATTTGAAGAGGAATTTGAATAGCATTGATACGCTTTTAGACCAATTTCCGTATACTAGGATTCCTTTGAGCAAAAAGCAGTACAAATATCTTCTGGTGATCAATACCCTTTATGATCAGCAGGAAGAGATGTTTTTAGAAGGGACCCATAGCATTGAGCACCGCATTGTCAGCATACATCAGCCGCATGTACGACCGATCGTGAGGGGGAAAACCAATGCCAATGTGGAATTCGGAGCAAAAATCAATGTCTCGCTTATGAATGGCTTTGCTTTCCTGGATGATCTGTTTTGGGAGGCCTTTAATGAAGGTACCAGGTTACTTGCGACTGTTGAAAAGTACAAGGAGCGGTTTGGATATTACCCTGAAGAGGTATTGGCTGATAAGATATACTGCAACCGGCCTAATCGAAACGCACTTAAACTACTTGGAATCAAACTCCGGGCAAAACCACTTGGAAGGCCGACGGCAGTGGATGTAGAACACGTAAGTCCGGGCGAGAGAAATCCAATTGAGGGCACGTTTGGACAAGCCAAGACAGCCTACGGTTTGAACCGTATCAAAGCAAGGCTGCAACAAACGAGTGAATCATGGATCGCCAGTATAATATTAGTGCTCAACCTGATTAAAATAATTGGGCTGAGCGCCTATTGCCATATTTTATCAATGTGGACTTATTCAGCAAAGAGTTTTATGAAAATATTAAAGCAGGATCTTTATTATCTGTTTTCGCTCGGAATCTTTGAACCGAAAACATCCTGACTTAATCAGCAGACCCTA
>CAIYUC010000162.1 GCA_903929315.1 uncultured Bacteroidales bacterium
AATGGATCTTGACCACATATTGATATTTACCGTCAGGTTGCTGTAATCCGGCAATGAGCTGAGAAACGAAATAATGGCAATTAGGATCGAGTCTTGATGCATCCATATCCTTTATTGCCAATCCTAATTCCTGATTATCATTACCTGAGTAGGGAGAACTGTATGTCCAAGGAATCGAGTATCGAGTATCGAGTATCGAGTATCGAGTATCGAGCATCTGTAATTATGAATTGTGGACGAATTCTGAATAAAATTCTTACCTTTGCAGCGATTTTTATACAGATAACATGGAATACAATACCACACGCGGGCCCCTGTTGATCTCCGAATACGGGAGAAACATCCAGAAAATGATCGATTACATTACCACGATCGAAGACCGGGAAAAACGTACTAAAGCCGCTAAATTCATCGTAAATGTCATGTCCCAGATGCACCCCCAGGTGCGCGATACCGTTGATTACAAGCACAAACTCTGGGATCACCTGTTCTTTATGTCCGATTTCCACCTCGATGTGGATCCTCCCTATCCCCCACCTCCGCCACTCACCCTGAGCACCAAACCGGAAAGAATCCCGTATCATAACAAAGAAATCCAGTTCCGACACTATGGAAAGAATATCGCCCTTATTATTGAGAAAGCCACAGAATACGAAGAAGGACCGGAAAAAGATGCATTGGTGAAAACAATCGCCAATCACCTAAAGAAATCATACCTCAACTGGAACCGTGAATCCGTTACCGATGAATTGATAGAAGACCATCTTAAGGCACTTTCAGCAGATAAACTTAAACTGCATGAAGCGATAAAACTGACCACAACAAACGATATCCTTGCAAGGAATAAAAAACGGAAATTTATTAAACCCAAGGACAACGGGAACAGTACCCTGAAAGGCAGAAAAAAGATGTAATGAGTTCATTTGAGATCAAAGGAGGTAATAAACTTAACGGAGAGATCATTCCACAGGGCGCCAAAAATGAAGCCCTTCAGGTCATTTGTTCCTGCCTCCTGACCAGTGAAAAAGTCACCCTACATAATGTTCCGGATATTCATGATGTCAATAAATTAATTGACCTTCTAAGAGACATCGGCGTTAGTATCAAAAATCCTTTCCCGTCAACTTACGTATTCCAGGCAACCAGCGTTGATATTGAATATCTTAAATCTGCACAATTCAAGGAAAAAGTAGGAAGTCTCAGGGGGTCCATCATGATCCTCGGGCCTCTGCTTGCCCGTTTTGGGAAAGGGTACCTTTATCTGCCGGGAGGTGATAAGATCGGTCGCCGAAGGCTGGATACACATTTTATAGGCCTGCAGAACCTGGGCGCTAAAATTGAATACTCTGCGGCAGATCAATTCTATACTTTTGTTGCCCCGGAATTAAAAGGAGCAAATATGCTGCTCGATGAAGCCTCTGTCACCGGAACAGCCAATATCTTAATGGCCTCCGTTCTGGCAAATGGGAAAACAGTGATCTTTAATGCTGCATGTGAACCCTATTTATATCAGCTTTGTAATATGCTGAACAAGATGGGAGCACAAATCGAGGGCATCGGTTCAAACCTCTTGTCCATCAGCGGTGTCGACCGGCTCGGGGGCTGCGAGCACACACTCCTGTCCGATATGATCGAAGTGGGAAGCTTCATCGGCCTGGCAGCCATGACACGATCTGAAATCACAATTAAAAATGTCAACTTCCAGCAACTTGGCATGATACCCGACGTCTTCAGGAAGCTTGGCATAACGATCATAAGACAGGGAGATGATATTTTTATTCCCGAACGTGAGCATTACGAGATAGAAACATTCATGGATAATTCCATCATGACGATCTCTGATGCTCCATGGCCGGGGTTTACCCCTGACCTGATCAGTATCGTGCTTGTTGTTGCAACACAAGCCAGGGGAAGCGTGCTGATCCATCAAAAAATGTTTGAGAGCCGGTTGTTCTTTGTGGATAAACTGATCGATATGGGCGCCAAGATCATCCTCTGTGATCCCCACAGGGCATGCGTTATCGGCCTCGACCGGCAATATCCGTTAAAAGGAATCCGGATGTCTTCACCTGATATCAGGGCCGGCGTGGCATTGCTCATTGCAGCCCTCTCTGCCGAAGGAACCAGCATCATAGATAATATTGAACAAATCGACAGGGGCTACCAGCAAATTGACCATCGTTTACGCATGTTAGGCGCCGATATCAAAAGGATTTGACCTGTCATTTTGTCTCGCTTGCCCGATGGCAGGTTTTTTGATAACCACACGTATTACTTATTCAAAACCTTGATGAAGATGACGAATAATGAATTGATTGAAGATTTAAACCAGGAACAAACCGGTGAACAGCATATAGAACCAGCAGATAGTACCCAGGAAGAAAAAAAAGAAGAAAATAAGGAAGAAACTGAACTTAAAGATGAGACTAAAGAAAAAGGTCATAAATCAAAAGTTAAAAAGGAACAGAAACTTCAAAAAGTTGAAGAAGAACTCGAAAAAATAAATGATAAATACCTGCGCTTATATTCGGAATATGATAATTACCGGAAACGTACAATAAAGGAGAAAATAGAACTCAGTAAAACAGCCGCAGCTGACGTTATTTCAACCTTCCTGCCTGTTCTTGATGACTTTGAAAGGGCCATCAGCGCATTCGCATCCATTTCAAACGGTCCAAATCCTCTGAAAGAGGGTGTCATCCTGATCTATACCAAACTTTTAACGATACTAAACCAGCAAGGGTTGGAACAAATGAAGACCATCGGTGAAGAGTTCAACACCGATTTTCATGATGCTATTACCCATATCCCGGCCCCAATCTCTGAACAAAAAGGGAAAGTCATTGATGAAGTTGAAAAAGGATATACACTGAACGGAAAAGTCATCAGGTATGCGAAAGTTGTAGTTGGGAGTTAGGAATTGTATTAACAGAAATGCCATAAGCGAAAGCAGAAATGTCAAAACGCGATTATTACGAAATATTGGAAGTGTCCAAAAATGCCACACCTGAAGAATTAAAAAAAGCTTACCGTCAGCAAGCCCTGAAGTGGCATCCCGATAAAAACCCCGGCAACAAGGATGCAGAGGAAAACTTCAAGGAAGCAGCAGAAGCTTATGAAATTCTCAGTGATCCTGAAAAAAGAAGACGTTATGACCAGTTTGGACATGCGGGAGTAGGAAGAGGAGCAGGATTTTCGGGTTTCGGCGGAGGGATGAACATCGATGAGATATTCCGTCATTTTGGAGATATTTTCGGCGGTGCTTTTGATGATTCTATTGGCTCTATGTTTGGGGGTGGAGGTTCCCGCCGGGTTGTCAATCGTGGATCCAATCTAAGGGTCAAGGTAAAGCTTACCCTCGAAGAAATCGCTCATGGAGTCGAAAAAAAGATCAAAGTCAATAAATACCTGAAATGCGAAGTATGTAAAGGTACGGGGGCGAAAGACGGGCATTCCTATCATACCTGTTCAACCTGTCATGGATCAGGTCATGTTACCAGGGTGACAAGTACTTTTCTGGGACAAATGCAAACCACCACTACCTGTCCCCAATGTGGAGGTGAAGGTCAGATCATTACGGATAAATGTCACAATTGTGCCGGAAATGGTGTGATCAAAGGCGAAGAAGTGATCACGATTAATCTTCCTGCCGGGGTTTCAGAAGGAATGCAGCTTTCTGTCAGCGGCAGGGGTAATACTGCCGCCCGTGGCGGTGAACCCGGCGACCTATTTGTTCAGATTGAAGAATTGAAACACGAAGACCTTATAAGGGACGGGAATAATCTTCTCTATGACCAATATATCAGTTTTGTGGATGCGGCATTAGGCTCCTTCATTGAAATACCGGCTATTGACGCCCCGGTAAAACTAAAGATCGAACCCGGCACACAAAGCGGAAAAGTGCTCCGGCTGAAAGGTAAAGGCATACCCAGCATTAACGCATACGAAGGAAAAGGAGACCTGCTCGTCACCCTACATGTATGGACACCCAAAAATTTAACGAAAGAAGAAAAAACGATCCTTGAAAAACTGAACAAATCACCGAATTTTGCACCCAGTCCTGATGTGAAGGATAAAAATTTCTTCTCAAGGGTAAAAGATATATTTGAATAGATATTTCTAACACCAAACAGGATCTGCTTTAACCTATCCCTATGGAACTCTTTACCGCCCTCAATATCTCCAAAAGTTATGCTGCCCATAAAGCGCTTGATAAAGTCAATATCACGGTTCCGGAACAAAGCATTTTTGGCTTGCTGGGTCCAAACGGTGCAGGGAAAACAACATTTATCAGGATTGTAAACCGTATCATCGCCCCCGATGAAGGGGAAATTTTATTTAATGGAAAGAAAATGGGGGCTGAAGAGGTGGAGAAGATCGGCTACCTGCCTGAGGAACGAGGGCTTTATAAGAAGATGAAAGTTGGGGAACAAGCGCTATACCTGGCCCAGCTTAGAGGAATGACGCACCAGGATGCCACCAGAAAATTGCAATACTGGTTTGATAAATTCGAGCTCAGAGGATGGTGGAACAGGAAAGTGGAAGAACTGTCCAAAGGGATGCAGCAAAAGGTCCAGTTCATCGTAACCATTATCCATAACCCGAAACTTCTGATCTTCGATGAACCGTTCAGTGGGTTCGATCCGATCAATGTGAATCTCCTGAAGGAGGAGATCCTGACGCTCCGCAATAACGGGGCTACTATCATCTTTTCAACCCACAATATGGCATCTGTCGAGGAGCTTTGCGATCATATCGCCCTGATCAACAATTCAAAGAAAATCCTTGATGGAAATGTGAAAGCCATCAAGAAGACATATAAAATGAATACTTTCGAGGTAAATTTCACGGGTTTTGAAGAAGATCTGAGAACTTTCCTTCCTCCCTCCTTTCATGTTATATTGCAGAAAAAGGAAGATGATGGTTCCATCGCAAGGATCCAGCTTCCAGGGAATATGACGACAAATGATCTCCTTCGTGAAATGATCCCTCACGTCAGTGTCCGGTCGTTGAATGAGATCATTCCAAGCATGAATGATATTTTTATCCGGGCTGTCACAGAGCAAAATTCCATTACTCCAGACCTTTCCACTATCCAATCATGAAAAAAATCTTCCTGATCATCCGCCGTGAATATCTTACCCGGGTTAAGAAAAGATCATTCATCATAATGACTATTCTGGGGCCATTACTTATGGCTGCAGTTTTTATCGTCCCCATTTACCTTGCCACTGTTTCCAATGAATCCAAGACGGTGGCCGTCCTCGATGAAAGCGGTTTTTTCTATGAAAAATTTAAAGATTCCGAAAATATCAAATTTCATTATCTTTTGAGTGACCTGAATTCCGCGAAAGAAAGCTTTACAAAAACCGGTGATTATGCCCTTCTCT
This sequence comes from uncultured Bacteroidales bacterium, assembly GCA_903929315.1. GTDB lineage: Bacteria > Bacteroidota > Bacteroidia > Bacteroidales > FEN-979 > CAIYUC01. Next base: position 5,391 of record CAIYUC010000162.1, read on the forward strand.
ATATTCCCAAAACAGCAGTAAGTCTCCCCGAAAATGCAATTATTTATGCCAAAAGCCAGGTCAATATCATGGTGAAAAGTTATATCAAAGATGTTATGTCAAGGCAGATCGAAGAACTGAAGCTCGAAGCTAAGATCAGGGATATTCAACCAACTACCGGCGGAAATTTAACAACGGACGACATTTTGCGGTCCATCAAAGCCAATGTCGATATAACCACTATCAAGATCGGCAGTAATGGGAAAGAAGAAAAGAGTTATCCTGAAGTCAGTATGTTTCTCGGTATTTTCAGCGGCATTTTGATCTATTTCTTTATCTTTCTGTTCGGTTCCCAGGTGATGAGAGGTGTTATTGAAGAAAAAACCAGCAGGATCATCGAGCTTATCATTTCATCTGTTAAGCCTTTCCAGCTAATGATGGGCAAGATCATCGGAGTAGGATTGGTAGGACTTACTCAATTCCTTCTCTGGGTCATTCTGACTTTCGGGTTGGTGACCATTGTCACTTCTTCTTTTTCAACACGGTTGAAACCCAACGCGCCCACAGAACAGTTCATGACCGGACAAAATCAGATCATCCACGCGGATAAACCCGCTTCGCCGCCGAATCCCGCGAAGGATAATAAAGATAATGTTAATGAAGTATTGGATGCTATCAATACCATCGATTTTCCTGTGATGCTGAGTTCCTTCCTGTTTTTTTTCCTTTTCGGATACCTGCTTTATGCGGCACTGTTTGCCGCTATCGGATCGGCTGTTGACAGCGAAGCTGACACCCAGCAATTTATGCTACCTATCACAATTCCTCTGATCTTCTCATTCGTAATGGCACAATATATCATGCAGGAACCACAAGGTCCGATGGCTATCTGGTTCTCTATGATCCCTCTGACCTCACCGGTCATAATGATGGTCCGCATTCCTTTCGGAGTGCCTTATTACCAGGTTATTTTATCCATGGTATTGCTATTGCTTGGATTTTTAGGCACTACCTGGATCGCAGGGAAGATCTATCGCACTGGTATCCTGATGTATGGTAAGAAGGTGAATTATAAGGAATTGTGGAAGTGGATCAGGTATAAGAACTGATACTCGATACTCGATACTCGATGCCCGACTACTTAATAATTTGCAATTTCCGGAGTGCTATTTCGCGGTCCGAATAGGCTACAGTATAATTTGGGTCAATTTCGATCGTTTTCGAAAAATCGGCTAATGCATTGGCCCACTGACCAAGGTTTCCATAAGCAACACCACGATTGACATACGCATCTTTAAATCCAGGATCAATATTGATCGCATTGGAGTAATCGGCGATTGCTTTGTTCCACTGTCCCAGGTTCGCATAGGCAACTCCGCGGTTGAAATACTCTTTGCCAAATTCCGGTTCAATCCCGATCGCCTTTGAATAATCGGCTATCGCCTTGTTCCACTGCTGAAGAAATTCATATGCAGCACCACGATTGGAATATGCAATAGCATAATTCGGGTTAATCCCGATCGCCCCGGAGTAATCGGCTATCGCCTTGTCCCACTGCTGAAGGGTTCCATATGCAACGCCGCGGTTGTAATATGCCAGTGCATAATTCGGGTCAATTCTGATCGCCCTGGAGTAATCAGCTATTGCCTTGTCCCATTGTCTAAAATGCCCGTACACAACTCCGCGGTCGGATAATGCAACCTGATAATCCGGATTGATCTCTATCGATTTTGAGTAGTCAGCAAGAGCCTTATCCCACTGCAGAAGGTTCCTGTAGGCAAAGCCACGGTTATTGATTGGCCGGGCTTTATTCGGAGCTTTTACTACGTTATCATTCCAAAGAGTAAGCTCGTCCTTCCAAATTTTATTCCTTTGGTAGGTCAGGTAGGAATTTGATCCTGTTATAATCACTAAAATAGAAATTGCAAGGTTTTTATATCTATTCCGGAACAAAACGTAAATGCCCGAACTCAGGATCAGAAAAAACCCAAATGAAGGAAGGTAGGTCCGGTGTTCGAAAATCACATCGTCTATAGGAATGAAACTCGATTCGATCAATAATGTCAGGAAAAACCAGGATATGCAAAAAGAAATGATCCTGTTTCTGTTAAAAAGGCAGATCGCAAGAATGATCAATGATACAAGTAACAGGAAACTCAGTAGTGTCCTGATCTCAAAAAAATTATTTGAGACCGGGAAGTCATAGTCTACGTTCTGATTGATCGGGAGGAATAAAAGCTGAATATATTTGACAATGACACTGAACTGGGTCAGTAAGTAATTCAATGGAGTAACCGTATATGTATTCCCTAAATGTGGCGGGATCGGATTGAATATGCGGAAGGAGAATTTCAGGGGTAAGATCAAAATAATAACCAGGAATGTTGCTATAAAAAGTAAAACACGGACATCCTTAAAATTAATTGTAAGCTTCTTTGTCCGCAAAAAGAATATTTCAATAAGAACGATCGCAAACGGCAGTGTGAATGCATTTTCTTTGGTAAACATTGCTAATACTGCAGATATAAAAGAACCTGTAAAGAGCAGATAATTGGATACATTTCCGTTGCCGGATAACCGGGCCTTCATATAAAATGCAATGGAAAGGAAATAGAACATGGCAACCATGGAGGCCTCACGCTGAACAATATAAGTCACGGACTGGGTAGCTAAAGGGTGTGAAACGAACAGCAATGCTGTAAAGAACGCCAGTACTTTTTTCTGCCTGGCGATCTCATGATTTTTTATGAAAGGGGAAGAAAAAATCAATAAGGTAAGGTACCAGACCAGGCAGGTATTGATAAGATGGATGACCAGATTTACAAGATGCCAATACCTTACATCAAGCTTGAAGAAATGATAATTAAGGACAAATGAAAAAATACTTACATGCCGGGAAGGGTAAAAGTGCCACCAGGCTTTTATATCCGTCAGGTTCCGGATCTTCGTATTATCGATAATGTTTGGAAAATCGTCAAAATGGAATGAACAGCCAAATGAATTTGAATAAATGAGGATCCCCAGTAAGATGATAATGGCCAATCCGACCAGGTCAAAATAGCTTTTTCTTTTATCCGGTCTTTTTGGAGGAGTAAGTTTTTTAAAGGGATATTTCTTAATTGGCTTCTTCTGCGCACTTTTTTTCATTCCTGCATTCTTTCCTGCATTCTGAATTTCTGCATTATTTGTCAAGCATCTTACTCCACTCGTATTTCTTTCTTTTCTTCCAGTCTCCTTTATGGTAAACATAACTGCTGATTAAAGGCAGTACGGAAGTCGCTTCGGCATAAACCATTTTTTCGAATTCGGTTTCTACTTTCCCCCAGGAAGAAGCTTCTTTCAGTGTTGAGCTGGAACAGGCTCCATCACGTGCGTCTGCAACGGTTATTTGTACGGCATATTTGTGCATCGGTACTTCTTTTCCTAAAACTTCAGCGCAGATGACGGTGTCCTGAATGAAATTTTTCGGGACTCCCCCTCCTATCATAAACAATCCTGAAGTTTTCGCCGCCATTTTAATCTTTGTCAGTTCCAGGAAGTCTTTGACGGAATCGATGGAAACATGTTTGGCAGGATGTTCCCATTGGTGCATAACCAAGCCAAATCCGGCGCTGCTGTCGGTAAACGCCGGACAAAATATTGGAACATTATGTTCATAACAAGCCTGAACCAATGAATCTTTTTTCTTCGAATTCTTTACCAGGTATTTTCCCATTTCACGAATGAATTCCCTGGAAGAATAAGGTTTTGGTTCCAATGAATCTGCAATTTTTTTTATGGTCATATCACATACCTGCAGTTCTTCCTCATCAATGTAAGTATCATAGATCCTGTCGATATACAATTTCCTGAGAAGTTTATCATCGACTTCGCAGGATCCTTTGTAATGTCTGAACCCTAGCGCTTCAAAAAAGTCCATATCCACAATAGAGGCGCCTGTAGAAACAATTGCATCCACCATATTACTTTTGACCATGTCCACATAAACCTGCATACATCCTGCAGCGCTGGTACTGCCCGCAATGGTAAGAAAAATGGTGCACTCCTTGTCTTTTATCATTCTGTTCAGGATGTCTGCAGCTATTGCTGTGTCCCTCGATGTGAACGACATCTCGCGCATGCTATCGATAATAGGGATTGTATTGATCTTTTTAATGTCAAAATGTGTCACTGGATCCTTTAATAGATCTTGCTTTTTCATATGGATTTTTTTTGTAAAAATAGGAAAAAAGCGGATTCTCGATACTCGATTCTCGATACTCGATGCTCGATATAATTACGAATTTAGTAACCAAGTATCTTCAGCATGGATTTAAAGCTTTGTTCCTTGGAAAAGAGTTTTGTCGTAATCTCGTCGTTTTCATCAAAATCAATTAGGACGTGTTTTGGTGCGGGGATCAGGCAGTGTTGAATGCCTCCATACCCTCCAATGGCTTCCTGGTATGCCCCGGTATGGAATAAGCCGATATATTGCGGTTCTTTCTCATTCAATTTAGGCAGATAAACCGTATTGGAATGACCTTCCGCATTGTAATAATCTTCGCTGTCACAGGTTAACCCTCCCAAGAAAATCCTTTCATATTCCTGGTCCCAGTTATTTACTGCTAACAGTATAAACTTTTTATTGATCGCCCAGGTATCCGGCAATGTATTCATAAAGGAGCTGTCAATCATATTCCAGACCTCCCGGTCATTTTGTCTCTTTTGGTCAATAATTGAAAACAGGACTGCTCCACTTTCTCCGACTGTGAATGATCCGAATTCAGTAAATATATCCGGATCAGGGACTTCATTTCTCTCGCATATACTTTTTATTTGGGCTATAATCTCTTCCGACATGTACTCATAATCATAATTGAAATAAAGAGAGTTCTTAACCGGGAATCCCCCTCCGATATTTAATGTGGTCAGTTCAGGACAAATTTTCTTCAGATCACAATACACACTAACGCTCTTACTTAGTTCATTCCAATAGTAAGCAGTATCTTTGATGCCGGTATTAATAAAGAAGTGTAGCATCTTAAGTTCAAAATTCGGATTATCTTTTATCTTCTCAAGATAATATGGAACGATATCATTGTATCTGACCCCGAGACGGGAGGTATAAAAATCGAATTTGGGTTCTTCTTCAGATGCAATTCTTATCCCGATTTTAATTTTGGTTTTTGCATCCGTCTTGTATTTATCGAGTTCAAACAAGTTATCCAGTACAGGAATAGTATTTACAAAACCATCATTGATGAGCCTCATGATGAATTCAATATACTGCGGTCGCTTGAACCCATTGCAGATAATATATCTTTCTTTTCCAAGTTTCCCCGTTTCATATAATGTATTTATTATAGGAATATCAAAAGCGGATGAAGTTTCCAAATGTATATCATGTTTCAGCGCTTCTTCAAGGACAAAACTGAAATGCGAACTCTTAGTACAGTAACAGTATTGGTAGTCACCCTGGTAATCTACTTTAGCCATCGCAACATTAAAAAGTCGTTTTGCTTTTTGTATCTGGGTACCGATCTTTGGCAGAAAAGTTATTTTTAAAGGAGTACCATATTGCTTTATGATATCCATTAATGGAACCTGATGAAAATAAAGCTCATTGTCAACAACTTTAAATTCTTCCTGTGGAAAATCAAAAGTCTGCTCAATCAGATCAATATATTTATTTTTCATGATCTTAAATATTAAATGTATATCACCTGGATTACCAAAATATGTCTAATGTAATTAACCCGGATTCAAGTAAAATTGCAAAAGTAAGCTAATATTATCTAAAATAAAATTGGACTATATCTTTTTTAAGGTGTAAGACTTGAAGGACTGAGAGAACAAAGATATTTACGATTGGACGATCTTAGAGGTACGGTTAAATTGTACGAGTGACGATCGATGATTAAATTAATCGTAAATTGTAAATCAAAAATTCAATCTAAAATCGAAAAACCTGCCTGCCGTCTGGCAGGTTTGCGTTTCTGCGGTTTTATAAAAAAATTTACTCTTCAGACTTCTTCCCATGGGAGGGGCTCGACGAACTTGTGTATTAAAAATTACAAGTTCAGATTCATTAGCGTCGATTTAGGATTAATTTTACGGGATAAATAATCGCACCATGAAATATTTTAAAATATATGCACTCATTCTGATCCCGGTCCTTTCTTTACTCTTCCAGGGGTCAGCCCAGAAACGGGAATTCCGGATGAAAAAACCGGTTGATACAATCGGATTTGCTACAAAAGCCTGGCAAATGGATTCCGTCATGAAACGCATCAACCACCTCCAGGGACTTGAAAAAGCATTGGCCCTCAAAAAAGCAAACATTGATGATAAAACTCCCTGGAAAGCTGTTATTTGCCCTCATGATGATTATACCTATGTTGGTTGGTTGTATCCCGCTGTGCTTCAGAATGTGAAATCAAACACGATCATTTTTTTCGGGGTTGCCCATAAGGCGAAACAGTTCAAGATCGAAAATTATATAGTATTCGATAATTTTGATAAATGGACCGAACCTTACGGACCAGTGAGTGTTTCAAACCTAAGGAAAGAGATCATTGATGCTCTTCCGAAAAGTATTTACATCATTCATGACAGTCTTCAGCAATCTGAACATTCCGTTGAAGCGATCATTCCATTCCTTCAATATTCTAACAGGAATATCCGGATCATTTCGATCCTCGTTCCCTATATGCCTTTCAGCCGGATGGATGAGATTTCCACCCCGCTTTCTGAAGCGCTTGTAAAAGTGATGAAAAAACACAACCTGGAGTGGGGAAAAGATATCGCCATCGTGATCTCCACCGATGCTGTACATTATGGTGACCAGGATTGGGGAGGTCAGAATTATGCTCCTTATGGCTGTGACAATGATGGTTATACAAAAGCGAAATACCTCGAATCAGAAATCATTAATAATTGCCTGACAGGTACCATCCGGACAAAGAATATTACATCTTTTATAGGATATACTTTAAAAGCGGACGATTATAAATCTTATAAATGGACCTGGTGCGGCAGGTATTCTGTTCCTTTCGGATTACTTACTGCAATGAAGATGCAGGAAATTCTTGGAAAAGGAGAACTTTTAAAAGGGACCCTGATAGGATATAGCACCTCCATATCCGGAATCCCACTCCCGGTTTCAGACATAGGGATGGGAAAAACAGCCATCGCCACGCTTCATCATTGGGTAGGCTATTGTGGGGTTGGATACAAATGACAGGTGTAATTTTTTTATAAGAGAAACATGTATGGATTATAATCCGATTGCAGGGAAATATGACAGCTACGAAAAGGATGCAACGACACTCTGGTTGCTGGGATATCCTTTTGTGATTAAATATCTTGAACCCGTCACGAATAAAAAGATCCTTGATTATGGATGTGGCAGCGGAATATTCAGCCGTTATCTCCGTGACAACGGCGCCATGGTGACCGGAGCAGATGTTTCGGAAACGATGATCGAAGTTGCCAGATTGAATGATCCTGAAAATATAAGCTATCACACTATATCCTCAGGTGAAGCAGGTTTCCTGCCGGATAGTTCCTTTGATCATGTGGTTTCCAATTTTGTTCTTTGTACGATACCTTCCCTTCATGAGATCCGGAAGATCATAAAAGAAATTCATCGTGTCCTGAAGAAAAATGGTGTGTTCATCATTATGAATTCCAATTGGGGAAGATACAATGGAAAGGAGTTCATTTCCTATAAATTGGAATATTGTAAAAACCTTTTGCCGGGTCAAAGGGTCAATGCTATATTAAAAACCGATCCCCCGATCATTTTCGAGGATTACTTCTGGTCAAGGGAAGATTATACTCAATCATTGCTGGATTGCGGGTTTACTATTCAGACTATTGAAGAACCGATGGCAGAAAGCGACCAGGCTCCATGGGTTGATGAAGTAACGCATCCTCCATTTATCATCTTTATTGCAATAAAAAACTTTTAAAAACATAAACATGAAAACTATAGAAACCATCTATATTGGCGGATTAAGAACGAAAGCCCTGCATGTACGGTCAGGGAATATTCTTATCACGGATGCTCCGGTTGAAAACCAGGGAAAAGGTGAATATTTCTCCCCTACTGATCTTGTCGCTACTGCTTTAGGCAGCTGTATCCTGACAACAGTAGGCATTGTAGCCGGGCGGGAAAACTTCAATATTGATGATACAACCTTAGACATCACCAAAATTATGGCCGATAATCCACGCAGGATCGGAGAGATCATCATTGAAATGAATTTTCCCCGGAACGATTACACCGATCTTCAAAAAAAGCTGATCGAAATTACGGCAAGAGGCTGTCCGGTTGCAAGAAGTCTGCATCCGGATGTAAAACAAACGATTATATTCAATTATTGAAACTGGTGAACTGGTGAAATAAAAAGAAGCGAAATAGTGAAGTAGCGAAATAGTAGCTCGCGCGCGCTTGCAGCACGTGCGGAGTCTGAAAGGTTTTTGGGTTCTTCTTGGCTTTACAGGCAACTCATTGAATTAAGCAGATGTCTATTGAATATAATCCCTGATTACTGTACTTATAAAAATCCAACAAAATGAGTAAAAAATCTACTTTATATTTCATGTTGATCATGTTAATTCCAACTGTCGTTCTGGGGCAATTTCCCGGAACATGGTCCAGCCGCGGTATTGGCGGCGGGGGAGCCTTGTACTCTCCTTCTATCAACCCTGCTAACCCACAGGAATTGTACATGGGTTGTGATATGAGCGATCTTTTTCATTCGACAGACATGGGCGCCACATGGTCAGAAGTGAGTTTCCTTCAGCTTGAAGGAGGCCATGATGCATGTGTTCAATTTACCAGTGATCCATCCATCCGTTATACTGTGGATTATACATCTGTCGCCGGTTCTGATTATATCCGTCCGATGAAAAGTACGGATGGAGGGAATTCATGGACCATCCTCAGTGGAAACCCCTATCCCCTTACACCCAACGGGGATATTCTGCGGTTACTTGCCGACTATGATCATCCGGATAACCTGATCATCGCCGATTATGGAACGATCTATTTTTCATCCGACGGGGGAGCATCATTCCACCAGATCCATACGAACAACTCTTCCGGTGCAGGAAACCATATTGCAGGCGTGTTCTTTGATATTCCGGATGTCTATATCGGGACTAACGATGGACTTCTCGTTTCCACGAATAGCGGAACTACCTTTTCGGTAATGACCACAACTGGGATACCTGCCGGAGAATACATGTTGTCGTTTGCCGGAGCAAAACAAAATACAACTACCCGGTTTTTTTGCCTGACTGCAACGAATGTGTGGGCCGGGTATCAATACGGAAGCAATTACTGGAATGCCATGAAAGGAGTTTATCAGATGGATAATGCCAGTGGTCCATGGATTTCAAGGACAGCAGGGATAACCATGGGAACTGATTTCCCGGTATTCGTTGGGATGGCAAGTAATAATACCGATATCAGCTATTTAAGCGGCGGCAGTTCTTCCGGGAATCCCATTGTGATGAAATCCGTGAGCGGCGGATCATGGACCCATGTTTTCCTGACTTCAAACAACCAGAATATCTTTACAGGCTGGTGCGGATCGGGAGGAGATCATGGATGGAGTTTTGCTGAAGCGCCTTTTGGATTCACTGTATGTTATAACGACGCAAACAGGGTAATGTTCACCGATTATTCCGATGCTCATATAACAACGGATGGAGGGACAACCTGGCAACAACAGTATCTGAATCAGGCAGATCAGAACCCGATGAATGCGCCTACTCCGAAAGGGAAAAGATATCACGGTATCGGGATAGAAAATACCTCATGTTGGGATCTTCTCTGGACAGACAGTCTTAATGTTTACGCCGGATTCTCTGACATAAACGGGATCATGACAGATGATAAAGGGCAAAGCTGGAAATTCATCCCGAATCTGACTCAAAATTCAGTATATAAGATCATCAGGGATGCCAGTGGAATTATTTATGCAGCGACTTCGAATGTACATGACCTTTATCAATCTACACGAATTTATGATGCACAGATCAATGCAGGAACAGGAGCCGTTTATTTTTCACAGGATAACGGGAACAGTTTTGGAGTACTCCACAACTTTAACCATCCTGTTGTCTGGATCGCTCTCGATCCGATAAACGCGAACAGGATGTATGCCAGTGTGCTGCATAGCAGTAAGGCGACTATCGGCGGACTTTATGTTACAAACAATCTGAATGCAGGCGCTGGCTCTACCTGGAATAAAATGTCAAATCCACCCAGAAGCAACGGGCACCCTTATACGATCAATGTTTTAAATAACGGGGATCTTGTGGTCAGTTATTCGGCAAGAAAACCCACTTCTTCCACTGCTTTCACTGACAGTTCAGGAGTGTATTACTATAATTACGCGACTTCCGCATGGTATGACCGTTCACATACCAACATGAGATTCTGGACACAGGATGTTGTGATCGATCCGAATGATGCATCACAAAGTACATGGTATGGATGTGTATTCACAGGATGGGGTACTTCGGGTATCAGTGGTACAGGAGGAATGTACAGAACTACAGATAAAGGGCTCAACTGGGTCCTGATTAATAATAACTTCCGTGTTAATTCATGCACTATAAACCCGGCCAATCCGGATGAGTTGTATATGACGACAGAGATCGATGGATTATGGTATTGTGCGAATGCAACCATAACTCTTCCTACTTTCACACAGGTATCCTCTTACCCCTTTCGTCATCCCATGAGAGTTTTCTATAACCCTTACAAATCTAGTGAACTCTGGGTTACTTCATTTGGAAATGGGATAAAAGTCGGGGGAGGATCTGGTCCTTTTGGGATTAGCGAATTATCAAAAACAGATAATCCGGTGGTTACCGTTTCACCAAATCCCTGCCGTGAATTTTTAACATTATTTATGGAAACATATAACCCTGTTTCACATTATACGTATTCTCTTTATGATCTTTCCGGGAATGAAGTAAGTCATGGCATTCTTTCGAAACAAACCATGATCCGTTTTGCTGGAAAATCCATGTCAGCGGGATTCTATTTCCTGAAAGTGTCTGATGGTCTGAATATTATAGCGAATAAAAAAGTGATAAAAATGTAGTAAATGCTTCTTTTTACCGGAGAGACGCAGAGACGCAGAGAAATAAGTTGCTGATATTAAACTGTTTGCGTCTTGGCGGTTAACAAAGGCTTTACGATAGTCATTATATCATCATAGGTGGGGTGCTATTTTAATTTTAACCCAGATAAGCTTTCAATAATTTGCTTCGGGAAGAATGTTTAAGTCTGCGGATCGCTTTTTCCTTTATCTGGCGAACCCGTTCACGGGTCAGATCAAACATATCGCCTATTTCTTCCAGGGTATAGTTATGGGGAACACCGATTCCATAAAAAAGATTGATGATCTCTCTTTCTTTTTCTGCCAGTGTTGCGAGTGACCGCTGGATTTCCCGTGCGAGTGATTCCCTGATCAGGGGCTCATCTGTTCCAGGGACATCCTCGGATACGAACACATCCAGGAACCTCAGATCTTCGTCCTGATCCAGAGGTGCATCCACTGAGATCGTCCGTGTAGACATCTTCATGGTTTCCCGTACCTTCTTTTCAGGCATTTCCATGGCAGTGGCAAGCTCATCGGGTGAAGGCGGCCGTTCAAATCTCTGTTCCAGCTTCGAGGAGGTTTTGTTCAGCTTACTTAAAGAGCCTACCTGGTTCAATGGCAACCGGATGATTCTTGCCTGTTCCGCCAGTGCCTGTAAAATCGATTGACGGATCCACCATACTGCATAGGATATGAATTTAAACCCGCGTGTCTCATCAAACCTTTTTGCAGCTTTTATCAGACCAAGGTTTCCCTCATTGATAAGATCGGGTAAACTCAATCCCTGATTTTGATATTGTTTTGCAACAGAAACAACAAAACGAAGATTTGCCTTGCATAGTTTTTCCAATGCATCCTGGTCTCCGGTTTTGATCTTTTGTGCAAGAGAAACCTCTTCCTCCGGAGTGATCAATTCTTCTTTTCCGATATCCTGCAAATATTTATCAAGTGATGCAGTTTCCCGGTTGGTTATAGATTTTGAAATTTTTAATTGTCTCATGGTTATATCCGCTCTTGTAATTTGGTTAATAATTTGAATAAGAGAAGAACCGTCATGTCAGGGGCATCGCTCCAAATGGGCGATTTATAGCCCGATTCCATAGTATGCCCTTAAACCGTTTGGATAAATACCTTCCAATAAAACCCCTCCCTTTTTCGTGCTCAACGCATCTTTCAGATCCTGGGTTGAATGAACGGGTTGTTTATCAATAGCAATAACGATAAAGCCTTCTCTGATTCCTGAACTCTTTAAAAGACCATTGTCCAACCGTGTGATCTGAAAACCATCATCCAGGTGGAAACGGTTCTTTTCATTTTGCGTAATACGCTGGAAAGTGGCGCCATAAATTATTATCTGGTTGTTTTTAACGACTGCAAGGCTTCCGCTTTCACTTTGCAATGTAACCGGGAGGTCGATCGTCTTCCCTTCTCTTTCAATCTTAACATTGATCTTATCACCGGGATTATGTTGAGCGATAATTTCCAGTAATTCAGATTTGCTGTTGACAGGCATATCATTTATCTGCAAAACGACATCTCCTTTTTTAAAGCCTGCCATGGCAGCTGCTCCACCTTCGACCACATCCTCCACATAAACGCCTTTTACATCCGGGAAACCCTCATCTTTGGCAAACTGTGCATCAATCTCCTTATAATAAATTCCCAGATAAGCCCTGTCAACTTTCCCATGTGAAATGAAGTCATCCACCACTTTCTTTACAATATTCGAAGGTATTGCAAAGGAATAACCGACAAAACTGCCGGTTCCTGAGGCAATAGCAGCGTTGATCCCGATCAGTTCGCCTTTTGTATTGACCAGCGCTCCGCCACTATTCCCCGGATTTACAGCCGCATCCGTCTGAATGAACGATTCAACTGAACCCTGTGAACCCAGTATGTTGATATCCCTTGCTTTTGCACTCACGATTCCTGCAGTCACAGTCGATGTCAAGTTGAATGGATTACCTACTGCCAAAACCCATTCTCCCACTCTTACATCATCGGAATTCCCGAATTGTAAAGCAGAAAGGTTTTTCTCGTCAATTTTGATTACCGCCAGGTCAGTGCTTGGATCCGTTCCCACGATGGTACCTTTGTATACTCTCTTATCATTGAGGGTGACGGTAATTTTGTCTGCATCCTGTACGACATGATTATTGGTCACAATAAAACCTTCCGGTGAAATGATCACACCTGAACCTACGGCTGTTAATGCCCTGTATCTCTCATCGGGCATTTGCTGACCAAAATTGAACAGGTCGAAGAAATCATCATAAACCCCGCTTTTGCGTTGAAATTCGGTTTTGATGTGAACCACAGCAGGAACTGACAAAGCTGCAGGGATTTCAAAATCCGGCAGGTTAAACCCCGCATTCAGGGAATAATTTACCGGACGCACCGGTAACCTTTGATCAGCATGATAGGAATATTGAATGGGCCGCTCTTTCTTTTCAGTTAGTTTATACAAACCTAATGATATGGCCCCACCAATAATAGCAATGAATAAAATACCAACAATCCTTTTCATATTTCAATAACCTTTATAGGAGAAATTTTAAAAAGTTCCGGTTTAGAACGATTCTTTATACGCAATAGTATTTACTTGATTTGTTAAAAATTGTTAAAGCTGTAAAATGTAACAAAAAAACAATTTTCGCCCCAACAAGATATATTTTCCTATGAGTGACATGTATTACCTTTTGATTTTAGAACGATTAATGTCTTTAATGATAAATTATGAATTTATGGGCTATATATTGTCAGACCCGTCATTTCCCACATAGTTGTATACAAGATACAATTCATTAACAATCAACAACATCTAATATATAAAATGTATGAATGAACGTCTGTTACTCCTGATTCTGTGGTTTGCCTGGTTTCATTGTTTTGGGCAAACCCCGACAAAAAGACAGAATACCGGTATCACCGAAAACTATGCCAATATTAAATGGCAAAGTAATAAAGGTCATAATGTCAGGATCATTTTTTATAATGTTGAGAATCTTTATGATCCTTACAATGACACAACAAAAATGGATGATGAATTTACTTCCATGGGGACAAGGAGATGGACCTATGCAAAATTCCTTGAAAAGATCTTTCATCTTTCCAGGGTTTTCTTGTCCATAGGAGAATGGGATCCACCGGCCATTGTAGGGATGTGCGAAATTGAGAACCTTTATGTTCTCAGGAAGCTCATCTATGATACCCCATTGAAATGTGTCAAATACAGGATCATTCACTATGATTCTCCGGATATCCGGGGAGTTGATGTAGCCTTGATTTACAGACCTGAGAAGTTCAATGTACTTTATTCAAAAAGTTTTAAAGTGATTTTTCCGTTTGATAGTCTTTCCCATACAAGGGATATTCTGTATGTCAAAGGAACAGTCTTTAAAAGTGATACGGTTCATCTCTTCATCAACCACTGGCCTTCACGTCGCGGGGGATATAAGGAATCCACACCGAAAAGGAATTTTGTTGCCATGCTTTTAAAAAGTAAAGTTGATTCTCTTTTATCCGGGAATCATCATTCAAATATTATCATTATGGGGGATTTCAATGATGAACCGGGAAATGAAAGCCTGTGCAAAATCCTGAAGGCCAAACCTGACTCCCAACATTTTCAACTTACTGACCTTATTAATCTCATGGCAGTGAAAACCAGCGATTGGAATCAGGGTACAATAAAGTACCAGGGGAAATGGTCCATCTTTGACCAGTTCATTGTTTCGGGGTCGCTCTTCAGGGAAGAGAACGGAATTCATACTTCCCTGGAAGATGCACATATATTCACAGCAGATTTTTTGTTAAACGATGACGCCCGTTTCCTCGGATCCAAGCCAAACCGGACCTACGTTGGTCCAAGATATAATGGGGGCTTTTCTGATCACTTGCCGATTTACCTGGATCTATGGAAACTTGATAATTGATTACGGATTACGGATTACGGAAAAGTTTGAATTCTTTGGTCTAAAAGAATATTGAATATTAATCAACGAATGTTGAAGTTCGAAAACCGGCTCGTGCGCGTTTGTAACGCGTGCGTAGTAACATCACATTCTACCCTGTATCCCAAGCCCACACATCGAGTATCCAGGATCAAGCATCCAGTATCAGTAATTGAAACGGAATATGGATTATTCCCAAACACCTGCTATTTTTGTCCCACAGAACTTGCAGGCCGAGCTTTTGAGATTATTTTGCAGGATGGCGAAACCCTGCCGTTCGATGACCGGCTTTTTACAATGAGGGCAATAGGTATTTTCGAAGGTTGTGCCGGGGACATTCCCTATGTAAACGTATTTCATGCCGGCTTTCATAGCAATGTTACGTGCCTGTTCAAGGATGGATTCAGGAGTATAGGGAAGATTTGTCAGTTTGTACAAAGGGAAAAAGCGTAAAAAATGAAGGGGACAATCCGTGAATCCGCTATTCACAAGCCAATTGCACATCTGTGTGATCATATCCAGATTATCCGTCCAGTTTGGGACAATAAGGTTGGTGATCTCCAGCCATACCCCTTCCTCCTTAATGATCTTCAGGGCATCCATTACAGGTTGTAAAGCTCCCCCGTTCAGTTTTTCATAAGTATCTTCGGTAAAAGATTTCAAATTGATATTCGCGGCATCTGTATATTTACAAAGATCGCGAAGCGGCTTTTCGTTGATGTAACCGTTGGAGATCAACAGGTTTTTCAATCCTCTTGCCCTGGCAAGTTTTGCCGTATCATAGGTATATTCATAAAATGCAATGGGTTCTGAGTAAGTATAGGCGATGGACTGGCAATGGCTGTTTACAGCTTCTTCTATTACTTTTACCGGCAATAGGTCGGCGTTCTGAGTCTTTCTGGGACTTTCCTGCGAGATCTCCCAATTCTGGCAATTCAGGCAAGCGAGGGTACAGCCGGCAGTGGCAATAGAATAAGCACGGGTGGTTGGAAGAAAGTGGAATAATGGTTTTTTCTCAATCGGATCGACGTGAACGCTGCACGGATTTCCATAGGCAATCGTGTACAGCTTATCATCTTTGACTACATGTGTCCGGCAGATGCTTTCCTGGCCTTCTTTAAGGATACAGTTATTCGGACAAATCCGGCATTTCACTCCTTTTGCCGTGACCGTATAATAAGGAGATTCCTTGCTCCATTTCCATAATCCTTCAACGGGTAAAGGAAAGGCGCTATCGTTTATATTGACCATATTTTTTGAAAATGTTTCGGTTACTTTCGTTCCTAAAGCAGTGGCAGCAATACCCATTGCGCTATAACGTAAAAATTCTCTTTTTGTCAGTTTTCTTTTCATTCTAAAAATATAAAAAGAAAGAAAATGAGATCTTTTAAGTTGCTATTATTCCGACAGTAAAGCGTAATAAATTCTTTCATTTTTAGTCTATAAAGTTACAAATAAATTCAATATTAACGACAAATTTTTTTCACCACCAAGGCGCCAAGACGCAATTCCACTCTCCTTTCCCCTCCCCAAATCAGGGAGGGGGAAATTTTCTTTGCGTCTTCGCGCCTACTATATAACTTGTTTTAATTATCTGAAATTCAGTATACTATTATGAGTGCTTTAAATTACACCGGAATTTTTTTGTTTATTACTTTTACTCTATGACCTCACCGCGGGGGGTTGTCTAATAAGTATAAAAAAGAAAATTTCACGCGGAGTTCCGCCGAGTTTTAAGCAGAGTCTCGCAAAGTTAAAACACATGTTTTCAATTTTCTGCGAAACTCAGCGTTTCATCTGCGAGCCTCTGCGAGAAAAAAAAGAAACTTATCAGACACCCCCCTGGGGAGAGGTCATTTGGACGAATCGACCCCGTTTTGCCTACGCAGTTATCTGTTTTGAAGTTCCCATTGTTTCCAACGGGAGAATACTTCGCGGTAAAAGAAAAATAAATTAATTTGTAAAAACCTGATTTACGAGGGTCAATCTTTCAGACATCTCACCGAAAACGCATTCGATTTGAACGCCGGATATACCGACACGCTTGGATCAGCATCGTTCATCCCATGCACCCAGGCTTTGTTTGTGCCGTGGGCTGTCGATGACCAGAAGAATGTTGCAAACCCCTGGAAATCCCAGGTTTTGTTTAAGTGCCTGGCACCGTATAGAAGAGCATTGAAGCCTGAAAATCCTGAATATTTCAAGGGACTGGCGGCAAAGGCATTGCTGATGTAATTTGCAAAAAGTGTATTCCAATCTATTTCCGAGGGAACATGCCATCCCGGCGGGCAAAGGCCTTGGTTGGAGAGGGTTTCGTCGTAGTTCATTAGCTCATCCCATTGGTAGACAGATGCTGGATGCTCGATACTCGATGCTGGATTGTGATATTTCTCAGGGATACAGTTATCTCTCTGATCCAGGTTTGAAGTTATTTCTGTTCCATAATTCAAATTTTCTACCATCCAACACTGTGGGCCAATCTGAATTGTGGGATATACCTTGTTATCGCGAATGTCAGTCAGATCTGATCCGCAAATTACGAATGACGGATTACGAATTACGAATGATAGTATAGCGCTGGCAGAACAAAGGGCAGAATTGGTATAGGTATAGGTGATCGTTTTTGTGCCAACACCTGCAATTGCAGGATAAAAGATCCCGTTTGTGACTCCCGGGCCTGAATAAGTTCCGCCAAGTGGAATTCCACCTTTTAATTTGAATGGTTTGGCATTGGTGGTGGTGATTGAATCGTTGCAGAGGGTGAATGTTACTACCGACGCTAATGTTCCGCTCATAATGATCTTACCGGAGGATGCAGGATTACCGGAAACACAATTCAGATTTGAGGTCATGATACACCGGACACTATCACCATTCAAAGGATTATAAGAATATGTTGTGGAATTCGTTCCAGCGTTAACTCCGTTTACTTTCCATTGATAAGAAGGATTTGCACCACCATTCACCGGAGTTGAAGTAAATGTGACACTATTCCCCGGACAGAAAGGATTTGTTGATGCAACGATGGAAACACCTGCTGGAACATTGTTATTCTGGATCATGGTGATGGTATTTGATGTGGCAGGGTTTCCTGATGGACAAGCGATATTAGAAGTCAGGATACAGGATACCAAGTCACCGGACGCCGGAATGTAAGCGTAAACGGGATTATTTGAGCCAACAATAATTCCATTTACCTTCCATTGATATGAAGGTGCAGCACCTCCGTTCGTTGGTATTGAAGTGAATGTGACTGATGTTCCCTGGCAGAAAGGATTTGCAGAAGCTGAAATTGAAACACTCACCGAAAGATTCGGATTGACAATCATTGTAATTGTATTGCTGGTGGCCGGGTTTCCCGTTGGACACTGGATATTTGAAGTAAGGATGCAGGATACCAAGTCACCGGATGCCGGAGTATACGAGTAGGTGGTACTATTCGTTCCAACGCTGATCCCGTTAACTTTCCACAGGTAAACAGGTATCGTGCCACCATTACCGGGTGTTGCGGTAAATGTAACGGTCGCACCTGAACAGACCGGGTTTGCAGAAGGTGAAATGGCAACACTGACAGGATTCAGCGGATTGACAATCATCTGTATGGTATTAGATGTCGCTGGGTTATTTGAGATGCAAACAGTAATGGAAGATGTTAAGATACAGGAAACCAAATCCCCGTTGACCGGATTATCGGTATAGTTTGGACTATTTGTTCCAACACTGATTCCGTTTACCTTCCAAAGGTATGATGGTGTGGTTCCTCCATTTGTAGGAATTGCCGTGAAAATGACAGGTGTTCCTGCACAAATGTTGTTTATTGAGGAAGAAATACTGACTTTTACTGAATCTCCGGGATTTACCGTTACCGGAAAATCAACCTTAGTTCCTGCACAACCCCCCAGTTTGGGTGTTATACTATATGTTACAATTCCAGCAGATGAGCCATTATTTGTGAGAACCTGGTTAATGATAAGTCCTGAATCGGGCGTAAAACCGGTTATATTTCCCAAGGTTAATGCGACAGTCCAATGAAAATTGGTACCCGGTTCATTGGAGGTTAAGGCAATATTGGTGGACTCTTCCGAACAGATAGTTTTTGAAAGAGGATTGTTAGTTATGGCAGGTTGCGGATTTGTGATCAGTTGAACCGTATCTCTCCCAGTGCATCCGTAATTGTTGGTGACGGCAACCTCATATGTCCCCGCTTGGCTTGTTGTATAGGTCTGGCCGGAACCAACAGGCAGCATAGTGGTCAGATCTGTCCACTGGTATGTACATCCGGTGCAGGCCCCTGCGTCGAAGGTAAACTGGGTTCCGCTACAAACGGACCGGTCGGGGCCGAGTACCGGTATATAGGTCGGATTAATCGTAATCTGCTGCCATGCCGTGTCGGTACGCTTGTCGATATGTCGTACAAACAGCGTTATATTGTATGAACCAGGCACCAAAAAGGTATGCGCAGGATTTTGGATGTAAGAATAATTTTCCGGACCCGATGCAGGATCTCCGAAATCCCAGTGGATGCTGTCAGGTTGAGGCCATATGGTAGATGTGAAGTTCACGGGTAAACCCTGGCAATGACCTGTATCATGAATATACACATAATACCGCTCAAGGTGTTGAACAAATCCCTGCAAACATATTCTTCCCTGCAGCCAGACCACATGAGGCCTAAAATTACACCCCAGTCCCTGGACTGTCGGAAAATTGATAACATCCACCGAATCCTCACCCTCATGTGTACAATAAATTTTATGGTCAGGTCCTCTCTGCAGTTGAGATGGGTAGATATTAGTCTGATGAATCAAAACTTCACTTTGTATGAACTGTGCAGAATCTGTTTTTGAAGCATCATACTGGTATATTTTCATACAGGGGCAATAACCATCCCATCTTGAAATATACAGGAACCTGTTATCGATCGAGAATTCAGCAGTTGAAAACTCTCCATGTGTTGTGTTTAAGGTATTAAAGCAAAACATGGGAGTAATTTCCCCTGTTGAAGAATTGAACTGGCAAAATTCACTAAGGCTGTCATAAACGGTGATAAACCTTGTACCATCCGGTGAAAATCGCATCATCTCCCCGCCCTGACCACTCGGCAAAATGGGCCAGTGAAGCATGATCAGGCTGTTGCTTATGACCGGATTCATATCGATCCCGGCCAATGTGATATGATACGCAAGATACTGGGTGCTATTCTTGAATTTTCTAACCACGACCCAGGCATCCTTGTTATTTTTTGCCCTTGTTCCGGTGAGCATATCCTTTGTTTGCAACGCTCCTGCCACAGGGATGCCTGTCTGGCCCGGAGGTACATCGCCCAGGCCGCCATTCAATTTCATATCAACAATTGTGTATGTCAACCCTTTGGGATTCTGATTCAAGAGAGAAGAGTCTACATCCATCAGGAAAAGGAAATAAACACTATCTTCATCCATCTTTTTTACAGCAAACAAGGGTTGCGGAGCGAACTGCCAGGAGCCAAGCAGTGAACCGTTAGGCATAACCTGCATATTCCTGTTATATACATAAGGCTCGTCTGCAAAAAACAAAAGGTTCCCTAATGAATCTGAAACAGAGGCAGCATAGCCTTCTAATGCAAATGTACTGGGAGCATTCGTAAGAGCTACAGGAGATCCTGAATTGAAATCAAGTCCTGCGCGGGCCCCGAAATACCAGATGTTGTTCTCTCCCTGGGAAAAAGAAAAAAGAGGGAAAAACAGAAAGGTAAAAATTAAAAACCGGGTAAACGTGTTCTTCATCACCCGTGATTATTATTACCTAACAAACTTACATAATAATCATGAATTTTAAGGTTGAAAGATGAATTATTAGATCCATGCAGAAAAGATAATTCATCATTGACCGCGCACGCGTTCGGAAACGCGCGCGAGCCGAGAAAAGATAATTCAACATTGACCGCGCACGCGTTCGGAAACGCGCGCGAGCCGAGAAACGACAGGTTAAACATGGTTCAAAAATATCTTAAAATGCCGCTTAGCTTGACGCGCATGCGATAGCTATCGGGAGCAGGAAAGCTGAATGCAGTAATTATATCCTTTGCATACCTGCATCTCTGCATTACTGCATTACTTCATTACTGCATTACTGCATTACTACATCACTACATTCCTGCATTCATTCTTTTTCCAACAAATGAAAGAAAAGCGCGCTGATAACATTCAGAAGAGCAAGGACAAAACACGTCCAGATCAATCCTAAAAGAGGGAAAAGGAGTATTGTTGTGATGATCGCACCCATTGCAGAGCCGAACAGATCAGCAGAATAATTCTTTGCTGCGATTGTTGCAAAGTTTTGTTGGCGTATCACTGAAGCGAGGCCGTATTCAATTCCAATGAACAGGGAAATAAAAAGCGTTAATAAATAGAAAATAATATGAATGAACCACTCATGCAAAACGACTGCATTAAGAAAAAGAATAATAAACGGGAACCCCATTGAAAAAAGCCCTATTGTCAATTGGATATGAATATAACTTTTTGAGCTCCACCGTGGGTAGATCCGTTTCCAGATAAAAGCCCCGGTTGCCAGGCCTGCCATAAACAACATGATGATAATTCCGGCCATCCGGAAGACATATCCATAAATAACCTGGAATGCGATCAGAATCAATATTTCGAGCGATGAGGCGGTGAATCCTCCGGTGAATAATCCAAAGCTGATTTTGTTCAGGCTTAGGAATATAAGGATTAACACCACAAGGAATAGTGCAAACAGGATCACATAGTTGATCTTAAAATAGGTGGTCCAGTAATTGATCTGCAGGAAATAGGTAAGTGGCCTGAAATCCTCATTAATACCGTCGTTTTTTGTTAGATGCTGCCTGATAAAACTGCTCCGGTCCTTCAATAATTCATCATCGAGGTAATACCTGTTCACATACTTTGTCTGGATTCCGCGATAATCTATCAGCCCTGCGATACCAGTTGTAAGCTCTGAGTCGGATGCCAGGAAATAATTTTTTTGTCCTGGCAGGATAAGCACTTTCTTAAAGACCGAATTTAAAGTATAGAACAGCGATGAATTGAGTTTTGCAGCCGTTGAACTCACGTAATCCTCTGTTGGCGGCAAGCTCAAAGAGATAACCCCATCCCTGGAAAGCTTATCTTTCACTTTGATAAAAAATTCTCTGGTATAATAACGGTTGATCTGGATAGTGGAGGGTTCCGGAAGATTGATGATCACGACATCATATCGCTCGCTTGTTTCACTAAGAAATCTCCTGCCATCCTTATTATATACATGGATCAAAGGATCATCAAAGGAAACGGAATATTTTTTCCCGGTCTCGATCAGCGCAGGATTTAATTCTGCATAATCGATCCGCCGGGGTTTATATTTTTTAATCTCCTTAAGGGTCCCTGAAATCCCGCCGGAAATCATTAATATTTTTTCGGGATGAGCCCGTTGGATCATAGGAAAATGAACCAGTTCTTCATTAAAAATCTCATTGCCTGAGGAAAACAGCGGAAGACCGTTTTCAAAATAGTTAAGCTGGCCGGCATTTTTAGTTACAACCACCGTTCCATAAGGGGTAGACCGGTTGAAGATCACTTTTTGATCCCTGAACAACAACTTTTCTGTAAATCCCTGTAAATCCAATGAAAGAACAATGAACACTACGATAACAGCCAATACCGGAATGACGATCTTTATGATCTTACCAGGGATAGAATTTATATACAGGATGATTGTCAAAAAGTTGAGGATCATCAATAGTTGAAGGCTTGTAAAAATTCCGAAGATCCAGAGAAAAATAAAATTCATAACGATACCTCCCAGAACACTACCGAACGCTTCCAATGCATAAACGCTGCTTGCTTTGTTCTTCCCGGTAAATTCCGATAACATTGAATTATAAGCGGTAAAAAGGAACCCGTTCACCAGGCAAAAGGGTAGTTGCAGAAGGAACGAAGACCAGAGGATTTCCATTAAGCCCGGCATACTCCCGTAGGGGAATAAAACTGTTCTCCATATATCCAGGCTCAGTATTGTAATGACAGGGAGAACAGTGAATAGTATTTGAAAAAATAAAATGACCCGGAATTGTTTTTTCAATTTCGGAAAAAACTTCCCCAGATAAGCCCCTGAGCCGGTAAGGAGCATCCAATTAGCAAGGACGATCCCCATCACCAGTTCATTCCCGTAAAAGACGGAAAGGAATTCCCTTAATAGGATAACCTGGATAAAAATGGAAGAAAAACCCAAAACAATTACGGAAAGCCGGATTTTACTTTTAAATTTCATAATTTTTTATCAGGCAAAGTCACAAAGTCACAAAGTCACAAAGTCACAAAGTCATAGAGTCACAGAGTTACAAAGAAATTAATTTCTGAATCCTGCAGTCTGCATTTTGAATTTTGCATTTTGCATTTTGAATTTTGTAAATTTGTAATGAGTATCAAAGATATAAAATTATGAAAAGGGTTCTTTTGTATTTATGGCTGGGAATATTTTTCTTTGCCCTTGTTCCGGGCTGTAATTCGCAGAATCAGAAGCCGGTCGTGAGTTTTGACGACAGGCCCGAAGCTGCTGCCGGCAAGTTCTATCCTTCAGACCCAGCAACATTAAGGTCAATGTTAACAGACCTGTTTGCAAATGCCAAGCCCAAAACCACTGAACGTGTTATTGCAGTGATCTGTCCGCATGCAGGTTATGAATTTTCAGGAGTCGTGGCCGCCAGCAGCATCAACCAGGTGGACCCTGAGAAAGAGTATGAGAATATCTTTATCATCGGCTCCAGTCACTATGTTTCTTTCATCGGTGCTTCGATCTATGACCAGGGAGATTACAATACACCGTTAGGAAAAGTAAAAGTCAATATTGACCTGGCTAAAAAACTTATAAAAGAAAATGCAGTCTTTACTTTCAATCCTGAAGCAGATAAGAATGAACATTGCATTGAGACACAGGTTCCTTTTCTCCAGTTTCATCTGAAGAAGAAATTCCAGATCGTACCGATTGTACTGGGAACGCAATCTCCGCAGACTTGTAAAAAGATCGCCGAAGCGCTGAAACCTTATTTCAACGAGAAGAATCTTTTTATTTTCAGTACGGATTGGTCCCATTATCCGCCTTATGCAGACGCACAAAAAGTGGACAAAAAGACCTGTGACGCCGTGCTTTCCAATTCTCCTGATAATCTCCTGAAAGTCCGCGATGAAAATGAAAAGAGCAATATTCCGAACCTGGCAACGAGCATGTGCGGCTGGACCTCTGTTCTTACCATGCTTTATATGACTGCCAATGATCCCGGACTAAAACTGACGCCTGTTTTATACCGAAATTCCGGGGATTCCAAATATGCTGACAAATCACAGGTGGTGGGTTATTGGAGCATTGTTGTTTCGAAAACAGAAACCTCTCAAAAAAACAGTTCAGATTTAACGTTAAGCAGTATGGACAAAAAAGAATTATTAAAAATCGTACGCAGGACTATAGAACAATATATCCGGACCGGCAAAACGACTCCTATTGACCCGAGCGGATTTTCGGAAAGCATGAAGGTGAAGAGCGGCGCATTTGTTACATTAAAAGAAAAAGGAGATCTGAGGGGATGTATCGGCAGGTTTATTTCAGATGAACCTTTGTATAAAGTAGTCCAGGAGATGGCCATTGCTTCTTCTACTGAAGATACACGTTTCCCTCGGGTTGAGTCAAAAGAAATCGACGAACTGGAAATTGAAATATCCGTTCTTTCACCGATGAAAAAGATCCATTCCATTGATGAAATCGAGTTAGGGAAGCATGGTATTTACATCAAAAAAGGGTATTATTCAGGGACTTTTCTGCCTCAGGTAGCTACTGAAACAGGATGGACCAAAGAGGAATTCCTCGGGCATTGTGCACGGGATAAAGCGGGAATCGGCTGGGACGGATGGAAAGATGCGGAAATCTACACATATGAAGCAGATGTGTTTTCAGAAAAGGAGATCAACGCCCGCAAAGATTGATAAAAGTACATTTCTCACATACTTTCCTGTTTTCGGTTTGAATAAATGGCCTGTCAGTATCAAATATCTCCTCAAGCATCTTGATCAGTAGTTTTTCGAATTCCTTCAGATGATCTGCCTGGATCAGTGTTCCGGGTTTTTCTTCTCCTCCTGAAGGAACCGACACTTCCAGAAATCCTTCAGAACCTTTCTTCAATGGCATGATCCCCGCTTTTATTTTTTGCTCATTATACCCAAACCGGGTACCGAAAAGATAAGCATAACTTAAAAGTTGAAAACTCATGGAGAGATCAGGGTTTTGTAACAATTCATCGAGATTCGTCAATTTCAGATCTCTTTCTTCCACCCTGCCAGTCTTGTAATCGACAATCCTCCATTCCTCCCCTATCCTGTCAACCCTGTCCATAAAGCCTTTCAGGCGAACATCAATCATTTCATCCTTATACCTGACCGTCACGTGCTTCTCAATGAATTGCTCGAGAAACTTGACTGTCAGTGTTTTTCCTTCTTCTTTTAAACCATCTATCAACTCTGATTCCGACCGAAGAAACTTTGTGATCAGAATTTTTGCTACCCTGACCAAAAGCAGGTTTTTACCAAAAGTCAGTTCTGAGCCCTTGTATTTCTTCATAAAGGCCTGATCCGTCAGCGAGTCTGTTTCAGACAGCATTGAATTTATGTTATCCCTTGTCAATGGCAGGTCTTTAAAAGGCAGGTAAAGTTGTCTCAACGCGTCATGTACTGCTTGTCCCAGTATCTGAGGGTCAATGGTATCCTCAAGTTCTTTTTGCTCTTCCAGTCCGGCAATCGAATGGTAATAGAATTTCAGCGGGCATTGACGGTAATTGTTCAATGTTGTAGGAGCAAAACCCTTTGCTGCCTTTACCTTCAGCTTTTCATAAACTTCATTCACCTTCAGGATGATGATGGGAGGATAGGGCTCCCCTTTAATCAGAGGCGTGCTTAATACCTGTTCAACTATCTTGATTTGCGGATTATATACAGGAAGTTCCGTGATGATCTGTTTGATAAAACGGCTCTTATCGCCTCCTCCCAGTTCATCGGCTTCTGTATTATACAATAAATGGACATTTTGCGCTCTTTGCAGAAGCCGGTAAAAATGGTATCCATAAACTGCATCCTTTTGATGATGTGTCGGTAATTTGAAATCCCTGCGGATATCAAAAGGTATATAAGAAGGCGATGTTTTACCGCTTGGCAGCAAGTCTTCGTTCGCAGAAAGAAGGATGACGTTTGGAAAATCAAGGGTTCGCGTTTCAAGCATACCCATAATCTGAATACCTTTTAAGGGTTCGCCGTAGAACGGGAGAGTGGTAGAACCCGCCAGCCTGCTGAACAAAGTATGGAATGTTTCGATCTTCGTCACTGCGTCATACCTGTTCATCAATGTTGAGAGCTGATGAAGGATCCTGGAAAATGCATACAGGTATTCGAGTTCAATCTGCAATCGTTTTCCCGGACTTTCCATTTCTTCCTCTGCAGGCACTGTTATAAAAGCATCCCTAAGGGCTGAAATCATGGTCTGAAGACACAACAAAGCATCGGAAGGTTTATTCCATGGAACAAAAACCGGTTCGAGAAAACTCAACTTTTCAGTAAAAAGGTCTGCTTTGGTACCGGTGATCTCTTCTTTATCGAGGAATACCCTGTTCCCTTGCCGGATGGAATCGATAGCTTCTTTCAGGACAAAGGAATTGCTTCGCAGGATTGAATCAGCCAGGCGGTTTATGAAGGGATGATCCAATATCTTTAAAATGTCCCGGTGATAAAACCTTATTTTTCCACCTTCTTTCGCCCTGGAAAAACGGTTTACATTTTCGTGCATACGAAAAATGTCGTCAAAAAGATCGAAAAAAGGAGATTGATCCAAGGACAATCCCATAGTGATGTTCAGTCCGGTCAATTCTTCGGGTAATGAGGATAAAAGAGGTATCAGCAATTGTTCATCCATCAATACGACAGCAATTTCACCGGAAGGAACTTTTTTATCCAGCAGATCCTTTAAAAGTTGACCTGCGAGTTTTGCCTGCCCTATATGAAATGGTACTCCAGTTATAAAAATGTTTTTTTCCGAATTCCCGAGATCGTTACCGACCCAGCGGGTTTCCGGTTGTTTCCATTTTTTTATCCAGGTCCTGAGGAAATCCCCCGCTTCCTGTTGCTTATTGTCCAGGTAATATTCATCAGCATCCCAAAATATCTCTCCCTTTCCTGATTTGATCAGCATGTCGATGATCTTCTCTTCAGCGGCAGTGAGAGCATTAAAACCGCAAAAAATGACTTTATCCCATTTCAGTTGCATTCCTGTATCGCCGATCATTGAAGCCACCTGCCTGAAAATCAGCCCGGGATAACCCAATCCTTCATTCAACAGCCGTGAAGTCAATTGCTGATAATACGAATAAAGCGAGTTATAGAAATGAAGATATTGTTTTTCAAAATCCGTTAAAGGTTTATTATCAAGATTCCAGAGAGAAAGAGCCTTGGCTTCGTCGAGGTATTGAAAGAGTTGTTTCGGATCAACAAGGTAATTGTCGATCTCATTAAAATCGTGAAGGAGTTGCTTACCCCAGCTTATAAATTCTTCAAACGGTTGGGCTTTGGCACCTTCTATCGACTTATGGACCTCGAATAATTCAAAAAGAAGATGTGTTTGTTCAGCTACCCTCAAGCCCGAAAGTCCGGTGATGAAGTCCTCGACGGAATAGATGGCAGGCGACCAGGTGGTTTTCCCGATTTGCTGACCCAGATATTTTTTAAGGTAAAGTCCTCCGCGACGGTTCGGAAGAACAATGCACAAACCGGAAATTCCCGCGCCATAGCGTTGGTAAAGATATTCTGCGGTTTTTTCAAGAAACTTCGTCATCAAACACCTCACCCCTACGGGGTTGTCTAATAAGTAAGGTGCAAAGCTAACTTTATTAACTGATTTTTAACAATAAAATGTTAATAAAATCATCACATATATTTTATATTCAATGTAATAAAGTGTTATCTTTGGATAAAAATTACAATATGCCCAAAGGTAAATCAAAAAAGCTGACATTTAAAACCTACAATCCTAATCAGGTCTTTCTTTTACCTCCCTCCTTTGATGAACTCATCCCAGGAG